>NZ_CBCOON010000007.1:0-139059 GCF_965111625.1 Streptococcus sp. Marseille-Q6504
AACAGGTTTTTTTAACTTTTTTTAATTCCTATTTCCATCAACCGCGATACACCCATAGTCCGTACGGGATTCGAACCCGTGTTACCGCCGTGAAAAGGCGGTGTCTTAACCCCTTGACCAACGGACCTGAGCTTTTTAACTCTTTCTATTATACCCACTTTTTCTGCCTTGTCAAGATATTGGATTTATTTTTTTATCTTTTTGGAGAAAAATCTCTTAGCACCTGCTTTAGTTCTTTCAACATTGCTTTTCTTCCTTTGAATCGCTCATCAGCTAACAATCGTTCAAACAACTCCAATTTTTCTTTCCCTAATCCTGCTCGATACTCTTTAAGCACTTCTTCTAATGCGTAAGACTCATCTATCAACAGCCCCCCTTCGCCTAAGCGATGGCTAATCTCGCTCACTTCTTCATAAGCTTGTCGATCCAATCTTCTTTTGTAACTTTCTTGTTTCCTGACTGCATCCAAAATTCGATTTCGAAACTTTGTTTTGAAGTAGGTATAGAATTCCTTATTTTTATTTTCCTTAAAATCAGGGTGATTTTCTAATAATTCATGTAGGCAAATCATTCCCTCTTGATCCCAATCTTCTTTTTCCCATAAATGAAGGTAGTATTCTTTTCTACACTTATGTACAATAGCTTTTACTTCGTGGTAATTCATGTCTAACATAGTTGTTCTCCTTTTCTGCCATTAGTATAGCAGATGTAGAGACGAATTATGACATTTCTTCTATTTTGTTATTTATCTTGCCTGATTTTTATTTTTTTGAATCTTTGATATTTCGTTGGGATATCTTTTTAGACTTTTTAGGATATAAAAAGAGACAAGAGTTATGCTCTTGTCTTTTAAAAAATTTATTGGAACAAATCTACAATTGTATCCCAGACGGTTTTTGCTTTTTCTTTAATTTTTGCATCTGAAATAGCTTTTTCTGCCTCATCAATAAGGTTCTGAGCTCTACTTTGGATATCATTTATAGAGTCAGTTGACTGCCCACCACCATTGTCAGTTGACTGATTCGGAACATTTTCAGGAGCAATCCCATTTATTTTATAGGCATTTTCAACTGTAAATGTACTTCCTGGTGTATAAGGAAGAATTGTTTCTGCCATACTTCTAAAAATATGAGCGGCGCCATTCGATGTCGAGCCTGCTAGATAATGATTTTCATCGGTCGTTGGGAAACCAAGCCAATGACTAATGACTACATCTGGCGTATAGCCGATAACCCACTGGTCACTCGTATACACCGGGTTGAAGGCTGCTTCTGTTGTACCTGTTTTCCCGGCCATAACATAACCATCTGGTGATGAACTTATACCTGTACCGTTTGTGAATGTCCCTAGCATCATGCTAGTCATTTTATCCGCTACGGATTTATCTATCACTCGTTTTTGAGAATTCTTATGAGTAGCAATGACTTGACCACTTGCATTTTCAATACGTGTAATGAAATGTGCTTCAGGCATCAAACCTTCGTTTGCAAATGCTGCATAAGCTTGCGCCATTTGCAGTGGACTAGTTTCTACACCACCACCCAGTGCAACACCCAATACACGATCTACATTGGTTAAGTTAAGCCCGAATCTTTCGCCTGATTCAAAAGCCTTGTCAATACCAAGTTCCTTAACCGTGGCTACTGCAGGAAGGTTTAGGGATTCAGCTAAAGCTTGGTACATTGGAACTTCTGGAGATGTTTTGATTCCTGCGTAGTTATCTACCTTGTAATCACCATACTCCATAGTATGATTGTCCAACTCTTTATTTAGAGCCCAACCAGCTTCTACTGCTGGGGTATAGACAACTAAGGGCTTAATAGTTGAACCCGGGCTTCTTTTTGATTGAGTTGCATAGTTGAAATTTCGGAAGCCGGCTTTATCATCTCCTGCTACACGACCAACAACTCCTCGAACTCCTCCTGTTTTTGGCTCTAGAGCAACACTGCCTGACTCGGCATGAGTTCCATCTTCTGCGGTTGGAAAGAGGTCTGTGTTTTCATAAATGACCTGCATATTAGCCTGGTAATTCTGATCTAATTCCGTATATATACGATAGCCGTTGTTCACAATTTCTTCTTCAGTTAAATTATACTTTTCAATTGCTTCATTAACAACAGCATCAAAATAGGATGGATATCGGTAGTCTGAAACTTTACCTTCATAAGCATCTTGCAGTTGAGAGGCCATATCAACACCCGAAGCTTCCGCTTCTTTGTCTTTATCAATATAGCCAGCAGCGACCATGTTTTGTAGAACGGTGTCTCTACGATTAGTAGAATCTTCAATAGAATTCAAAGGGTTATACAATTCTGGCCCTTTGAGCATTCCGGCTAAAGTTGCAGCTTCATCAAGCGTCAGTTGAGAAGCTGAAACCCCAAAGTATTTTTTACTTGCATCTTCAACACCCCAAACTCCATTTCCGAAGTAGGCATTGTTCAAGTACATAGCCAGAATTTCTTTCTTGCTATACTTTTTAGTTAGCTCTAAAGCTAGAAAGAATTCTTTTGCCTTTCTCTGAACAGTTTGGTCTTGAGAAAGATAGGCATTCTTCGCCAACTGCTGAGTAATTGTAGAACCACCACCTGAGCGTCCAGCCGTCACTATCGCTAGGAAAAAACGAGCATAGTTAATACCATCGTTCTTATAGAAACTTCTATCCTCGGTAGCAATGACAGCATTTTGTAAATCTTCACTGATGTCCGAAAGTTCGACATAGGTGCCTTTTTGACCTGACAGGGCGCCTGCTTCTTTTTCCTCTCTGTCAAAAATCAGAGTGCGAGTTTTTAAAGCGTTTTGTAAGTCGGTAACATTTGTCGATTTTGCTAGAGCAAACAAATAGACCCCAACAAACAAGCTAGCACTGAGCCCAAGAATCAAAAAGATTTTTGTCAAATGGTAGCGACGCCAAAATTTTCGAATAGGACCAACTGCCCCAGATTTCTTTCGACCTGCTCTTGAACGTCGTAAGTTGCTCGACACATTTTCTTCTTGTTTGACTTCATTCATTTCTGTTTCTTCAATTTCAGATTCTTCTTTCTTAAATAAAGAAAGAAATTTTTCAAATAAGGTATCTAATTTCATGCGTATATTTTATCATCTTCCCCATAGGAAGACAAGAATTTTGCTAGTTCCCCTGTCCAAATAAATTGATTTTTGTTACAATATCAGTATGAAATTTACCTTTACGATCCCCAACTCTCTACCCAAAATGACGGTCAAGTTCTTCCTAGAAGAACAGCTGTTAATACCTAGAAAAATAAGGCACTTTTTGAGAATCAAGAAACACATCCTCATTAATCAAGAAGAAGTCCACTGGCATCAAACGGTCAAGGCTGGAGATGAGTGCCAATTGATTTTCGACGAGGAAGATTATCCTACAAAAAAAATTCTATGGGGAAATCCCAAACTTGTCGAAGAAGTCTATCAAGACCAACATCTAATTATCGTCAATAAACCCGAGGGTATGAAGACACATGGAAATCAGCCAGATGAGATAGCTCTTCTCAATCATGTCAGCGCCTATGCCGGCCAAACCTGCTATGTTGTTCATAGACTAGATATGGAAACAAGTGGTCTCGTACTGTTTGCTAAGAATCCATTCATTCTTCCTATCCTTAATCGCTTATTAGAAAAGAAAGAGATTTCTCGAGAATACTGGGCTCTGGTTGATGGAAGATTAGGGGCTAAGGACTTGATTTTCCGTGATAAAATAGGTCGCAATCGCCACGATCGTAGAAAAAGAGTTGTGGATCAAAAAAATGGTCAATACGCCGAAACCCACGTAACTCGGTTAAAACAATTTCAAAACAAAACTAGTCTCGTTCGTTGCAAATTAAAAACTGGACGAACCCATCAGATCCGAGTTCACCTATCTCACCACGGACATCCAATCCTCGGAGACCCTCTCTACAACCCACACTCAAAAGACAAGAGACTAATGCTGCACGCATTTAAACTATCCTTCATCCACCCTCTGACTTTAAAACAATTAAGCTTTACTGCACTCTCAGATACATTTGAAAGAGAATTAAAACAAAATGGATGATAAAATCATCCATTTTTATAGATACAAAAAGCAAGACCGATTGGTCTTGCTTTTTCGACTCAGAAATTATTTAGCAATTTTTGCGAAGTATTCAAGAGTACGTACAAGTTGTGCAGTGTATGACATTTCGTTGTCGTACCATGATACAACTTTAACCAATTGTTTACCGTCAACGTCAAGAACTTTAGTTTGAGTTGCGTCAAACAATGAACCGTATGACATACCTACGATATCTGAAGATACGATTGGATCTTCTGTGTAACCGTATGATTCGTTTGAGGCTGCTTTCATAGCTGCGTTCACTTCGTCAACAGTAACGTTCTTTTCAAGAACAGCTACCAATTCAGTAACTGATCCAGTTGGAGTTGGAACGCGTTGTGCAGATCCGTCAAGTTTACCATTCAATTCTGGAATTACAAGACCGATAGCTTTAGCAGCACCAGTTGAGTTAGGAACGATGTTTGCAGCACCAGCGCGAGCACGACGAAGGTCACCACCACGGTGTGGTCCGTCAAGGATCATTTGGTCACCAGTGTAAGCGTGGATAGTAGTCATCAATCCTTCTACAACACCGAAGTTATCTTGAAGAGCTTTAGCCATTGGAGCCAAGCAGTTTGTAGTACATGAAGCACCTGAGATAACTGTTTCAGTACCATCAAGAACGTCGTGGTTAGTGTTAAATACAACTGTTTTAACATCGTTTCCACCAGGAGCAGTGATAACAACTTTCTTAGCGCCACCTGCATGCAAGTGTTTTTCAGCAGCTTCTTTCTTAGCAAAGAAACCAGTTGCTTCAAGAACGATTTCTACACCGTCGTTAGCCCAGTCGATTTGTTCTGGATCACGTTCAGCAGAAACTTTAACGAATTTACCGTTAACTTCGAATCCACCTTCTTTAACTTCCACAGTACCGTCGAAACGACCTTGAGTTGTGTCATATTTCAACAAGTGTGCAAGCATAACTGGATCTGTAAGGTCGTTGATGCGAGTAACTTCAACACCTTCTACGTTTTGGATACGACGGAAAGCAAGACGACCGATACGACCGAAACCGTTAATACCAACTTTAACTACCATTAGTGATTTCCTCCTTATGAAAATCATGAAAATTTTATTGTGAAAAGAGTAACTTGAATCACTACAAATCACCTTTCAACAAACCTATTATATAACTATTTTAGTTTTATTGCAAGCGCTGACGTTGATTTTCACTTCAGTTTTCTACTTTCTAGATACACAATTTTATATAAATTCCCTTTGTCAAAAGTCTATCAACATGCATCTTTATAGTTATTTACTAAACTTTTTTGTTAAACTTTTAACCTCTTCTATTTTGAAAACTATAAAAAGAGACAGGATACCTCCTGTCTCTGACTGATAATCAATTATTTAAGACGTCCTGGTCTTTCTTTGTAACCATAGTAAGCATCTTCGATGATTTCTTGCATATGGTCAACCATTGGAAGACGTGGGTTTGCAGGTGAACATTGATCTTCATAAGCAAGGAAGGCCAATTCACGTGAATGTTCTTTCCATTCTTTCTCGTCAACACCTTGTGCTTTGAAGTTCATTTCGATACCTACGCGCTCACCGAGTTCGTAAACAGCTTTAGCATAAGATGCAACTCCTTCTTCTGGAGTAGAAGCTGGAAGTCCAAGCATACGTGCGATATCTTGATATTTTTCATCTGCACGGTAGTAGTTGTACTTAGGCCATGTAGCTGTCTTAGCTGGGCGTGTACCATTGTAACGGATAACGTATGGAAGCAAGATTGCATTTGTACGTCCGTGAACTGTGTGGAATTGTGCACCAATCTTGTGAGCCATTGAGTGAGAAATACCTAGGAAGGCATTAGCAAAGGCCATACCAGCAATAGTTGAAGCGTTATGCATTTTCTCACGTGAGTGGAAGTCTGCATTCTTAACTGAGCTTTCAAGGTTTTCAAATACGAGTTTGATCGCTTGAAGAGCAAGACCATCAGTGTAGTCGCTAGCCATTTGTGATACGTAAGCTTCAGTTGCGTGAGTCAATACGTCCATACCAGTATCAGCAGCAACAAATCCAGGAACTGTCAATACCAAGGCAGGGTCTACGATTGCCACGGTTGGTGTCAATGAGTAGTCAGCGATTGGGTATTTACGGTTGTTTGCTTTATCAGAGATAACGGCAAATGGAGTTACTTCAGATCCTGTACCAGATGTAGTTGGGATAGCGATGAATTTAGTCTTCTTACCAAGTAATGGGAATTTGAAGGCACGTTTACGGATATCCATGAATTTTTGTACAAGATCACGGAAGTCCACTTCTGGTTGTTCGTAGAAGAGCCACATTACTTTAGCAGCATCCATTGGTGATCCACCACCAAGAGCGATGATTGTATCTGGTTTGAAGGAACGCATAATCTCAGTACCACGTTCAACTGTAGTGATATCTGGATCTGGTTCTACATCTGCAAAGATTTGGTAAACAACCTTATTGCGACGAAGGTCAAGTTGCTCGATGATACGATCAAGGAAGCCAAGCTCTACCATAGCGTGGTCAGTAACGATCATGACACGCTCAACGTCACGACATTTTTGAAGGTATTGAATTGAATCACGTTCAAAGTATGTTTTTGAAGGAAGTTTCATCCATTGCATGTTATTTCTCCGTCTTCCGACTTTTTTGATATTCAAGAGGTTAATGGCGCTAACGTTATCCCCAACTGAGTTACGTCCGTAAGAACCACATCCGAGTGTTAATGATGGCAAGAAGGCATTATAAACATCCCCGATACCACCGAAAGTAGAAGGTGAGTTACAGATAACACGAATAGCTTTAACAGCTTTACCAAATTCTTTAGTCAGTTCTTCATCAGCAGTATGGATGGCAGCTGAGTGTCCAAGACCGTTAAATTCAACCATTTGACGAGCTTTAGAAATACCATCTTCACGGCTTTCAGATTTCAAAACTGCGATAACTGGTGATAATTTTTCACGAGTCAACGGCTCGTTTTCGCCAACTTCTTTACATTCTGCAGCAAGAATGTTTGTTCCTTCTGGAACAGTAAATCCTGCTTGTTCTGCGATCCAAGTTGCTGGTTTACCAACGATGTCAGCGTTCAATTTTGCACCAGCACAGTTTTTGCTGTTTGCTTTCACGCCGAAGCAGAACTCTTCAAGAAGAGCTTTTTCTTTTTTGTTTACAAAGTAAGTGTGGTAAGATTTGAACTCTGCTACAAATTCATCATAAATTTCTTTATCAATAATAACCGCTTGTTCAGATGCACAGACCATACCATTATCAAATGATTTAGACATGACGATATCGTGAGCAGCTTGGCGAATGTTAGCTGATTTTTCAACATAAGCTGGAACGTTTCCGGCACCTACCCCAAGAGCTGGTTTACCACATGAGTATGCAGCTTTAACCATGGCATTCCCACCTGTTGCAAGGATTGTTGCAATACCTTCGTGGTTCATCAATGCGCTAGTTGCTTCCATAGATGGTTCAGTAATCCACTGTACACAGTTTTCAGGAGCTCCTGCTTTAATCGCTGCATCACGCACGATTTGAGCAGCGTGAGCTGATGATTCTTGAGCTGATGGGTGGAATGCAAAGACAATAGGATTACGAGTCTTCAATGAAATCAAAGCTTTAAAGATTGCTGTTGAAGTAGGATTTGTTGTTGGAGTGATACCACAAACAACACCAACCGGTTCAGCAATAAGAGTCAATCCTGTCACGTCGTCTTCTTCAATAACACCAACTGTTTTAGTGTGGCGCATGTTGTTTACTACGTGCTCACAGGCAAACAAGTTCTTAGTCGCTTTATCTTCAAATACTCCACGTCCTGTTTCTTCAAAGGCATGTAAAGCCAATTCTCCGTGAGCATCAAGTGCTGCAACTGAAGCTTTTGCTACGATATAATCGACTTGATCTTGGTCGAGTTTACGCATTTCTTCAAGGGCAACCAAAGCTTTTTGCACCAAACCATCGACATGCTTTTCAGCAGCGAGTTTCTTTTCCTCTGGTGTTACAGTTTTTTTATCAGCCATATTTTCCTCCATAGCTTTCAAGGATTGTAAGTCCTTTGTTAATTTTTTCACAATCTTATTATAACTCTTTTTTCAAGATTTGTAAACAGTTTCATAGAAATTTCACAAACTTTTTTTATTCGCTTGTGAAAATAATTTTGCACAGCCCTACCCATACACTTTTTTGCTTATACTTTGTGAATAATCTCGTAAAACTTTTATTTTTCACAAACTTCATTGTAAAAAGGTATTGAAAGGCGTCTTAATTTCCATGTAAGCGCTTTCTATAGGCGCGGTATATTACCCCCTCTAAGAGGAGGTTATTGTGCTTGTTGGAAGAGCCCTTGTTTAAAGTCACCTTCATAGACAACTTCTTGCTCTGTAGTCAGTTTTCCTTTTCCTTCAGCTTGGCCATTAACAAAGTCACCTTCATAAACCCAGCCTTCTTTAGCTTGGTAGGTTCCTTTACCGTTAAATGCTCCATTTTTAAATTCACCAGTATAAGTGTCACCATTTGAGAAGGTCATTGTTCCTTGGCCGTTCATCTTCCCACGAACAATACTTCCGTCATATACAAGTGAATCGCCATCCAGTTTCAAAACTCCTTGCTTAGGCATATTCCCGACAAATACAAATATAGCACAAAGAGCTATGACTACTACTGTTGCAATTTCCAAACGAGGACGCGTTATATAGACACTGTACTTATCATAGAATTTCTTTAAATTATCCATTTTTTGCCTCATTTTCTAAACGTGTTAGCCAAGCTTGGCAACCAGTTAAAACTCGATCGTAAGTTTCATCAAAATCACCTGTATACCATGGATCAGGAACACCCTCAGAAGCAAATGCCTCTAGCTTGTGTTGTTGGTCTTGAGGACACATTCGAGTCAAATCTAGAAGATTCGACTCGTCCATCCCAATGACATAATCAAAATATTCAAAATCATCCTTAGAAATTTGCTGTGATGTTTTTGATGAATCGTAAGGAATCTCGTGAGCTTTAAAAATTTTCTGGGTTCCTTTGTGAATTGGATTGCCATGTTCCCAAGAAGAAGTTGCTCTACTTTCAATCTCATAATCATCGGTTAAAGATTTCATAACAAATTCTGCCATAGGACTACGGCAAATATTACCAAGACATACAAAAACAACTTTCTTCATTATTGTTCCCCATATTCATAGAAAAAGGGGTATGAGATCCACCCCGTTTTATTCTTCAATCGCGCTTTCACCATCGACAACTGTACCTTCTGATGTAACAGCCTCTTTAAGTGGCAAGACAGATTTGATAGCTCCAAGTTCAAAAGTCAAGTAAACTCCGTCTACATCAAGTACGATCGTTCTGTTTTCGGTATCAACTTCATCAACTGTACCGTATAAACCACCGATAGTAATGACTTCATAGCCTTTTTGAAGTTTATTGAGACTCTCCATACGCTTTTGCGCTTGTTTCTTTTGAGAACGTTGCATAAAGAACATCAAGGCGAACATCCCTACAAGCATAATCACAAATGTTAAATTTGCATTCATTGTATTTTCTCCTTTGTAATTCAGATAAAACTACTATATCAAATTTCACTATTTTTTACAAGATTGCACCTTAGTTTTAAGTCAATAAAAAACCAGAGCAAAGCTCTGATTTTTCTTATTTCAAGTTGTTTACAAGTTCTACTAGGTTTTCAACTGTAAATCCATACTCTGCCAACACTTTTGAAGCTGGGGCAGATGCTCCAAAGGTATCAATACCGAGAACTGCTCCATCAAGACCAACGTATTTGTACCAGTTTTGAGTCGCTCCCATTTCAACCGCCACACGACGACGAACTGCATTTGGTAGGATTTCTTCTTTGTATGCGGCATCTTGTGTATCAAAGACATCCGTAGATGGCATGCTAACTACGCGAACTTTTCCACCTTGACTTGCCAATTCTTTAGCAGCTGCAACAGCTAGATTCACTTCTGAACCTGTTGCAATCAAGATCGTGTCAAAGTCTGCTGCATTTTCATATACAACGTAAGCACCTTTCGCAACCTTATTGAAGTCAGTTCCTTCCTCAACAGTCAAGTTTTGACGAGTCAAGACAAGGGCAGTTGGTGTTTTCTCACTCTTCACTGCGAGGTACCAAGCTGCTTGAGTTTCACGCGCATCTGCTGGGCGGAAAACATTAAGGTTTGGAATCGCACGAAGTCCTGCCAAGTGCTCGATTGGTTCATGAGTTGGTCCATCTTCACCAACTGCGATTGAATCGTGAGTAAAGACATAGGTTACAGGAAGACCTTGTAGAGCTGATAAACGAACTGCTGCTTTAAGATAGTCTGAGAATACGAAGAAAGTTCCACCGTAAACTCGAAGTCCACCGTGAAGAGCCATTCCGTTCAAGACAGTACCCATTGCAAATTCACGAACACCAAATTGGATATTACGGTTCAAGCGATTGGCATCGTCCTGAAGTCCGTCCGTTTTGATGTAAGTCATATTTGAATGAGCAAGGTCAGCTGATCCGCCAAGGAAGGTCGGCAATTTAGCAGCCACTACATTTAAAGCATCTTGGCTTGAGTTACGAGTTGCTTGAGAGAAGCCATTTTCTAAAGCTGGGAAGTCTTCTGGAGTCAATTCAACTGGATCGCGTCCGTCGATGATTGCTTCCACTTCTGCAGCAAGCTCTGGGTAAGCTTCTTTATAGTCTGCAACTAGTTTTGTCCATGCTTCATATGCTGATGCACCTCGGTCTGCAACATTTTCTTTGAAATCAGCATAAACTTCTGCTGGGATTTCAAATGGTTCATAGTCCCAACCAAGGGCTTGACGAGTTGCAGCCGTTTCGTCTGCACCAAGAGGAGCACCGTGTACGGCATTAGTTCCTTGTTTGTTTGGGGAACCATAACCAATAACAGTTTTCACTTCAATCAAAGATGGTTTCCCTGAAGCCTTAGCTTCTTCAATAGCTGCTTGAATAGCTTCTAAGTCTGTCCCATCTTCAACCAAGGCTGTATGCCAACCGTAAGCATTGTAACGATCGCGAACACTCTCTGTGAATGAATCTTTTGTCTCACCGTCCAAGTTGATATCATTTGAATCATAGAGAACAACCAATTTGTCAAGTTTCTGCAAACCTGCATAAGAAGCGGCTTCACTTGAGACACCTTCCATCAAGTCACCATCTCCACAGATAACATATGTGTAGTGATCAAAGATGTTATAACCTTCGCGGTTATACTTGGCTGCAAGGAAACGTTCTGCTTGTGCAAAACCTGTCGCAGTCGCAATCCCTTGTCCTAGAGGACCTGTTGTTGCATCAACCCCTGCTGTATGACCAAATTCTGGGTGACCTGGAGTTTTAGATCCCCATTGACGGAAACTCTTCACTTCATCCATGCTCACATCTTCAAATCCAGAAAGGTGAAGAAGGGCATAGAGAAGCATTGATCCGTGACCCGCTGAAAGAATAAAACGGTCGCGGTTGATCCAGTTTGGTTGAGCTGGATTGATACGAAGTTCTTTAGTGAAAAGGTTGTAAGCCATCGGAGCTGCACCCATAACCACCCCTGGGTGACCTGAATTAGCTTTATTAATAGCGTCAATACCTAAGAAACGAATAGCATTAACAGATAGATTTGACATAGAATTTCCTTTCTATTTAAGGTGATTATTGAATCACACATTCTATTTTACTATTATATGAAAATTATCCGTATCATGCAACATACGGATAACCTCCAAAGAATATTTTTATATTAGAGAAAAGCTTTAAATTGAATATTAGAGTCTTGTTCAAAATAATCGTCGAAACCACGTGGATGATGGTATTCTACTGAGTGTTGATATTGAGGATAAGTGTACTTCCCACCAACTTCCCAGATAAATAGATGGAAATCGTATTGCGAACGATCTTTTCTCATTTTCCAAAGTTCTAGGATTTCATTAGTAGAAGCCATGAAGTTAGACCAGATATCATAGTGAACTGGAATAATAACTTTGGCACGTAGATTTTCTGCCATACGAAGAAGGTCTATAGATGTCATTTTATCTTGGATACCGACTGGATTTTCACCATAGTTATTCAAAGCAATATCAATTTTGAAGTCTTTACCATGTTTCGCAAAGTAGTTTGAGAAGTGAGAATCTGCACCATGATAAATAGTTCCACCTGGTGTTTCAAAGACATAATTAACAACTTTTTGAGCCATCTCTTCATCTGTAACAGCTAAGCCAGCAAGTTCACCGCCTGTCTCATCAGCACCATTCACTGGTATAGTTACCAAGCAAGTACGGTCAAATGATTCTACTGAATGAATCTTCATGTCTTTTAGTTCGATAGTGTCGCCTGGTTTGACAACGATGATACGTTCTTTTGGAACACCCCAGCCTTCCCAGATTCGTCCACAATGGTAAGAGCCGATAAACTTAACATGCTCTAACTTAGGGATTGTTAAGAATTGCTGCAGCTGTATAAGGATCGATATGATCACTGTGGAAATGTGAAACCAAATAGTAGTTTAGCTCGTTGATAGCAAATGGATCGATAACCATTGGCTAAACACGCAAGTTTGATTGCAATTTACGAACACCTCCCATATTGGCCATTTGGTGTCCACGAACCATATCTTTCACTTTTTTAGTTGATTTTCCACGGTTTGACCAAAGGTCCATGACAACGTTAGCACCATCTGGTGTTTTAATCCAAGTACCACAGTTTCCTAGTCACCACATGGCAAAGTTGCCTGCTGGCACTACTTCTTCTTCGATTTCCTCATTGATCTAAGTTCCCACTCTGGGAAAGTTGAGAGAATCTAAGATTCTCTAGTAAAATCTTTTACGTTAGGCATGAATGGCTCCTCCTCCAAACGAATTTTAATCTACTCTCTCAGTATAGCCCTTGACGGCAAAGAAAAAAAGACCAAATAAAACACAAGCCAGTGTTCAAGATTGGACTTTATTTTTTGATAAAAACACCCGCAAGTTTGGACTTGCGGATGTAGTTTAATTGAGAATATTCAAATAGATGAAACTCCAAATCTCACTCCAATGATTAGCTGTATTCCAAAAAATATAGAAAGCCAAAGGGTAGTAAATCGACTTGGTGTAGCGAAAAATAAAACCTATCACAGCATCAGCCATTGCATAAAAGAAAAAATCAATCCAAGACCAAGGAAAGCCTATAATGTAAAAAATACCAAAGGTTGCTGCCGAAACAAGAACATCCAAGAAATATTGGGAATTCCTGAAATAACTGGTCATAATAGCTCCACGAAAAACCAACTCCTCACGAACAGGGCTCAAAATAGACATCACGAACAAGTGACTGCCCAATACAAATGTGCTAGGTTGCGCATATCTAATATCATCTAAGCCTTGTTGATTTGTCGTAACGTAATTAGGAAACCATTTCCAATACTGCTCGTTAAAATACTGAAGTAAATAATAAAGTCCCACTGTTACTAGAATATAAGACAGTTTTATTTTAGAAAATTTAAAGATATATTTATCACCCCAGTGTCAAATAGCAAAAATTGAACAGACAATCGTAATTAGCAAAGCAGACAAATAAATCGTCATTTCCAAATCGCTGTATACTTTTACTTTCCTACCGTTTAAAAAACTTCAACCCAGACGGTTATTAACATCTTTACTAGAAAAAGTAAAATAATTGGATAGATATATTGGTTGATTTTTCTTTTCATATGCAAAATAAAATAACAGATTTTTCAGAAAATTAAAACACAAGCCATCAAAATGTATATTTTTGTTCGTGGACTGGTAAAATCAGGCTAATTTCCAGTCAAAATCTGCTTTTCGACCAGGTTTTCGATTTGGTACTGGAGTTCCTTGGCTTCTTCGCTATTGACAAGATAATGCCCCAAAAGCCGCTCTAGCTCACTTCTGAAATCGCTGTGCTGACTGGCTGTCAGGCGATACTTGATAAAGCTGTTGAGCTTGACCACGTCTTCATAGTCAAAAATAGGATTGACCTGCACCAGCGGAAATCTACTGCTAAGCCCGTCGCTGGTCACAATCAGCAAATCTACTTCCAGCAGGTCTTCCACGCTCTTAAATTGCTCACTGGTAAAGACCGCGCGGATATAGTCATGCGGAAAATAATACTGGCACTGTTTGAGCAAGAAGCGCTGGACTGCTACCCCCTCATCGCAGACAATGTAAATCTGCTTGACCTCCTTGGGCCTCGTCGCCTGCGGCTTCAAAGCACCACCTAGGTGCATAGCCAAGTAGGCAATCTCGCCTCGCGTCAGCGAAATGAGCCAGGCCTCCTCCAAAATCCCCACGCTCTGCTCGGTATAGTGATAAAGCTCAGGATACTTTTGCAGAATGTGCCGTGTCAGTGGATTTTTGGACAAAATGCCGTAAGTTTTGCGGAACAAAAGCGCCTTACAGTGAGTCATGAGATTGCGAATCAGATCGTCACGATTTTCCAGCTCATAGGGAGAATGCGCTTCAAAATCCCAGATAAAATTGTCAATGGCCCGTTGCAAATCCGCGAAATCTTCACTAGTTGCATGTAAATCCTGGTCTTTTCGATGAGAAAGCAACAAAACCGCAATCCAAGACAGCTCAATCTCATCCAAACTCAAGCCCAATTTTTCGTCCAGCAAAGTCTGAAGTTTCTTAGCCGTGCTGTATTCCACGCGCTTACGAATAAGAGAAAACTCGCGGTACAAATCGTCCCTCTCCTGCTCGCTCAAGGTCATATTACGGTAGGACAGCAGCAGATAAGGCAGAACCTTGAGCATAAACTCGATTTCATAGCGATTGATTTTCTTGCCCAAGTCCTGCTCGATAAAATGCACCTGCTGGTTGAGAAAAATTTGTAATTCCTCGGATAGCAGCACATCTTCCTCCACAAACTGCTTGATTTTACTTCCCAAAATCCGCATAAAACCGCTATTGCCCTCAGAAAAAATCGTGGTCAATAGAGCGTGAACGTACTGGACTTTATTGAGCGGGTGGCATTTGAGAACATAGCCCTGCGACTTGGTTGTAATGAGACTAATCTGATACTGCTCGACCGTCAGCTGGCTACGAATGGTGTTAAGGTCTTTGAGCACTGTATTACGCGACACCTTGGTCAAATCCATGAGCTTTTCAATCGTCACGCGCTCTTTCAAGACACAGATAAAGAGAATCATCAGCTGCATGCGCTCTTCCATACTCATGACATAGCTGTGAGCATCCACGCTTTCAAGCAAGGCGTCACAAGCCTCTCGTTGTTCCGCTGTCAAAACCAGTCCGACCCGCGGCCGGCTGACAATCTTGTTAACTCCTTGAGGCAAAGCGTCGTTTATTTTTTCTAAATGATAATAAATTTTGCGGCGCGATTGCCCTGTGGCACGAGAAATCGCCATAATTGTTTCAGGCTCTATCAACTGCAAAAGATAGTTGAGCAAGACAGAGCTACTTTTATCTAAATAAATCATTTGCTTTTCTTTCCTTTAAACTTCCTTTCTAGTATATCACGACCGCTTACAAAATTGAAAGATGAAGGATTTTTCAGCTACTTGGAAAGTCTTGTTTCCCACTCCCTTGCATGTTATAATAAAAGAAAAAATGTGCTCTCCATGAATATTGAAGAACAACAGCATATTCTTTCGGGTGCCATGTACAATGACTTGACTCCCGAGTTGGTCGAAGCACGCGAAAAAACGGTCTTTATGACCAACCGCTACAATGCCAGTTTTAGACAGCCTGCTAGCGAGCGGCAGGCTATTTTAAAAGAAGTGCTTAAATCTGTCGGGAAAAATGCCCTTTTTGAGCCGACTTTTCGTTGTGAGTTCAGCTACAATATCAGCATCGGGGATAATTTTTATGCAAATTTTGACTGTGTTATGCTGGACGGTGGCGGTATTGAGATTGGTGACAATGTCCTTTTTTGACCGCGCGTCGGACTCTACACGTCCAATCATGCTCTAGATGCTTGGGAGCGTAGTCAGGGGGGGTGCTATTCCAAGCCGATTAAGATTGGCGACAATGTCTGGCTAGGTGCTGGCCTTCATGTCAATCAAGGCGTGACGATTGGAGACAATAGTGTCATTGGCTCAGGGAGCGTCGTGACCAAGGACACCTCAGCTAATGTTGTGGTGGTTGGCGTTCTTTGCCGCGTCATTCGACCAATCACTGACCAAGACAAAAGCAATTATCAACCATAAAACTGAGGTAGGTGAACCTATCTCAGTTTTATTTTTCCAGTAGCCGCGCTATGTCTGCTTCTAAGTTTTCCAAGGAAGTCGGATATTCTAGGGCAAGATAGCGCACATGTCTAAAGCGCTTCATGAGGCTAGGAATATCTAACTCACCCTCAAATAAACTAGCAATCTCCACTTGACCATTTACATGACGGTAATTTTTGCAGTGGAGGTAATCGGTAACTTCTGCCAAGCTAGCAAAAGCCTGCTCTATATCTTCTCCCAGCCAAGCCCAGTTGCCAAGGTCAAAGACGAAAGCAATAGGCAGGTCTGCTGCGCTGACCTTGTTCATCATCAAACGGCAATTCTTGATACTGGCATAAAGAGGGTCTTGGTTATTTTCCAGCTTAAGTCCGACAGATGATTGAAAACTAGGCGCCAACTCTGCCAAAGAAGCTACCGAAATCTGACCGGCATCGCCCGTGTTTAATTTGACAAAGGGAGCGCCCATGAGCTCCGCTTCCTGCCGCAAAGCCTTAAGTTTCGGATTGACCCTATCTCCTATGACAAAATCCTCATTGACACTGTAAAAGAGCGACAGCCCTAGCTGGTCGGCTTTTTTTCTGATGTTTTTTAACTCTACATCAATATCCCCTAAAAACTCTCGCCGAATTTCAACCCTTGAAAGTCCTAGATCTTTGACGCTTTCTAGCAAATCTTCTTGCTTGACTCCCCTGTCTAATTCTTCCTTAAAAGCAATCGTGTTGATAATCAATTCTTCTCGCTTTATTTTCATCCTAACCCTCTATTCTAATGTCGTCCGTAGCTGACAAAGCTCTGCCCAAGCAGGCTCCATGGCTGCGAGCAAACTTTGGTAAACGCGATATTTCCTTTGGTAAAGCTCATGTTCCTTAGCCTGAGGCTCAAAGCGATCCTTGACCCGAACCATTTTTTCGACAGCTTCTTCTAGACTCAAATCATCCACCGCTTGCAAGCAAGCAATGGCACCGCCCAGACCACCCAATTCTGGCGCTTCAACCGTCTCTACTGGGATATTTAAAATATCAGCGAACATCTGCATCCAAGCTGGCGAATTTGTCGCACCGCCTGACAAGCGCAAAGCGCGCGGTCTTTGCTCAACCGTCGCTAGCAAATCATCGATATGCTGCTTGTGCGCATAGACAATCCCCTCATAAACCGCCCGAATCATCTCTGACTTGCTGGACTGGGTTGTCAGACCAAAGAAACAAGCCTCAGCAGCTCTGCTGATATTGTTGCCATAAAGAAAAGGGAAAAAGAGAATCTTGCTGTAAGAAGCGTCCGTCTCCTGCAAAAACACTTCCAGTACATCGTAAATAGAGGAATTTGAAGCCTTGAGATTTTGGATTTCCTCCATCATTAGCATTTTTATCATAGCATCCAAATTACCCGCCGAAGTTGGGCTGCCTGCCTCTATCAAAAAATCGCGATTGGGAAAATAAGAGTGCATCAAGCCGCTATCTTGGCTGACTGCCGTCTTGCTGGGATAAGTATTGATATTCCAAGTGCCTGAAATCACGCTAAAAGTGTTGGCGTCTAAGACGCCAGAGCCGATTGCGCAAGCATCAATATCAAAGAGCCCACCAACCACAGGCGTTCCTGCAAGAAGTCCCGTTGCTGCGGCAGCTTCTTGGGTCAAGCCACCAACAAACTCTGCATAGTCCACTTGGGGCGCCAAAAACTCGTACATTTCTTCAATACCAAAGAAAGCCGTAATTCTTTTGTCGTAAGTGCCCGTCTGGAAGTTAATCCAGTGATTGCCCGAAGCATCTCCAATCTCTTGCTGAATACGCCCAGTCAGCTTGAAGCGGACATAGTCCTTGGCCGACAGAATTGCCCCAATATTCTGGTAAATCTCTGGTTCATACTCTTTGAGCCAGCGAAGCAAAACGGGATTTTGCACGGCAACAACATGCTGGTGCGTCAAGTCCCAGATTTCGTCTAGCCGCTCCTCAAATTCTTGAGCCAGCTCGACCGCTCGCTCATCTGTAGACAAGATACCGCGCGTAAATTCCTGACCGTTTTTGTCCAGCAGATAGAGGCCTTTCCCATGACCAATACAGGCAAGAGCGCTGATGTCTTCTGCCTTAAGCTGGGCATTTTTGACAGCTTGCCTCATAGCCTGACGAATCCCCTGCCAGGTCTCTTTCAAATCCACTTCGCGATAGCCTGCTTTTTCCTCAATCTTCTTGGTACTAAAAGCAGACTGCCCTAATTGCCGCCCTTCTTCATCAAATACGATTGCCTTGGTATTAGTGCCCCCATAATCGATACTTAAAAAATATTTCATTTTTCTCCTCCGATTTCAAGTATAAAAGAAGCTGAGATTGCCTCACAGCTTCTTTATGAACAAGCATATGCGGCTTTAGTACAAGCCTAATTCCTTAGTCGCTGCATCAACTGCTTCACGGTTTGCTTGAACAGCCGACGGCTTAAAGTAAACGCGCTCTGCATTATTGTAGAGGACATCTTCTAGCTCTTCTGGCGTGAAAATATCCACGTGCTCCAGCCAAGTTGCCAACTCTTCATAAGTGTTAAAAGTAGCTGACCAAGGCGAATCTGTGCCCCAGATGATGCGCTTCGCTCCCAGCACTTCCTTAGCAATCCGAACATTCTTTTCAGATTTAGGGAATGGGAAAGTATCTGGACGGTCAATATCTTGGATAGCAGAAATATCTGTGTAGATGTTTGGTAAATCTTTCCACATGCTGAGTTCCGCCCGCAGACGATTTGGTGTATCTGCATGCGGGAATGACAAATGGCAGACAACAAAGTCAAGGCTTGGGTGCAAACGAGCAAGATTGGCAATAGCATCCGGCTGGTGGCTGATTTGGTCAAAGTTGCCATAGTCCACAGTGATAACGAAGCCTGGATAATCCAGCAAGTAGCTCAAAATCAAGCTGACATGCGGGTCGCTATCCAAGCGGAAAGGTGTCTTCTGTCCACGATAGCCGTGGATACCACCACCTTGGCTGATTTCAAATTTGAGTGCTCTAAAGCCCAGCTCTTCTACATGACGGCGAACAATCTGCATGGCATTTTCAGCAAATGGATCCACCGAAAATGCGCCTGTAAAGCGGTCTGGGTAGCGCTTAATCGCCAGATGAGTATAGTAGTTTTGATAGCCATTCAAGTGGCCTTGCAAAATCACCGCTTTCTCAATATCATTGGCATCCATGTACTTCAAGAAAGCCTCTGCTGTAAAGTCCTTGTCGCCATAGCCGTCTGGAATGAGCTTAATCAATTCACCGTCGTCCCAAATGGCATAGCCATTGCCCAGAGCATTCAGTCTGCCCTTGCCATTAAAACCAGCAATAGTATTTAAAATATGTGCATGTCCGTCAATTTTTTTCATGATACAGTCCTCCAAATTCAAATCTGTTATTCATTAGTCTTCGCTAATCATAATCTTTTCTTTACTTCCTTCAAAGCCACTATTTTTATCTGCCATTTTCCGCAAATAAGCGTAGATAGACTCGCGTTTTGTCCGTAGGAAGAAAAGAGATACTAGGTAAACAGCAATCGTCACACCAATCCAAAGCGGATTGCCCGAAATCCAAGCAAAGAAGACGAGACCCGTCAAAGGGTGAGCCAAAAGATTAAAACTCATAATCAAGACCACTCCTGCTGGCAAGACCGATCCATATTGCTGCACAGCTTCCGTATAAATTGGACCGAGGGCGCTAGCCGCATAAAGTCCCAGTGAAAACCAAACGATTCCGTTTAGGATCGCTTTGAGGATATTTCCTTTTGATACGGCGATCATGGCTTCAATCATAAAGGGAATAGCAATCAAGTCAACGACTGGAAGCGCGCGGTTGCCCGGCAAAATCAAGGAAATCAAGACCATGATTGGCACCAGAATGAGCCCCGCAATGATAGTGGCAGGTTCACCAAAACCAACTCCGTCATCCACTGCGATAAACCAACGTTTCTTGTCTGCCAGTCCGTTTTCTTCTTCGCTTTCTTTTTTCTTGTTCTTTTCGACCGCTTCAGCCAGAGGTCCGAAAGCGCTTGCAAATACGCCCGTAATCAAGGGGAAAATGGTCATAACGGCTGCAAGTGACATAGCAAAACCTAGAATGCCACCCCAGGCTTCCAAACTCGCCAGATTTTTCAAGCTACCGAGAATCCCGATAATCATCCCCAGCAAGAAACCGAGAGTCATGGGTTCTCCGAAAATTCCCAGCTTGGTTTTCAGCGATTCTGGATTGAGTTTGACCTTGTTGATACCGATAAGGTTCCACAGCGGATCCAATACTAAAGCTGGAATCAAGGTTTCGATATTGTGAATAGAGTTGATTGTTGCATTTTTGACTCCGTAGTATTCTGACCAACGCTCTGCTAGCACTTCTGACATAATCAGTGAGTAAAGAAGGACAAAGACCATGAAAGCAAATGAGAGGATAAAGTTTCCTGTTGCCGCATAAGCCATGGTTCCCCAAATCATGTAACCGAAGTTATTCCAGAGATTGGACGGTACAAAGACCCGCGTAATCCCAAAAAGGAAAAGAAGCAACTCAATCAGCAGACCAAAAACGAAGAAGGACAGACCGATTGAAGAAGAGAAGGCAGTCAGAGAACCCGTTTGCCAACCGATGTCAACGATAGGCAAATTGAACCCTGCCGTGTCAACCATTTGCTGGATGTACTTGGTTACCAGCGGTGTAAAAGCAGAGATGACCCAGCCAAATCCTGTCAAACCAACCCCCGCGCGCAGGGCACTGAAAAAAGCGCGCTTGGGACTGACTTTCAAGAACAGACTAACAATAAGAATCATTACTGGCACAACGATTGTTGCACCAAAAACATCGAAAAATTTTTGTAAGGCTTCTAGCATAGTTTTACCCTTTTTCCTTTATTTTATTTGTTTACGATATTGACAGGGTTCCCTTCGAAGAAGGAAAGAATATTCGCTGCGGCTTCTGCTGCCAAGGTACGGCGACCTTCAATCGTTCCCGTTCCTGCATGCGGCGCCATGATAACATTGTCCAAAGTGCGAAGCTCTTCAGAAACTTCTGGCTCAAACTCAAAGACATCCAAACCAGCTCCCGCTATCTCTCCAGTTTTAAGCGCTTCAATCAGGTCTTCTTCAGACACAATCGGACCACGCGCAGCATTGATTAGATAGCTTCTGTTCTTCATTTTCTTGAACACTTCTTTGTTAAATTTGTGGTGAGTGGAAGGTAGAGACGGAGCATGAATGGTAATGACATCAGCCTTCTCAACCAAATCATCAAATTCCACATAGCTAACGCCCAATTCTTTTTCCCTCTCCTCTGGCAATCGATAGAGGTCGTGATAGAGCACTTTCATCCCAAAAGCCTTGGCGAAGCCAGCCACAGTTGAACCAATACGCCCCATACCGTAGATACCAAGCGTTGCGCCCTCAAGTGTCAGCCCTTGATAGCGTCTTTCGCTTGGGTCAATCCAGTTTCCTGTACGGACAATCTTGTCATAGAAGGCTAAACGTTTAGTAGCGGCTAAGAGAAGGGCAAAAGTCATTTCAGCTGTCGGTACCCGCACGGCTTGCGGCGAATTGGAGACCACAATCCCTTTTTGTTTGGCGTATTCGATGTCCACATGGTCAAAACCAACCGCATTAAGAGAGATAATTTGCAAGTTTTTCCCCGCATCGATCATTTCCTTGTCCCCTTTTTGCCCCATTAAGAGCCAAGCGTCGTACTCAGGCAAGTGTTCCAGCACATAGTCGCGTGAAAACGGCTCCCCGTCTGAGTAGGTCACATCGTACTTTTCCATTAGCTTGACCAAGCCTTCCTTAGGCACAATTCCCGTCACAAGAACTTTCTTCTTAGGCATTCTTTTCCTCCTTTTGTAGTTCGTAAAGAGCAACTGTATTTTTCCCATTATTCGCCGAAAAGATATAGGATTTCCCAGCTTTTTCAAAAGCCAAACAGTTGCTAGAAGCAACTTCTGGAGCAATCATGTGTTCCAGAAAACGTCCATTTTCATAGGTGAAAGCAAGCAAGTGCTTCTTCCCTGAGCGCCAGCCAAACACAAAGGTTGGCTGACCGAGTAAAGTCCCCGACCAGATAGCGTGCCCAAAAGGCGTCGCTTCTGGATAAGCAAATAATTCCTCCTTAAAATCTTCTGACAAAATTCGCAAGCTATCGCCATGGAAAGCCTGGATAATCATATTTTCCAGACGACCGTCACCGTCCATGTCCAACTGCACAATATCGCTCGTTTCTTCATCAAAGAGCTGGATCAAAGTCCAGTCAGACACACCTTGTGGATAGTCCAAACGATAAATCCCTTCCACCGCTGTGATAAGCGAGTAATGCTCCGCGTGAACAGGATAGTAACCGTGATTTTTCTTGAGCCGTAGAGGCAATTCTTCTACACTTGTCAGTTGCCTTACCTGTTTATCAAAATGACCAACAAAAATTTTCCCGTCATCCGACCAGTCCTCGACAAACTGCTTGGAATTGGCAATCGTACAACCGATAAAAAGAATAGCTCCACGCTCATTGTCAACTAAATCAAAGCGATGCAGATAAGGAAAAGCCCCCACTTCCGTGATTGTCCACTTGCCCTCGCCCTCGAACTGTCCGTGTACAATCCGGCAATCCTTGGCATCAAAACCGGGATAAAAGCGCTGGGTTGCCAAGAAATCCAACGTTCCTGGCACTTGGATAATGGACATGGTGCCACCAACCTCGCTCCAAACCACCGTCCTTGCGAAATCGCGATTGACATCATAGGCCAAGCAGGCATTTTCGGTCTCCGAAGCCACCAAAAGATAGTCGTTAGCGCTATCGGTCAACCTTGCAACGGCATAGCAGGCATCCAAGGGGTCGCTTAATATTGTTTTACTATTCACTAGGTCTCCTTTCTAGACGAGCAATCAACCTTTCACTGCGAAATTATTTTCAAACTCCAGGTGAAGCGGTTAACTCATTTTCAAAAAAATAAAAGTGAACTACGTTTCCCTTATAAAATAGTGCTTTAATTACGGTTAACCGTTTCACTTTTCTACTATTACAGTATACACTATTCTCTTTATAATTGCAAGCGGTTTCAAAAAATTTTTTAAAAAAAGTATCCACTCGCGCGGATACTTCATTTCTAAAAAGAGCTTCTAAGAACTGTAAAGCTAGGAACGACAAGGAGTTGAGCAGGTTCCGCTGCTAGCTCTCCTCTTAATTTTTTGATTAGATGTTCTGCTGCCTCTTGACCAATTTTATAAGAATCTTGGCGAATACAGGACACATTCGGATTTAAAACCTCCATCCATTCCAAATCCTCGTAGGAACCCAGACCAAAATCACGGGGATAGCTGTAGTCGGTCTTGTTCAAGATTTTCATAAAATCAAGCAGGGCTGGGCCGTTCATGGTGAAAAAAGCGATTTTTTCTTGCCTTTGTTCAATCAACTGAAGAATTTTTTGAGCTGTCCCGTCTTGTCCCAAAACCAAAAGTTTCTCTGGGTCAGCCGAAACCTCTTCTTTAAAGCCCTGATAACGCATTTCCCTCGTCGAAATCCCCTCAATCGGAAAGGTGACAAAGTAAATGTCTTCATAGCCTGCCTTCTTCATTTCTGCCAAAAAAGCCTTGGTCGAGTCACGATTATTAGATACAACCGTGTCCAGCGTCACTTCTCTCGATTGCCTGTCCACTAGAACCGTCCGCTTCTTACTCAGCTTTTGAATCAAGGGCGAATTGGCATCCACCGTATCGAGAATAATCCCTGAGACATTCTGCTGCTGAAGTCGCTCGATATTTTCCTGCTCAATCAGCTGGTCATTGTCCGAATTGGTAAAGTTAACCGTGTAGCCGTATTTCTTGCAAGTGTCATGAATTCCTTTGATAACTGAGGAAATGAAGGGGTTGGTGATATCCGCAATCACAACGCCAATCGTCTTGGTGTCTCTGGTCACCAAACTCTGCGCCATTTTGTTGGGTTGATAGCGCGTTTCTTCAATGGCCAGCCGGATTTTCTCCCTCGTCTCCAAAGACATTTTCCGCATATTTCCATTTAAGTAATAGGAAATCGTCGCCTTGGACACCCCAACCAAGCTAGCAATATCATTGATTGTTACTTTTTTTGTCATTTTGTTCTTTCTAACTCATCAAATTGCATTTATTATATCACTTTAAAAATCAAGATGCCACTTAAAACCAACACAAAAAAGCAATCCCTGGGACTGCTCTTTGTTTTTTTAATGACTAGCGCCTTTTTGCCCATAGTAAGCGTTCGGTCCGTGTTTGCGGAGGTAGTGTTTGTCCATGAGGTATTTTGGTGCTTCTTTAACATCGGGTTTGATTTGCTCGGTGAAGCGCGCCATTTTGGCAACTTCTTCCAAGACAACGCTGTGGTAAACCGCAGCTTCTGGCGTCTTACCCCAAGTAAAGGGACCGTGGTTGCGCACAGTGACACCTGGCACTGCCATTGGGTCAATCTGACGTTCGCGGAAGGTTTCAATAATCACGGTGCCTGTTTCTTTTTCGTAGGCCGTGTTGATTTCGCTTTCTGTCAATGAACGTGCCGCTGGAATAGGACCATAGAAATAATCCGCATGCGTAGTTCCGTAAAATGGAATATCGCGCCCAGCCTGTGCCCAGCCAACCGCTTCCGTTGAGTGCGTGTGAACAACGCCACCGATTTTTGGGAAAGCCTTGTAGAGCTCCACGTGGGTAGGCAAGTCAGATGACGGATTGAGGTCGCCTTCAACGATATTGCCGTCCAAGTCGGTCACAACCATATTTTCCGGACTAAGCTTATCGTAGTCCACACCGCTCGGTTTGATGACAATTAAGCCCGCTTCGCGGTCCACCGCAGAGACATTTCCCCAAGTAAACTTAACCAAGCCATGTTTTGGCAGGTCACAATTAGCCTTGTAAACGCGCTCTCTTAATTCTGGTAACAGCATTAGTTTAACCCCGCTTTCTCAATGAGTGGATAAAGGAAATCTTGGGCTTCTTTGATAGCCGCCTTGGTTTCCTCTACTGTTGGACAATTTTCAGACCACATTTCAATCAAAAACGGCCCTTGATAATTGGTTTCTTTTAAAATTCTGAAAGTATCTTCCCAGTTGACACAACCTTGACCAAAAGGCACATCGCGGAATTGCCCCTTGGACTGCTCAGTCACAGGATAGGTATCCTTGAGATGCAGAGCCGCCAGGGCCTGGTGCCCGATAACAAACTCACTATAGAGGTCATTGTGCCAAGCTGAGAGATTACCTGTGTCTGGATAGACAAAGAGATAAGGCGAGTTGATAGCCTTTTCAACAGCCAGGTATTTTTCGATACTATTGATAAATGGGTCATCCATAATCTCAATCGCAAGAATAACCTGCGCTTGCTCCGCCCAATTACAAGCCTTACGTAGATTTTTGAGGAAGCGAGCTCGTGTTTCTGGCGATTTTTCCTCATAGTAGACATCATAGCCCGCCAGCTGAATGACCCGCACACCCAAATCCTGCGCCAACTCGATACATTGCTTCATGGTTTCCAGCGACTTGGCTTCTAGGGCTGGATTGTTTGACCCTAGCGGATAGCGGCGGTGCCCAGAAAAGCAGATAGTCGGAATGCGGACACCCGTTTCATAAACAGCCTTGACCACTTCAAAGCGTTCTTCCTTACTCCATTCCAAGCGCGCTAAGCGAGCATCGCTTTCATCGACTGACATTTCAACAAAGTCAAAGCCCAGCTCCTTGGCAAACTCCAAGCGTTCTTTCCAAGTGAAGTGCTTGGGCGTCGCCTTTTCGTAAATTCCAATCGGACGTGTCATAGCCTACCCCCAAATTCGACGAATTTCGTCTTTAATTGTTCTCCTATATTATATAATGTGAAAACGGAAACAAAAAGACCAAGAATTACACAGCGGACTGTTCACTCTTGGACTGTATGATTTATGATATTTTACGGATTATCTAATTTTCTCGTAGCTAGATAATAGGGAAGAATTTTAGCATAAGATTTCAATAGACCTTCTACGATTTCTTCTTCAGATGAATTTGCAGTCACAGGAACATCTGCCTTCACTAAAACTTTTCGGACTTCCTGACTTCTCACCTTCTCGCGTAAAGTACGACGATTTTCTTCGTTAGCCTTCATCTTTTGACTTTCTCCATCTGAGTATACTAAAAAATAAATCCCTTCTACCACTGGAACTTCTAGGACCTTGGCCTGCTTGCCTAAAGTTTGCTCATCTTTTTTTCTCTCTACAAAACTGACTTCTATAGAGATTCCCCAATTATTCTGATTTCCATACAAACGAAGAGCCATCATGGGCTCTGTTACATGTCCCTCTCTCTGTAAATAAACCCAGAAATGTGGTCGTAATCTCTGCGCTTGATTCATCCATTGACTGGTGGGGTGTAAATTCCAATCGGAATGCCTAGCTTGAAAACATTCCGCTAGGCGAGTAAATGCCTTTCGCGCTTCCTGCCCTTTTTGACGCAGGTCTAGCATTTTATCTTTTTCAGCCCCTGCTTTTTCGGGATTCCGGTACTGTTCCCCTTGATAAGCAAGATAGTCCTTGATTTCTTTCATTTTATTCCTTCTTTAGTTAGAAAAAAATCAGGTTTCCCCTGATTTTTCATTTTTTATTCTGTGTCAACTACAACGTAACGATTTGGTTCGTCACCTTCAGAGTAGCTGGTAACACCTTCCATTCGTGAGATGATACGATGGATAATTTTACGCTCGCTGCTTGACATTGGATCTGTCATCTGACTACGGCCTTCTTCCAAGACACGTGTAGCTAATTTTTGAGCGTAACTCTGTAACACTTCTACACGATGTTCTACATAATCATTGACGTTGATAGTAATGTAGAAAGTTTTTGAATAACGATTGTAGAGGTAATTTTGTGCCAAAAGTTGAAGGGATTTCAAAACCTTACCATGGTAACCAATGATACGGCCTGGCTCATTTGTATCAATTTGCATGTTGATAGAGCGACGGTTAGAGGTGCTAGAAATAGTTCCCTCAACATCCATATCATCGATGATTGCTTGAACATAATTGGTTACTTCTTCAACAACCTTTTCGGTGTCGTATGTTGGCTCGACTTTCAAACCAAGATTTTCTAAGTCGCTGCCTTTTTCAGGCTCAACTTCATCTTGAGTTTCTTCAGGTTGCAATTCTTTTAAAACTTCAATATGGCCTGTTTCTTCTAAAATCGTGCTGGCTTCTTTATCATTCTTAAGAATTTCAGCCTTGACTTCTTCAGAAATTTCTTGGCCTTCTTCTTCAATTTTCTTGATAGCAGCAACTACATGTCCCAAATCAACGGTTGCTTCGCTGACTGTTTTAACTGGATCATTTTGATCATTAATTTCTTTCGGAACACCTTTGATTGCCTGCTGATTCGCTTTTACAACAGTTGTTTCACTGATTGCTTCGATATCAACTTGAGCTGGTTTTGTACCAAAAAGTCCAAAAAATCCCTTTTTCTCTCTCGAAACAACTTTGATATGAGCTTTCATTCTCGGAATATTCAATTCATTCAATCCCTTTTGGATTGCTTCTTCAACTGTTGAACCTGTAAATAATACCATTATCAGATTTCTCCTTACTTTTTCTTTTTCTGTGCTTTCTTTAGAGCTTTTCTTTTCTTAACTTCTAAATCTTTCTTAGCTTGAACCCCGGCTTCGCGTTCAGCAATAATCTTGAAAGGATTGTTCAAAATATAGGTTTGCAATACTTGATAAGCATTTGAAACTGCCCAGTAAAGAGCGACACCACTTGGAGCAGATATTGCAAAAAAGAAGATTATAACAGGCATCCCATACATCATACCCGTCATGGCACCATTTTTCTCAGGTAAAGCTTTATTTGAAAGCCAGCTACTGAGGAAGGTGAATAGGGCAGCTAAAATAGGTAGTACGAAAGTGGTATCAGCTCCACCTAGATTAAACCATAAGAAGTGGCCTGTCTTCAAAAAATCTACGTTAGATAAAGCTTGGAAAAGAGCCAATAGAATTGGCATTTGAATCAAAAGTGGCCAGAAGGATGCGGATTGCTTAATGCCTAATTTTTTAAATAATTTACGTGTTTCCTGATCTAGCTTAGTACGACTTTCCATGTCGCGACCTGGATAACGTTCGCGCAATTCTTTGATAAGAGGTTGCGCCTCTTGCATTTTTCTGGAAGCCACCATTTGTGTTTGAAAGACTGGTAACAGTATTGTTCTAATCAAGACTGTGAACAGAATAATCCCTAAACCAATGCTGACATCAAATGACAAAAATCGAATAGTTTCAGCAAAAAAATAAACAAGTTTACTCCAAAAGTCTGCAGAATCTGCAGATACTTCACTAGTTGCACAAGCAGTCATTACCAACAAGGACAAACCTAACAAACTAGTCAATTGTAATTTCTTCTTCACTCTTATTTCCTTCCTGGTAAATCTTTGCTAATCTCAAAACATGAAGTAAGTTTTTTTCAATTTCTGCATATTCTAATAGTTCAACGCCTTTTCGAGCAATCACAACAAAATCGACATTATCAACAAGTTGATTACTATTTTGAATGAGAACATGCCGGATTCTTCTCTTGATTTGGTTTCTTGTCACAGCATTTCCTAATTTTTTACTGACTGATAAACCTACTCGAAAATGTGTCTCATTGTTTTCTAATCGATAAATAACAAATTTTCGATTAGCTACACTTGATCCCTTTTTAAATATGGCGTCGAAATCTTTCTCTTTTTTTACACGAAAGCTTTTTCTCAAAAATTCTACTCCATCTAATAAAACTACTACTATTATACCATAATTTTTCAAAAAGCCAATCATGGCAAGGTTTTAGGCTGGTTTGACTTCGAAAAAAGTAGCCATTCTTAAAAAATTTGACCAGAATCAATGAAATTTTACTAGTTTTATTAGAGAATACAAAACAAAAGCCACTCTTACGAGTGACTTTTGTAGGAGATTATTATGAAAAAGTTTAGGATTTCTATTAAATAAAGTTAGGAGGTCTTTATTTAATGATTAGAGTATACACACCTATCCTTAAATTGAACTTAAATCATTTTATTTTTTTATTAATTTTTAAAACTATGAATTGGAGCAGGAATCTGTCCTCCACGAGCAATGAAATCAGCCGAAGAAGCTCCATTGACTTTCATAACTGGGGCAGTTCCTAGCAAGCCACCAAACTCAATCACATCGCCTTCTTTACCCTTTGGAATGATACGGACAGCTGTGGTTTTCATATTAATAACACCAATTGCTGCCTCATCCGCAATCATAGCCGCAATCGTTTCTGCCGGAGTATCTTCTGGAATGGCAATCATATCCAATCCAACTGAACAGATAGCAGTCATCGCTTCTAATTTCTCAAGATTTAGGGAACCATTTTGCACTGCTGCTATCATACCCTCATCTTCTGAAACTGGGATGAAAGCACCTGACAGACCACCGACTTGGTTGCAAGCCATTACTCCGCCTTTTTTTACTTGGTCATTTAAAAGAGCTAAAGCGGCAGTCGTCCCATGAGTCCCAACTGTTTCCAGTCCCATTTCTTCCAGGACCCGAGCTACTGAATCCCCCACTGCAGGAGTAGGTGCTAAACTCAAATCAACAATCCCAAAATCAACACCTAGTCTTTCACTAGCCATCTGGCCAACTAATTGACCAATCCGAGTAATCTTGAAGGCTGTCTTTTTAACAGTTTCAGCAACTACATCAAAGCTTTGACCGCGAACTTTTTCTAAAGCACGTTTGACAACACCAGGCCCTGAAACACCTACATTGATAATAACATCAGCTTCACCAACACCATGAAAGGCTCCGGCCATAAAAGGATTGTCCTCAACTGCATTGGCAAAAACGACAAGTTTTGCAGCCCCCATATCTGAAAGCTCAGCTGTCTCCTTGATAATTCGACCCATATCAGCTACAGCAGTCATGTTGATTCCTGACTTTGTTGAACCAATATTTACTGAAGAGCAAACTTTATCAGTTTCAGCTAAAGCACGTGGAATCGAATTGATGAGTATTTCATCTCCTTTTTGATAGCCTTTCTGTACCAAAGCAGAAAAACCACCAATAAAATCTACGCCAATTTCTTTTGCTGCTCTATCTAAAGCTTTGGCTAACGGTACATAGTCCCTTGCATTTGTAGCAGCACCAATTAGAGAAATCGGTGTTACTGATACACGTTTATTGACAATAGGTATACCTAACTCAGCGGCGATTTCATCACCGACAGCCACTAAATTCGCCGCCTTAGTTGTAACTTTTTCATATATTTTATCTGCAGCCTTATCAATATCTGGATCAATACAATCAAGAAGAGAAATTCCCATGGTAATGGTACGAATATCAAAATTCTGCTCTTCAATCATTGCAATAGTTTCGGTAACTTGTCTAATATCCATAAGTACCTCCTAGATATTGTACATAGCATCGAAAATAGCCGCACTTTGAATATTGATTTTGACATTCAAGGTCTGGCCAAAGGCTTCAAACTCATTTCTTAGTTGAGTAAAATCATGTTTTTCATCACTGGATACTACAGCCATCATGGTGAAGAACTCATCCAAGACAGTTTGTGAAATATCATCAATATTTAATCCTAATTCAGCAATCTTAGTCGCAACACCTGCAACAATACCACCCTTATCTTTTCCAACAACAGTTATAATAGCTTTCATATTGGTCCTCCATCTTTGAAATCATAGAAAAATAACCATATCTATATTTTTCTTTTTTCTCAGTATAGCACATTTACTTCAAAAAAACTAAAAAACGCCTGCTTACGAAATTGTTCTTAAAAGAAAAACAATTTCGTAAACAAGCGTCTACCCTACCATCTTATGATGAGTGTTCCCGCTAGGACAAAAGTCCTAGCGGTAGACCAGAGCTAGACTAAGAGCACAGGGCTCCATCATCATAACACTCAACAAAATTGATGATTCTATACTAATTCGATGATCGCCATTGGCGCTGCATCACCACGACGTGGTTCAGTTTTAAGGATACGAGTGTATCCACCGTTACGGTCTGCATAACGAGGTGCGATTTCTGAGAACAATTTTTGAAGTGCTGTAGTAGAAGTGTACTTATCAGTTGCTTCATCATAGTTTTCAGATGCGATTTCATTACGTACGAAAGCAGCAGCTTGACGACGTGCATGCAAATCACCACGTTTACCTAGAGTAATCATTTTTTCAACAGTTTTACGGATTTCTTTAGCACGAGCTTCAGTTGTCACGATTGATTCGTTGATCAAAAGGTCAGTTGTCAAATCGCGAAGCATTGCTTTACGTTGTGAGCTAGTGCGTCCTAGTTTACGGTAAGCCATGTATTCCTCCTTTATTTATCTTTTAATCCAAGACCCAAATCAATGAGTTTGAGTTTCACTTCTTCCAAACTCTTGCGTCCAAGATTTCTTACTTTCATCATCTCTGCTTCAGATTTTTCTGTCAAATCATGCACAGTATTGATACCAGCACGTTTCAAACAGTTATATGAGCGTACAGACAAGTCAAGTTCCTCAATCGTACGTTCCAAAATACGGTCGTCCGATTCAGTATCAGCTTCTTTCATCACTTCTGCAGATTTAGCAATCTCTGTAAGATTTGTAAACAAATCAAGATGTTCTGTCAAAATACGTGCTGAAAGCCCTAAAGCATCTTCTGGAATAATAGTTCCATTTGTCAAGATTTCAAGGGTTAATTTGTCGAAACCATCATTGCTTCCTACACGAGCAGGTTCAACTTGATAGTTAACTTTTGTAACTGGTGTATAAATAGAATCTACAGCAAGTGTTCCAACTGGGGCATTATCTTTTTTATTTTCATCTGCAGGTACATAACCACGACCAGTGTTTACAGTCATAGTTGCTTTAAATGAAGCACCTTCTCCGATTGTGAAAAGATAATGATCTGGATTTACGATTTCAATATCACTATCAGTTAAAATATCTCCGGCTGTCACTTCAGCAGGACCTTCAACATCAAGTTCAATAGTCTTTTCGTCTTTTACATATGATTTAACTGCAATACCTTTAATGTTCAGAATGATTTGCATCACGTCTTCGCGAACACCAGGAATTGTATCAAATTCATGTAATACTCCATCGATATCGATAGATGTAACAGCTGCTCCTGGAAGAGAAGCAAGAAGTACACGACGAAGAGAGTTACCAAGTGTTGTACCGTATCCACGTTCTAGTGGTTCGATTACAAACTTGCCATAATCTTTATTTTCATCAATTTTTGTTATATTTGGTTTTTCAAACTCGATCATTTAGTTACTCCCTCTTAAACGAAAAGCAGTGTAAAGGTAATGATTATACACGGCGACGTTTTGGAGGACGAGCACCATTGTGTGGCACTGGAGTCACATCACGAATTGCTGTTACTTCAAGACCAGCGGCAGCAAGAGCACGAATAGCTGACTCACGACCAGAACCTGGACCTTTTACAGTAACTTCAACTGATTTAAGACCGTGTTCTTGTGCAGATTTAGCAGCAGCTTCTGAAGCCATTTGAGCAGCAAATGGTGTAGATTTACGAGAACCTTTGAAACCAAGAGCACCAGCTGATGACCAAGCGATTGCATTACCATGCACATCAGTAATCATAACAATAGTGTTATTAAATGTAGCGTGAATATGAGCAATACCAGATTCGATATTCTTTTTCACACGACGTTTACGTGTTGGTTTAGCCAAGACTTTTACCTCCTATATTATTTTTTCTTACCAGCAATCGCAACAGCTTTACCTTTACGAGTGCGAGCGTTGTTTTTAGTGTTTTGTCCACGGACAGGAAGTCCACGACGGTGACGAATACCACGGTATGAACCGATTTCCATCAAACGTTTGATGTTCAAGTTCACTTCACGACGAAGGTCACCTTCAACTTTAATTGCATCCACTTCACGACGGATAGCATCTTCTTGATCTGATGTAAGGTCACGAACACGAATATCTTCTGAAACTCCAGCAGCTGCCAAAATCTTTTGAGATGTTGCAAGTCCGATACCATAGACATAAGTCAATGAGATAACTACGCGTTTGTCATTTGGAATATCAACTCCAGCAATACGAGCCATGTTTTCTCCTTTCTATCTTATCCTTGACGTTGTTTGTGTTTTGGATTTGCTGGGCAAATTACCATAACACGACCATTACGACGAATTACTTTACAGTATTCGCAAATTGGTTTGACCGATGGTCTTACTTTCATTTCTTATCCCTCCAAGTTTTTCGATTATTTAAAGCGGTAAGTGATACGTCCACGTGTCAAGTCATATGGACTCATTTCAACAGTAACACGATCTCCCGCTAAAATACGAATATAGTTTTTACGAATTTTACCAGAAACTGTTGCTAAAATCTGATGTCCATTTTCAAGTTCAACCGTAAACATTGCATTCGGCATCGTATCGACTACTTTGCCTTCAACTTCAATCACATCGTCTTTTGCCACGCAAAAGTACCTCCCTAAATTTCGATTTGATGTCTCTAGACACAGAGACAACAATTATAAGTCAGACTAACTCAGTATAACATTTGTCAAGACATTTTGCAAGCCTGAAAAACGCTTTTATTTCAAATTTGTCAATACCTTTTCGATATCTTTAAAGACATCATTGATATCTTGGTTGCCTTCGATATCATGTACTAGACCTTTAGCACGATAGTGAGCAATGATTGGTTCACCTTGAGCAATATTGACATCCAAACGACGTTTTACTGTCTCAGGTTTATCATCCTCACGTTGGTAGTAATCTTCCTCTTTGTAATCAACTGGTGGGTTGAATACTTTATGGAAAGTTTCGCCAGTTTCACGGTGAATGATACGACCACTCAAACGTTCAAGTAGGCAAGATGGATCTACTTCGACGTTGATAACACCTTCAAGTTTAATTCCAAGTTCAGCCAATGTTTTATCTAAGGCATGAGCTTGCTCAATTGTACGTGGGTATCCATCCAACAAGAAACCAGTTTCTTTAATATCATCTTGAGAAAGACGTTCTTTAACAATTCCATTTGTTACTTCATCTGGAACCAATTCGCCTTTATCGATATAAGACTTAGCTAGTACACCCATTTCAGTTTGGTTAGCCATTGCTGCTCGGAACATGTCACCTGTTGAGATGTGGGCAACGTGAAACTGTTCAACAATTTTCGCTGCTTGTGTCCCTTTACCTGCACCAGGTAAACCCATAATCAAAAGATTCATGATTCAAACTCCTTTTTTGTATTTAAATAGAAGCAAAAATTCATTTCAACTCCTATTTAAAAACAAAATAGAAGAGAGGAGATAAAAATCTGACAATGTCTTTGATTTTTACACTCCACTCTCTGAGCAATAGTGAATTTTATTTTCTATTACAATTATTCTGTTGTATCTAAGAAACCAACATACTTACGTTTCAATAGATAACCTTCCAATTGTTTAATTCCTTCGATACCTGTAGAGATAATGATTAGCAAACTTGTTCCCCCAAAAGCGACAACTTCTGAAAGACCAAATAAATCTTTAGCTACAATAGGTAGGATAGAAATCACACCTAGGAAGATTGATCCGACTGTTGCGAGACGACGAAGAAGTTTTGACATATATTCTTCTGTCCCTTTACCAGGACGGACACCATGGATATAAGCTCCACTCTTTTGTAAATTTTCTGCTGCTTTCTCTGGGTTGATCTGTACAAATGTATAGAAGAATGTAAAGAGAATAATCAGCAAGGCATACATAGCTACACCAGTCGGAGTTGTTGTTGACAACATTTCCTGAGCTGTACGTACCCAAGCCCAATCGTGACCTGTAGCACTCAAAAATTGAAGAATGGCTGCAGGTGCTGCTGTGATGGAACTTGCAAAGATAACTGGGATAACCCCTGCTGGGTTAATCTTCAACGGAAGATAGGAGCTTGATGGTGCACCTTGAGCTACCTTTGTATACTGAATTGGAATCTTATATTTAGCTTGTTCAACGTAAGTTGTAAAGTAAACAATTAACAAAACAGCGATGATTAAAATAGCGACAAAAATGAGAGACGATGTCAAACGACTACTTGGTACATTGACAAAGTAATCTACATAAATGCCCTTAATCATGTCAGGTATTGAAGCAACAATCCCTGCAAAGATAATCATTGAAACACCATTACCATATCCCTTATCTGTGATTTGTTCTCCTAACCAGGTTACAATCATGCTACCTGCAGTTAAAATGATACCAATCATAATAAACACTTGCGGAGTCAAATCAGTAGTTAAAAGTTTAGCTCCTGAAAGAGCGTTAAATCCAGCAGTAATTCCGATAGATTGAACAAATGCAAGTACAAGCGCAATGTATCGAGTTGCTTGATTTAACTTTCTCCGACCAACTTCCCCTTGTTTGCCCCACTCCACAAATTTCGGTAATAAATCCATTTGCAAGAGTTGGACGACGATTGACGCTGTGATGTAAGGACTAACTCCAAGAGCAAAAACTGAAAAGTTTTTCATAGCATTCCCTGACACCAAGCTCAACATATTCAAGAAGGATAGACCACTCAAAGCGTCCAAGCTGTTTGCATTTACCCACGGAACAGGGATACTAGTACCAATACGAAAAACAAACACGATAAAAATTGTAAATAAGATTTTTGATCGAACTTGCTTAACTTTGAGTGCTTCTCTCAATAATTTAAAAAACATAGGTCACCTCACTTAGATGACTTCAACTGAACCACCTTTAGCAGTGATAGCTTCTTCAGCTGATTTAGAGAACTTAGCAGCTTTAACAGTCAACTTCTTAGTCAACTCACCGTTACCAAGAATCTTGATACCTGATTTTTCAGATTTAACAATTCCTGATTCTACAAGTACCACTGGAGTTACTTCAGCACCATCATCAAAGGCGTTCAATTGGTCAAGGTTAACAATCGCATACTCTTTAGCGTTGATGTTAGTAAATCCACGTTTTGGAAGACGACGGAACAATGGAGTTTGTCCACCTTCAAAACCAAGGCGTACTCCGCCACCGCTACGAGCTTTTTGACCTTTTTGACCACGACCAGATGTTTTACCGTTACCTGATGAAGTACCACGACCAACACGGTTACGAGTTTTACGAGAACCTTCTGCAGGTTTCAATTCATGAAGTTTCATTATATATTTTCTCCTCTTTTGTAAAATGCTAGCGCCGATAAGAGAGAAAAGGTTGTCTCTCCTATCAACTCGCCTATACGTTTGTCATCAAAGATGACTATATCTAGTTTTAGGGGATGGTATACTGCACATCCCCTAAAATTTAATTAGTTTACTTCTTCAACTGTTACCAAGTGAGATACTGCAGTAATCATACCACGTACTGCTGGGTTATCTTCTTTAATAACAGAGCTGTTCAATTTGCCAAGTCCAAGTGCTACAACAGTTTTACGTTGTGATGGAATGCGTCCGATTGGAGACTTAGTCAAAGTAATTTTAATTTGAGCCATTTTATCCCCTTTCTTATGCCAAATCAGAAACTGAAATACCACGAAGGGCAGCAACTTCTTCAGCGCGTTTCAATTGTTTCAAACCTTCAACAGTTGCACGAACAATGTTGATTGGAGTGTTAGAGCCAAGTGATTTAGATGTAATATCTGCCACACCTGCCAATTCCACAACGGCACGAACTGCACCACCTGCGGCAACTCCAGAACCTTCTACAGCTGGTTTCAACAATACTTTAGCTCCACCGAATTCTGAAAGAACTTCATGTGGGATTGTTGTTCCAACCATAGGAACTTCGATCAAGTTTTTCTTAGCATCTTCTACTGCTTTGCGGATTGCTTCTGGAACTTCTTGAGCTTTACCAGTACCAAATCCTACACGACCATTGCGGTCACCAACAACTACAAGAGCTGCGAAACGAAGACGACGTCCACCTTTAACAACTTTTGTAACACGGTTAACAGCAACTACGCGTTCTTCAAGTTCTACTGCATTGTCTTTAAATGCCATTTTCTAGTGTCCTCCTATTAGAATTTCAATCCGTTTTCACGAGCTGCATCAGCCAAAGCTTTCACACGTCCGTGATATAGATATCCACCGCGGTCGAACACCACTTCTGAAATACCTTTAGCACTTGCACGTTCTGCAACGAGTTTACCGACAGCAACGGCTTGTTCAGTTTTAGTTCCTTTTGAAACTTCTTTGTCAAGAGTTGAAGCACTTGCGAGCGTTACACCCGCTACGTCATCAATCACTTGAGCGTAGATGCCTGTATTAGAACGGAATACGTTCAAACGTGGGCGATCAGCAGTTCCAGAGAGTTTTCCGCGAACGCGACGGTGGCGTTTTTGGCGGAGTTTGTTTTTATCTGGTTTAGAAATCACAGTTTTCACCTCTTTAATTTTAAATCGTGTGCTATGCACAAAGTTGGCAATGAGGTTGGTGGTTGAAAATCAACCACTCAACATTATTTACCAGTTTTACCTTCTTTAAGACGAACATATTCGCCAACGTAACGGATACCTTTACCTTTGTATGGTTCTGGTGAACGAAGGCTACGTACGTAAGCAGCTGTTTGACCAACTTTTTCTTTTGAAATTCCGCTGATAACGATAGTCGTTGGGTTTGGAAGTTCAAAAGTAATTCCTTCTGGAGCTTCAACTTCGTCTGGATGTGATTTACCAACAGCCAAAACAAGTTTGTTTCCTTGAAGTTGTGCACGGTAACCAACCCCACGCATTTCAAGTTCTTTCTTGAATCCTTCTGAAACACCAATAACCATGTTATTCAAAAGTGCACGAGTAGTTCCGTGGATAGTTTTCATTTCTTTTGAATCGTTTGGACGGTGAAGAGTTACTTCAGTACCTTCCACACGGATTTCAATATCTTTTGAGAACTCACGAGTAAGTTCTCCTTTAGGTCCTTTTACAGTTACAACGTTGTCATTGTTAGTGAGTTCAACACCAGCAGGCAACACGATAACTTTATTACCAATACGTGACATGTTTTATTCTCCTGTTAAATTGTCAGGCCATAAAGGCCAGTTTTCACGGGGTTAAATCGATTTCTCGATTTAAAGGAATATTTAGATTTCAATTTCAAAGTGAATCTAGGCATCGTCTCGCAGGCATAACTTTTGGTTAGGCTAGAGACGATAACGAAGAGTCACAAAGAAATTGGGAGCTAAATATTACCAAACGTAAGCGATAACCTCACCACCAACATTCTTTTGGCGAGCTTCTTTATCAGTAAGCAAACCTTCTGAAGTTGAAAGGATAGCAATTCCAAGACCGTTAAGTACTTTTGGAAGATCTTCACGTTTTTTGTAGACACGAAGTCCTGGTTTAGAAACGCGTTTCAAGTTAGTGATAACTCGTTCACCGTTTGCTCCGTATTTAAGGAATACACGGATGATGCCTTGTTTGTCATCTTCAATGATTTCTACGTTCTTAACAAAACCTTCGCGTTTAAGGATTTCAGCAATCCCTTTTTTGATGTTTGATGCAGGTACTTCAAGTACTTCGTGTTTTGCTTGGTTAGCGTTACGAATACGAGTTAGGAAGTCTGCGATTGGGTCAGTCATAACCATTTTATTTTTCTCCTCTTACTAGTAGTTTGCAAGTTGCACTTGCTAGTTAATGATTGAGCTGGGCTCAGATAGTATTGACACATTCAAACAAGATAATCTCATTTGAACACGAGCTACAACCTGGGCAAAAAAGATAGATTTGTCTTGGAGCACCGCTCCTGCACCAAATCTCCTATTTTTGCTAGGGTTGTTGCGCTCTTTGTATCATGATATTACCAAGATGCTTTTGTTACACCAGGGATTTGACCTTTATATGCCAATTCACGGAAGCAAACACGGCAAAGTTTAAACTTGCGGTAAACTGAGTGTGGACGTCCACAACGTTCACAGCGAGTGTATGCTTGAGTAGAGAACTTCGCTGGGCGTTTGTTCTTAGCAATCATAGATTTTTTAGCCATTAGTTATACCTCCTATATTATTTTGCAAAAGGCATTCCAAGGCCTGTAAGCAATGCACGTGACTCTTCGTCAGTGTTAGCAGTAGTTACGATAACGATGTCAAGACCGCGAGTTTTGTCAACGTCATCAAAGTTGATTTCTGGGAAAATCAATTGCTCTTTCACACCAAGTGTGTAGTTTCCGCGTCCGTCAAATGATTTTGTTGGAACACCGTGGAAGTCACGTACACGTGGAAGTGATACTGAAACCAATTTATCCAAGAATTCGTACATACGTTCACCACGAAGGGTAACTTTTGCACCGATCGCAACACCTTCACGAAGACGGAAGCCGGCGATAGATTTTTTAGCTTTAGTGATAAGTGGTTTTTGACCTGAGATAAGCGCCAATTCTTCAGCAGCTTTTTCAAGGCTTTTAGCGTTTGATACTGCTTCACCAACACCCATGTTCAAAACGATCTTATCCACTTTAGGAACAGCCATCACTGATGAGTAGTTAAATTGTTCTGTCAAAGCAGGAACTACTTCATTAAGATATTTTTCTTTTAAACGATTTGCCATTATACTTCTCCTTTCCTTCGTGATTAATCAAGCACTTCGCCTGATTTTTTGTTGTAGCGAACTTTTTTACCGTCTACAAATTTGTAACCAACACGACCAGCTACTCCATTTTTGTCCAAAACTTGAACGTTTGATACGTGGATAGCTGCTTCCTTCTCGATGATACCACCTTGAGGAAGTTCGTTAGTTGGACGTTGGTGTTTCTTAACAATGTTAACACCTTCAACGATAACTTTGTTTACTTTTGGAAGGGCAGTAAGGACAACAGCTTCTGTTCCCTTATCTTTACCAGCAATTACGCGAACTTTGTCGCCTTTTTTTACAAACATTTTTTTCTCCTTTTATTCTTACGCCCAATGGGCACCCTGGCTAGGCCAGGGGACTGTGTTTGTTTTTATTGATTAAAGTACTTCTGGAGCAAGTGACACGATCTTCATGAAGCCACCTTCACGCAATTCACGTGCAACTGGGCCAAAGATACGTGTTCCGCGAGGAGTTTTGTCGTCACGGATGATAACTGCTGCGTTTTCGTCAAATTTGATGTATGAACCATCAGCACGACGAGCACCTGATTTAGTACGAACGATAACTGCTTTAACAACGTCACCTTTTTTAACCGCACCACCAGGAGTAGCTTGTTTTACAGATGCCACAATAACATCACCGATGTTTGCAAATTTACGTCCTGAACCACCAAGAACTTTGATAGTCAAGATTTCGCGAGCACCACTGTTGTCTGCGACTTTCAAACGAGTTTCTGTTTGAATCATTTCAGTTTTCTCCTTTCAGGTTTGATTAGATGATGACCGCTTCTTCAACAACTTCTACAAGACGGAAACGTTTTGTAGCTGAAAGCGGGCGAGTTTCCATGATACGTACGATATCGCCTTCTTTGGCAACATTGTTTTCATCATGTGCTTTGTATTTTTTAGAGTAGTTAATACGTTTACCATAGACTGGGTGGTTACGTTTTGTTTCAACTACAACTGTGATTGTCTTGTCCATTTTGTCAGATACAACACGTCCAACAAGAACTTTACGATTATTGCGTTCCATTGAAATTTCTCCTTCCCTAGTCTATTATTTCGCTTCAGATTGAACTGTTTTAATACGAGCGATTTGTTTTTTAACTTCTTTCAAGCGAGCTGTTTGTTCTAATTGACCAGTAGCAGCTTGGAAACGAAGTTCGAACAATTCTTTTTTCAATTCGTTTTCGCGCTTCGCGAGTTCTTCTTGAGAAAGACCACGAAGTTCTTTAACAAATTCTTTTACTTCATTAAGTTTCATGCCTTCTCCTTATTCTGCTTCACGTTTTACGAATTTACATTTAACTGGCAATTTGTGGCTTGCAAGACGAAGCGCTTCGCGAGCGATCTCTTCAGATACACCAGCAACTTCAAACATTACTTTACCACGTTTAACTGGTGCTACCCAACCTTCAGGTGCCCCTTTACCAGATCCCATACGAACCCCGATAGCTTTAGCTGTGTATGATTTGTGTGGGAAGATTTTAATCCAAACTTTACCACCACGTTTCATGTAACGAGTCATGGCGATACGAGCAGCCTCGATTTGGCGGTTAGTGATCCAGTGGCTAGTTGTAGCTTGAAGACCGTATTCACCGAATGCTACTTCTTTCCCACCTTTAGCTTCACCGCGCATTTTACCACGGAATTCACGACGGTGTTTAACACGTTTAGGTACTAACATTGGTTATTTACCTCCTTTAGTGTTTTTACGAGCTGGAAGAACTTCACCACGGTAGATCCATACTTTAACACCAAGTTTACCGTATGTAGTGTCTGCTTCTTCCCAAGCGTAATCGATATCTGCACGAAGTGTGTGAAGTGGAACAGTTCCTTCAGAGTATCCTTCAGCACGGGCGATATCTGCACCGTTCAAACGACCTGATACTTGAGTTTTAATTCCTTTAGCTCCAGCACGCATAGCACGTTGGATTGCTTGTTTTTGTGCACGACGGAAAGCAACACGTTGCTCCAATTGACGAGCAATACCTTCACCAACAAGGTGAGCATCCAAATCAGGTTGTTTGATTTCGATGATGTTGATGTGTACTTGTTTACCAGTCAATTTGTTAAGTTTTGCACGGAGTGCATCAACGTTAGCACCACCTTTACCGATAACCATACCTGGTTTAGCAGTGTGAAGTGAAACGTTAACTTTGTTTACTGCGCGTTCAATTTCAATAGTTGAAACTGCTGCGTCAGCAAGTTCTTTTTGAACGAATTTACGGATTGCAAGATCTTCATGAAGGTAATCCGCGTATTCTTTTTCAGCATACCATTTGGCATCCCAATCACGGATGATGCCGACACGCATACCAATTGGATGTACTTTTTGACCCACGATTTTACCTCCTTATTTTTCTGCAACAGCTACAGTGATGTGAGCTGTACGTTTGTTGATTGGCGAAGCTGAACCTTTCGCACGTGGACGGAAACGTTTCATAGTTGGTCCTTCGTTTGCGAATGCTTCAGATACTACCAAGTTAGCTTTATCCAAACCAAAGTTGTTTTCAGCGTTAGCTACAGCTGAGTTCAAAACTTTCAAGATGATTTCAGCAGCTTTGTTTGGAGTGAATGTCAAAATTGCGATTGCATCGGCTACGCTTTTACCACGGATGTTGTCAAGAACAAGACGTGATTTACGAGGTGAAACACGTACTGTGCGAGCCATTGCTTTAGCTGAAGTAATTTCTGCCATTTATGTTCTCCTTATTTTCTACGTGTCTTCTTGTCGTCTGCGGCGTGACCTTTGTAAGTACGAGTTGGTGCAAATTCACCAAGCTTGTGACCTACCATGTCTTCTTGGATGTAAACAGGTACGTGTTTACGTCCATCATAAACTGCGATAGTGTAACCAATGAAACTTGGGAAGATCGTTGAACGACGTGACCAAGTTTTGATAACTTTTTTCTTTTCGTCGTTAGCTTGAGCTTCAACTTTTTTCATCAAATGCTCATCGACGAAAGGTCCTTTTTTAAGACTGCGTCCCATTTTTATATTTTCTCCTTTAAATATAGTACCACAGCGGCTTGCGCTCTCAACGAGCGCTACCGAGCTGGCGGATTATCTAGCGCTTAAGCGACTAATTTTAAATTATTTCTCGTTGCGACGACGAACGATAAGTTTGTCAGATTTCGCTTTCTTGTTACGAGTTTTAAGACCAAGAGCAGGTTTGCCCCATGGAGTTGATGGTGCTTTACGACCAACTGGTGCTTTACCTTCACCACCACCGTGTGGGTGATCGTTAGGGTTCATTACAGAACCACGAACTGTTGGGCGGATACCTTTCCAACGGCTACGTCCTGCTTTACCAAGGTTTACAAGCCCATGTTGTTCGTTTCCGACAACACCAACTGTTGCACGACAAGTTCCAAGAATCATACGAACTTCACCTGATTGAAGACGAACAAGAACGTATTTACCTTCTTGACCCAATACTTGAGCAGAAGCTCCAGCAGCACGTACCAATTCTCCACCACGACCTGGTTTCAATTCGATGTTGTGGATCAAAGTACCAACTGGGATGTTAGCAAGTGGAAGAGCGTTTCCGACTTTGATATCTGCTTCTGGACCTGAAACGATACGTTGACCTACTTCAAGACCTTTTGGAGCGATGATGTATGCTTTCACACCGTCAGTGTAGTGTACAAGAGCGATGTTTGCAGAACGGTTTGGATCGTACTCGATAGTTTTAACAACTGCTTCAACGTTGTCTTTGTTACGTTTAAAGTCAACCAAACGGTAGAAACGTTTGTGCCCACCACCTTGGTGACGAACTGTGATACGACCGTTGTTGTTACGACCAGCCTTGCTCTTCAATGCAACAAGCAATGATTTTTCAGGAGTGCTTGTTGTGATTTCAGCGAAATCCAAAGAAGTCATATTACGGCGACCGTTTGTTGTTGGTTTATAAACACGAATTCCCACGATATTTCCTCCTTAGATTATTCAGCTTCAGCTGCAAACAACTCGATTGCTTTTGAATCAGCTGTAAGAGTGATGATAGCTTTTTTAGTTTTGTTAGTAAAACCAGTGTAACGTCCAACACGTTTAGCTTTAGGTTTTACGTTGATTGTGTTAACATTTGCAACTTTAACACCTTCGAAAGCAGCTTCAACAGCTTGCTTGATCAAAAGTTTGTGTGCACGAGTGTCAACTTCAAATACATATTTCCCTGCTTCAAGTTGAGCCATTGAGCTTTCAGTGATAACAGGTTTTTTGATAACATCATACAAATTCATTATGCAAGAACCTCCTCGATTTTAGAGATAGCTGCTTGAGTAACAAGAAGTTTGTCACTATTTGCGATGTCAAGAACACTTGCAGTTGTAGCAGTCGCAACTTTCACGTTTGGAAGGTTACGAGCTGAGAGAGCTGCGAATTCGTTTCCTTCTTCAAGAATAACAAGGACTTTAGAATCGATGCTCAAAGCTGCAAGAACTTTTGCAAATTCAGCAGTTTTTGGAGCTGTAAATTCAAGAGAATCAACGGCTACAAATTTGTTTTCAGCAACTTTTTCTGAGTAAACAGATTTAAGCGCAAGGCGACGAACTTTTTGAGGAAGTTTGTACGCATAGCTACGTGGAGTTGGTCCGAAGACGATTCCACCACCACGCCATTGTGGAGAGCGGATAGAACCTTGACGGGCACGTCCAGTTCCTTTTTGACGCCATGGTTTGCGTCCACCACCTGAAACAGCTGAGCGGTTTTTAACTGCGTGAGTTCCTTGACGAAGGCTAGCACGTTGGCTGATGATCACATCAAACACAACAGATTGGTTTGGTTCGATACCAAAGATTGCATCGTTAAGAACAACTTCGCCCGCTTGTTTACCAGTTTGGTCGAATAATGTTACATTTGCCATTTTGACTGTATTCCCCTTTCCTTATTATTTACCAGCTTTAACTGCTGACTTGATAGTGATAAGAGATTTCTTAGCACCTGGTACGTTACCTTTGATAAGGATAACGTTCTTTTCTGGAACAACTTGTACAACTTCAAGGTTTTGAATTGTTACACGGTCGCCACCCATACGTCCTGCAAGGTTTTTACCTTTGAATACGCGGTTAGGTGCAACAGGTCCCATAGAACCTGGACGACGGTGGTAACGAGAACCGTGAGCCATAGGTCCACGTGATTGTCCGTGGCGTTTGATAACACCTTGGAAACCTTTACCTTTAGAAGTACCAGTTACATCAACAATGTCTCCAGCTGCGAAAGTTTCAACTGTGATTTCAGCACCAACTTCCAAGCCTTCAACGTTTTTGAATTCACGAATGAAGCGCTTAGGAGCCGTGTTAGCTTTTGCTACATGTCCTTTAGCAGGTTTGTTGCTCAATACTTCGCGTTTGTCATCGAAACCAACTTGGATAGCGTTGTAACCATCTGTTTCAACAGTTTTAACTTGAAGAACAACGTTTGGAGTTGCTTCGATAACTGTTACAGGGATCAATTCGCCAGCTTCAGTGAAGATTTGAGTCATTCCCACTTTTTTCCCTAAGATTCCTTTTGTCATGAGAAAATAGTTCCTTTTCTATATTTTTTATTCAAAAAGTTTTTAACGAGCGTTTTTTATGCTCAAGGTTTCAAACTTTAGATTAAAGTTTGATTTCTACGTTTACACCACTTGGAAGATCCAATTTCATCAAAGCGTCAACTGTTTTTTGAGTTGGGTTGATGATGTCGATCAAACGTTTGTGTGTACGCATTTCGAATTGTTCGCGAGAGTCTTTATATTTGTGAGTCGCACGAATAATTGTGTAGAGGCTACGTTCAGTTGGAAGTGGGATTGGACCTGCAACTTCTGCACCTGTGCGAGTAGCTGATTCTACGATTTTAGCAGCCGCTGTGTCAAGCGTACGGTGTTCGTAAGCTTTCAAACGGATACGGATTTTTTTGTTTGCCATCTTTTTCTCCTTTTCGTCTATTTAAGATAATAGGCTAGCTCCACAAGAAAACCGACGCGCGTTGCGTGGCAATGCAACCGAGCGTGTCGCAACCTCTCGCATCAAAGCTAAGGCTGTAATTTACAGCACCATAATAGAATAACACAAAGCCCCTGCGATTGCAAGGGATTTGACAGGATTTTTTTAATTTTTCGAATGAAACTGTTTTCTTATCGCTCCTTAGCTCAAAAAAGCATAAATGAAGAGCAAATTTTTATTTTTTCTTCTATATAATAGATACAGTTTCTGCAATTGTTTTTTTATTATCTCTTCACCTGTTCATAGCTTTCTTTTCCGTCATTAAGCTTGTCCCAAATCATCACTTGCCCACTTTTGAAGGATTTTTGCACATCGATAATTCGTTGATTGGAAGAGCCACGGAATTGAAGCATGAGATTACGCTTGCTTTTATCGTACCTTCCATCAACCAAGATATCAATCAGTGACAAGAGCTCCAGTTTATCAGGTGTCTCCAACATCATCTCTTCCCATGTGTATCCTGTCCAAGACCAAATATCTTTTTCTGGCAATTCTTTACGTATACGTTTCACGAGAGGCAAGAGGATTCCTGTATTTAGGAAGGGTTCTCCTCCTAATAAAGTCAAGCCTTGAACATAGGGTTGGGCTAGGTCTGCCATGATTTGCTCTTCCAACTCTGAGGTATAAGGTATGCCTGCGTTAAAGGACCAGGTCGCTACGTTGTAACAGCCCTCACAGTGAAACATGCAGCCGGCCACATAAAGGGAGTTGCGCACTCCCTCTCCATCGACAAAGTTAAAAGCCTTATAGTCAATGATGCGCCCCTGACTGAGTTCTTCACTCTTCCAATCGCCTGGTTTTGGTGTATTCCATGTCATGCTTTTTACTCCAAGTCTATCCAATAGCGCTCCGTTCCGTTTCGAACATCCTCCAACTCCCCACCATTAGCTAAGATAACAGCTCGACTTGCTGGGTTTTCTGTGCTACAAGTCACCAAAGCTCGTTTAATATTCTTTCCCTTAGCAACTTGTAGACCTTGTCGGAGGGATTCTTTGGCGTAGCCCTTGCCTCTTTCAGATGGACGAATGGAGTAGCCAATATGACCAGCATAATTCAGCAACCCCTCATTCAGTCTCAATCGCAGATTCAAAAATCCTAGAGCACTACCTACATCATCAAATGATACAAATTGAATAGATGGAACACGATTTTCAGGCAAATTTATTCCCATTTCTTTTTGCATATTTGTCTCCAACCACTCTTCATAAACAAAATTCTCAGCATTCCAAAATCCGCCATCGTGGGCTGATTGGCTCTTTTCAAACTCTGCCATCATCTCTAAAACTGTTTCTTTATCTGCCAATCTTGGTCTGCGTAATTCCATATTCTCCTCCCCGCTATAAGAAAAGCGAGAGGTAACTCTCACTTTTTCTTATTTTTGTTTAAAAACTGTTCTCTAAGGCTAGCCACTCGGTCTTTTTTGCTACTTCCACCCTTTGAATGTTTTTCGTGGAACCGTTGAACCAAGGCTTTGCCTTTATCATCTAATTGATATTTTCCCATGCTATTTCTTTCTAATTTCTTACTTCATGTCCTGCCGTTTTAATAGTAGAACCGTTCATATGTTTGACACGCGCAGCAATTTCCTTGTGGCGTCCATTAACCATCGGACGTGCTTGTGGATTCCCAAGATAACCACAAGTTCGTTTAACTACGTCTACTGTTTTAGGATCATTATTTCCACAGTTAGGACAAGCAAATCCTCTCTCTGTCGGTTCAAAATCTCCTTCAAAATCACACTTGTAGCAACGGTCAATCGGAGTATTGGTTCCGAGATAACCTACGCGGTCATAAGCATAATCCCAAACAGCTTCCAAAGCCTTTGGATTTTGTTGGAGAACTGGGTACTCGCAGTAGTGGATAAAGCCACCAGATGCACCCGCTTCTGGGTAGACTTTCTCAAAGTCCAATTTTTCAAAAGGTGTTGGATTTTTGCGGACATCATAATGGAAGGAATTTGTGTAGTATTCTTTATCAGTAATGTCTGGAATAGAGCCGAATTTCTCCGTATCCAAGCGACAGAAACGGTCTGTCAAACTTTCAGACGGCGTTGAATAGATAGAGAAATGGTAACCATATTGGTCAGACCATTCTTCTACTCGACGTTTCATATCGCGAATAATATCAAGGGTGAACTCTTTGGCTTCTGGATTATTTTCCCAATGATTACCAAAGAAGACTGTCGCTACCTCGTACAAGCCAATATAGCCCAGAGAAATAGTTGCACGACGATTCTTAAAGAGTTGATCAACACTTTCTTCTTTTCCAAGACGACGTCCGAAGGCTCCATATTGATAAAGAATTGGAGCATTAGCTGGAGTGGCTTCCTTGGTTCTTTCCACACGGTAAACCAAGGCATCTTCCGCGATGTTCATGCGCTCGTTGAAGATTTCCCAGAACTTGTTCATGTCTCCTTCAGACTCAAGAGCGATACGAGGAAGATTGACTGTCACGACCCCTAGGTTCATACGGCCCGAATTGACTTCTACTCCATTTTCATCCTTCCATCCTTGAAGGAATGAACGGCATCCCATCGGAACTTTGAAAGAGCCAGTCAACTCGACAATCTTATCGTAAGACAAGACATCCGGGTACATGCGCTTAGTTGCACACTCAAGAGCCAACTGCTTGATGTCGTAGTTAGGTGAACCTTCCTCCAAGTTAAGTCCTCTTTTAAGAGTAAAGATGAGTTTAGGGAAGATGGCTGTACGGTGTTCTGAACCAAGCCCCTTGATACGAATGTTCAGGATTGCCTTTTGAATTTCACGTTCAAAACGACTGGTTCCTAAACCGAAACCAAGAGAGGTAAATGGCGTTTGCCCATTTGATGTAAAGAGGGTATTAATCTCGTACTCTAGAGATTGCATGGCATCGTAGATGTCTTTTTGGGTTTTCTTCCAGGCATATTCTTGGCGCTTGTCAGGCAGAACCCATTCCTCCGCATCCTTGAGGTGCTTTTGGTAATTTTTCTCTGCATAAGGAGCTAATACTTCATCGATACGGTCTGCTGAACAGCCTCCATACTGACTTGATGCAACGTTGGCGATGATTTGTGAAATCTGTGCTGTCGCAGTTTGGATAGACTTGGGACTCTCTACCTCAGCATTTCCAATCTTAAAACCATTTTCCAGCATGCCCTTGAAATCAATCAAACAGCAGTTGGTCATAGGGGTATAGGGACTGTAGTCCAAATCATGATAGTGGATATCCCCTTTTTGATGGGCATTAGCCACATGTTTAGGAAGCATTTGAAGTCCGATGGATTTCCCAACAATCCCTGCCGTCAAATCACGCTGGGTATTAAAAACATCACTATCCTTATTGGCATTCTCATTGACAACCGCCTGATCTTTATTGAGAAGTTTATGAATACTAAAGTTGATGTCTGTCGCTTTTGAGCGCTCAAAATCCCTTTGAGTCCGATAGGTGATATATTCCTCGGCCAAGGCGTATTCTTTAGCTTCCAACAATTCGTGCTCTACGATATTTTGGATTTCATAGATTTTTACACCTTGTGGGAAACGGCTATGAATTTCTTCAACGATACGTTCAACTAGGGTACTAAGTCGCTTTTCGACTAAAGGGGTTACATCCATAACTTTTTCAGCAGCCTTATGAAGCGCTTTGTCAATCTTGTCTACATCAAAAATTACACGTCTGCCGTCACGTTTTTCGACGAATAAAGTCGGATCAGGGACAGCCTTCTCTTCCAATACAATCATATCCAAACCCTTTTCTTAAATATAATATTGATTCTAAAAAGTATTATATCACTAAAAAAATAAAAATCAATATCTTGTGTTAAAAAATAAAATTTTTTTAAAATTACACAAGATATTGATAGTTTTTATTTTAATTTATAGATTTTAAAATCTTTGAATTCACTTTGAACCGCTTGATAATTTTCAGCTAAAAGCTGCTCAACTTCTGTCCATAGACTTGTTTTTGTATTCACTACAATCATCTTTGGTTGATTATCTCTCAGATCATTAACAAGTTTGGTACGATTTTCACCAAGTCCTGTATGCAACCTAGGCGATAGCAACTGACTCGCAGCTAAACGTTCACTAGCCTTATAACTACTTGTCAGATTGTCCCAAACATAGATACGATCTGTAGCTTGCGTTTCCCCTTTGACCTTAGTTTCGATGGCTGTACGTTCTTGATATAGTTCTGCATGAAGTAAATATCGTGATACTACAGGTGCTAAGAATAGGTAAGCAAGAGCTAAAATTGGTAGATAGGCATTTCCTTTTACAAAAGCTCCCCATACCGAAGTTTCTTCTCTAGATCGTCTACGGCGATTCGCTCCTTCTGGCTTCTCTGTAGGAATTCGTGTCAGCAAAAGAAGCGATAAGAAAGGAAGGAACTCAATCATACGACTACCATGGATAAGATCTGTAGAAAAAATCTCTAAAATTAATACCAAAATGACAGCTATTGAAGCAGAGATTGATAAGACTGACTGTTTCAATGGTTTAGATTGGAAGAGACCTGTAAATGCTAGCGTCAATGCTCCAAGAGCAATTGCTAACAATCCATAAAAGAGGATATTGTCGAGTAATCCCGAGTTAGACGTAAAGTTTAAACTATCTAATGGATAAAGGATTTGACTAATGGCATTTCCGAAACTGCCTTTATAAGCTGTGTAGTATCCAATTGGATAAAAGAAGATTGAAAAACCAAGGCCCGCTGCAAAAAATTGATAGAGACCATGATTCAACTTATTGCGACCGACATTAAAAGCTGTTAGAGCAAAAAACAAAACAAATCCATACAAAGCTGTGACCAAGGGTGCAAAGAAAAATGCTAGGGCCAAGCTAGCTCCAATCCGGATAAATCCTTTGTCATGGCTTGGTTCTGCCAAATAAGCTGTTACTAAACTTAAGGCATAGAACAAGAATGGGAGAGCTAGAATAGTTGCATATCCCCCACCAAAACTAAGAGCACTAGCCAGGACATAAAAGACCGTTAACACTTGTTGCGATTGCTTGTTTTGTTCCGTCAGATTGTAAGCTGAACGGAAAAGAAAGAATCCCGTACCTACTAAAGCCAACCAATTAAAGACGGCAAATAAAATACTGCCCTTGGTTAAATACTGTAAAAAGTAATAGAGGAGACCACTAGTTCCAAAATAATCTGTGTAGACATCTCCGCTCTGATGCATAGCCCATCCAATATAAAAATCCTGAGACTGCTCCGGACTTATTAACCCTAAGAAGAAGGGTAAAATTACGGACACAAGGACCACTAGAGTACTCAAAAAGAGGATATTCAAAAATGGTAAGCGGGCAGGCTGACGAGTTTCAACCTCGAGTTGCTCCTCATTTTCTACTGGAGCATCCTGACTTCCCATCCAAGTTGGAGTTGGTTCGTCTTCTAATCTGCCATATACGTTCATTCGCTCTCTCCTATATTTTAATTTGTTCTAGTATATCAAAAAGTCTAGTTCTTGTCAGCCTTTGGTGGACGTTCGCTCAACTTTTCAGACAAGGTAACAAAGCGTTCAATCTCATAAAAACGATGATATGAAACTCTTTTATAGCGGTCTAAAAAATTTTTTTCTTCTACTGTCAGCATAGTCATTTCTCCTTTTCTCTTAATTCGAAAAATGAAGAAAAAACTAAAAAAAGCTGAATTTTCATTAGAGAATTCAGCTTTTTATTTTTAGTCAGCTTTCTTTTCTAAATTTTTTGAAATGCTCCGATTTTTACCTTCCAGATACACCATAAGAATGGAGATATCTGCTGGGTTAACACCAGAGATACGGCTGGCTTGGCCGATGGTTTCGGGATTGATGAGTTTGAACTTCTGGCGAGCTTCTGTCGCAATGGAATCAATGTCATCCCAGTCGATGTTAGCTGGAATGCGTTTTTCTTCCATACGTTTCATCTTGGCAACCTGATCCATGGCTTTGGAAATATAGCCTTCGTACTTGATTTCTGTTTCAATCAATTCGATAATCTTGTCTTCCAATTCCTCTGCAGCTGGTCCGATGAAGGCCACCACATCTTGATAAGAAACTTCTGGACGGCGAAGGAATTCCTTGGCTGTCACTGCATCTGTCAAAGGCTTGAAACCCATCTCCTCAACCTTGGCATTGGTTTCCTTGACTGGCTTGAGTTTGATGCTGTCTAGGCGCTTCATCTCATTGTCAAATTGATTTTTCTTGATTTCAAAACGAGCCCAGCGTTCATCATCCACAAGGCCAATCTCACGTCCCATCTCAGTCAAACGCATATCGGCATTGTCATGACGAAGAATGAGACGGTATTCTGCACGACTGGTCAAGAGACGGTAAGGTTCAATAGTTCCCTTGGTCACCAAGTCATCAATCATCACTCCGATATAACCGTCGCTACGCTTCAAAATTAACTCAGGCTTGCCTTGGATTTTCAGAGCCGCATTGATACCAGCGATAATCCCTTGGCCTGCTGCTTCTTCGTAACCTGACGTTCCATTTGTTTGACCAGCTGTGAAAAGTCCTGAGATTTTCTTGGTTTCAAGCGTTGCACGCAACTGATGAGGCAAGACCATGTCGTACTCAATGGCATAACCTGTACGCATCATTTCTGCATTTTCCAAACCTTTGATAGAATGAACCAAGTCACGTTGGACATCCTCAGGAAGACTGGTTGAGAGACCTTGCACATAAACTTCCTCTGTGTTTCGTCCTTCTGGCTCAAGGAAAAGCTGGTGACGTTCCTTGTCTGCAAAACGCACAATCTTGTCCTCAATCGACGGACAGTAACGAGGTCCCACTCCCTTAACCACACCTGTAAACATAGGCGCACGATGGAGGTTGTTTTGGATAATCTCATGACTGGTACCATTGGTATAGGTCAACCAGCACGGCACTTGATCCTTGACATAGTCCTCATCACGTGAAGTGTATGAAAAGTGATTTGGCGCTTCGTCTCCTGGCTGAATCTCTGTCACATCGTAGTTGATAGAGGAAGCCTTGACACGTGGAGGCGTTCCTGTCTTGAAACGACCGATTTCAAGTCCAAGTTCCTTGAGATTATCAGCTAGATTAATAGAAGCCAGACTGTGGTTTGGCCCTGATGAGTACTTGAGGTCTCCGATGATGATTTCCCCACGGAGGGCTGTCCCTGTGGTCACGATAACAGCCTTAGCAGCATATTCCTGATGGGTAGCTGTACGAACACCGACAACCTTGCCATCTTCCACCAAAATCTCATCAATCATGGTTTGACGAAGGGTTAGATTCTCTTGATTTTCAACTGTCTTGCGCATTTCCTTAGAGTAAAGTTCCTTATCAGCCTGCGCACGAAGGGCACGGACAGCTGGTCCCTTCCCAGTGTTGAGCATCTTCATCTGGATGTAGCTCTTGTCAATGGTCTTAGCCATTTCGCCACCAAGGGCATCCACTTCACGCACGACAATCCCCTTGGCAGAACCACCGATAGAAGGGTTACAAGGCATGAAAGCCAACATTTCAATGTTAATAGTCGCAAGCAAGACCTTGCAACCCATACGGCTCGCAGCTAGGGAAGCTTCAACCCCAGCATGTCCCGCACCGATTACAATAATATCGTATTCTTCCGTAAAATTATAAGTCATTTTCTCTCCTATTCTTCAAGATGAATGTGTCTTAGTTGGCCGTCCCAAGCTGGTAGAGCTGTTTTTAAAAAGGCTGGAACTAGTTGGAAATCCTCAAGCTTGTTCAAGTCAATCCACTCACAAGGTTGCCTTTTCTCATCTTCCTGCATGGTCAACGGTGCATCCTCAAGTAAATCCACCAGATAATGAAACTCGATGTTGTGAAAATAGACACCATCTTCTTCAAAACGATTTTCAACCACGAAAGCTAGCTGCCCAGCTTGAGCTTTGACACCCAATTCTTCCCTCACTTCACGGACTAGGGCATCTTCCGTACTTTCATTGACTTGGATCGCACCGCCAATAGTGTAATACTTGTCCTTATCTTTGGTGACTAGGAGCTTGCGGTTTTGAAGAATCAAAGCTGTCGCCCGAACGCCAAAAACCGTATTTCCCACTTTTGTCCGAAAGTCTTGCTGAGTCATTCTTGTCCTTTCCCTTAAACGACACAAAAATAGTCAAAACTCGTAAGAAGTGCAGGACAAAAAAGCCTGCAACATCCATGAGCTTTGACCATCATTTCTATTGCTTTTATTATTGTAGCAAATTGAGAACATTTGTCAATCTATATGTACTGACAAACCTTGCCATCGCGGTAGGCATTGTCAATCAAACCACCACCGAGACACTCTTCACCGTCGTAAAAAACAACTGCCTGTCCTGGTGTAATGGCGCGTTGTGGCTCCGCAAAGATGACCTCTGCCTGATCCCCTTTGACATGAACAGTCACCTTAGAGTCAGGCTGACGGTAGCGGAATTTAGCCGTACATTCTAATGTAAATTCCTCTGGCATGTCACGAGTAAAGTGGACATGACTGGCTTCTAAGCTAGTTGACATGAGCGAATCATGGTAGAAGCCTTGGCCTACATAGAGAATGTTCTGGCTCAAATCTTTACCGACAACAAACCAAGGAGCATTGTCACCGCCGTGTTGTCCACCGATCCCGAGTCCGCCACGCTGACCGATCGTATAGTACATCAGACCAGCATGCTCACCCATATCGCGACCATCCACAGTCATCATTCGGCCAGGCTGAGCTGGTAAGTAGTTGCTGAGAAATTCTTTAAAGTTCTTTTCTCCGATAAAGCAAATCCCTGTTGAATCTTTCTTCTTAGCAGTCGCAAGGCCTGCTTCTTCTGCTAGTCTGCGAACTTCAGGCTTTTCCAAATGTCCCAATGGGAACATAGTCTTTTGTAATTGTTCTTGCGAAAGTTGACTGAGGAAATAGGTCTGGTCTTTGCCATTGTCCACGCCACGAAGCATGTGAACGATGCCGTCCTCATCACGCGCCACTCGGGCATAGTGCCCAGTCGCTACATAGTCTGCTCCCAAGGTCATGGCATAGTCCAAAAAGGCCTTAAACTTGATTTCCTTGTTACACATAACGTCTGGATTTGGCGTGCGTCCTGCACGGTATTCCGCTAGGAAGTACTCAAAAACGCGGTCCCAGTACTCTTTTTCAAAATTGACAGAGTAGTAAGGAATGCCAAGTTGGTCTGCCACTGCAGCCACATCCTTGTAATCTTCGGTCGCCGTACAGACGCCGTTTTCATCTGTGTCGTCCCAGTTCTTCATGAAGATACCGATCACATCGTAGCCCTGCTCCTTGAGCAAGAGAGCCGTCACCGACGAATCAACACCACCACTCATCCCCACGACAACACGTGTTTTAGAGTTATCACTCATGGTAGTTCTCCCATCTATTCGTTTATTCACGATTGAAGGTCGTGTTTGCTATCACGATTGAAGGTCGTTTGAGCAGTTTTCATTATAACATGCTTGGTTAGAGAAGACAAGGAAGATGCTGACAAACTATCAACCTCTTCTGTCAATACATGAAGATAGGATACAAAAGAAATCAATTCATTCCTAAATCTCTATTCTCTTTAAAAACTTATTTTTAAAATCAACTAAAAATGATATACTTTAATAAGGAGGAATGCGCACATGATTCCATATATACACCATCATCCATGTGCGTAGAACTAATGTGAACAACTACAAAGATATTCTAAAATCAAAAAATACTATTTTTATTATTACACTTATTGCAGGTATTGGACTTTTGACAGGCTTAGTCCTCCATCAAGAAAAAATCCAAGCAGAGAGAGGGAATGTTGCTCTCATCAAACAACAAAAAAATCAACAAGATGTCGAACAAGTAAAAAACGCCATTAAAGACTTCAATATTGATTCTGAAACCATTATAGAAGATTGGAAAAAAATTCAAGAATTAAAACCAACTACTGATGAAGGCAAAAAGACATTAGCAGACTTTCTCGCTTCTACTGCCGATAAAGTCACAAATCATTATAGTGAAAAAGCTTTGAAATTAGATATAAAGGATTCTGATAGCCAGTTTCAAGATAAACAAACACTTGAGACAGCCATCACTTCCTTGCAAAAAATAATAGACATCATTAAAAACATTAATTCTGCCAGCGACCAAGTTGCTCTTGAAGAAAAGATAAAACCAATTCAAGAACTAATCTCTAAATTCCAAAAACAAGTTGAAGTCTTGACCAAAAAAGAAGAAGAAAAAACTACCCAAACAGAAACGACTACTAGAGATGCCGGAATAGAAGCCAGCCGTTCAGAAGATAGTAGCTATATTCAAAGCTATCCAGAAACAAATGGAAGCATATCTAATTCCCAAGCACCTGCAGCTGAGCAGTCTTCATCTGGTAGTACTAGTAGTGGAGGAGATAATAGCGCTAATACAGGAGGTCAAACTGCTGATTCTTCAGGTTCTCAATCAGAGTCTAATAGCGTTACAACCAGTTCGTCTAACTAATAATTTAGATGGCGAAATCCCATAAACTTGTAAGCCCTCAACACCAATGTTTATAATGATCTCTCATCAAATGCAAATACACAAAAAGAGCCTTAAACGGCTCTTTTTTAGGGCTCTATGATATTGGTAGCAGGTTAATTCCCTATAGATATTATGGAGCCAATTATTGATAAAAACTTTAGTCATCTTCGTCTCTATAAAAATATTTTCTATACACCCTTGAAAATATCAAAATTAATGCCCATATCGTACCAAGAGCTATAATAATAGAATTTATTGGATCTATTTCAGTATGTCCAATCACTAGTCCAATTATTGGACTAGTAGACATGTTTAGATATAATAAAAATGACAAAATATGATGTTGTTGCTGAATCTCTCAACTCTTTATCTTTACAATGGTGATAAGTTACTTTGCAAACAGCTTTGCTACACTCTCTTGGAGGAAGCAAAAATAAGCAAACAGTATGACACACTTGCGTTTTCCTATATTCGTATAGGCATTTGTACTAATGATGCTCAGTTGATACAAAATGGACTCTCCTTAGCTAAGCTAGTAGAAGATGAACACTTACTAACAGAACTAGAGCGAGAAGTTGATATCTTTGTAAACAAAAAAGAAAGTCATTGAGACTTCCTTTTCTATATCTTCTTAATACCAACCGTTGTTAAGCCAGAAGTTCTTGGCAGCTGTCCATGAACCGTAACGTCCTGCAACATAAGCGTCTGCCACACGTTCTTGGTTTTCAGCTGAGTAGTCGCCGTTCAAGTAAGAATCTGTCAATTGGTAACGTCCGATGTAACGTCCGTTTGTCGCTGTGTAGCTACCACCTGATTCTTTTTGAGCGATCCATTCTTTCGCTTCTGCTTCAGATCCGCTTACAGTTGCAGCTGGAGCTGAGTAGCTTTCTGCTGCTGCAGGTGCTGAAGCTGGAGCTTCGTAAGTTTCTTCATATGTAGTTTCTTCTACAACAGTTTCAGCAACTGCTGGAGTTTCTTCAACTTCTGCTACAGGAGCTTCTGTTGTTGTAGTTTCAGCAACTGGAGCTGCCCCATCAATAACCAATACTTGGTCAATAAAGATAAGGTCAACATTTTTAATGTTGTTCAATTTAGCTAATTTTTCAACTGTTGTGTTGTATGTCTCAGCAATTTCTGAAAGAGTATCTCCAGGTTTAACTGTATAAGTTTTTGTTTCTTGTGCAAAAGTAAGTGATGGTGCAAGGAAAGCAAGTACAACTGCAAATCCTGCAAGTTTAGTCTTAATGTTTAATTTCATTTAAAAAAGTTCTCCTTCTTTCTTATACTACCATGATACCTTTCTAATGTTACTATTTGTTAACGAATTTGTTTAGAAATGTTACAAAACTGTGATTTATTTACTTAAAAAAGCCACTTTTTGTTACAAAACCCTTGTTATAAAAGCTTTTTAATCTTTTTATATATTTCAGAAAGTAATTAAGCACTTACATCTAATCTTTGCTATAATAGAAGTAAGAATCTTTTTAAGGGGAAACAGATGCAATCACTTCGTTTTCAATCTGTCTTTGATATCATTGGACCAGTCATGATTGGGCCATCTAGTAGTCACACGGCAGGAGCTGTTCGTATCGGTAAAATCGTTTCATCTATCTTTGATGATACTCCTACCGAGGTTGAATTCCAGCTTTTTAACTCTTTTGCAAAAACCTATCGTGGACACGGGACAGACCTTGCCCTTGTAGCTGGTATTTTGGGAATGGATACGGATGATCCTGAAATTCCAAATAGTTTAGAAATTGCCCACAAGCGTGGCATTAAAATCGTGTGGACCATCCAAAAGGACAGTAATGCTCCCCACCCAAATACTACGAAAATCACTGTTAAGAACGATCATAAGACTATCAGTGTAACAGGGATTTCAATCGGCGGTGGAAATATCCAGGTGACAGAATTAAATGGTTTTGCCGTATCTCTCAACATGAACACTCCTACCATCATCATCGTTCATCAGGATGTTCCAGGTATGATTGCTCACGTGACAGAAGCTCTTTCTCGCTTTGGCATCAATATCGCTCAAATGAATGTAACTCGAGAAAAGGCTGGAGAGAAGGCCATTATGATTATTGAAGTTGATAGTCGTAACTGTGAAGAATCTATCGAAGAGATTCGGAAAATTCCTCATTTGCACAATGTCAATTTCTTTCAATAGGAGAAGATATGTTTTACTCTATCAAAGAATTAGTCGAACAAGCCGAACTTGATTTCCAAGGAAACGTTGCTGAGCTCATGATTACTACTGAGTTTGAGCTGACTGGGCGTGAACGTGAAGAAGTTCTTCTCCTCATGGAACGCAACCTCGAAGTCATGAAAGCTTCCGTCGAGCTTGGTCTCAGCGAAAAGAAATCTCGTAGCGGTTTGACTGGTGGTGACGCTGCCAAGCTCGATCATTACATCAAAAAAGGAAAGACCTTATCAGACTTCACTGTCTTGTCTGCCGCCCGTAACGCCATTGCCGTTAATGAGCACAATGCCAAGATGGGCCTTGTGTGTGCAACACCAACCGCAGGTAGCGCAGGTTGTCTTCCTGCAGTTCTCACATCTGCTATTCAAAAGTTAAATTTAACGCATGAACAACAACTAGATTTTCTCTTTGCTGCTGGTGCTTTTGGGCTCGTCATTGCTAACAATGCCTCTATCTCAGGAGCCGAAGGAGGTTGCCAAGCGGAGGTGGGGTCAGCTTCTTCCATGAGCGCTGCTGCCCTAACTCTAGCTGCAGGTGGAACTCCTTATCAAGCGAGTCAGGCTATCGCCTTCGTTATCAAAAACATGCTCGGTCTTATCTGTGACCCAGTTGCAGGTTTGGTTGAAGTTCCATGTGTTAAGCGTAATGCCATGGGAGCAAGTTTCGCCTTCATCGCAGCCGATATGGCTTTAGCCGGTATCGAATCAAAAATCCCAGTTGATGAAGTCATTGATGCCATGTACCAAGTAGGCTCTAGCCTCCCAACTGCCTTTCGTGAAACTGCCGAAGGTGGTCTCGCAGCCACACCGACAGGCCGTCGCCTTCAAAAAGAAATCTTCGGTGAATAATTTCAAGATTACTAGGAGAATCAATGTCATCCTTATCAGCTATCTTTTTCGACTTAGATGGAACCCTTGTGGACAGCTCTATCGGTATTCACAATGGCTTCACCTATACTTTTGAACAACTGGGAGTCCCTAGTCCAGACGCAAAAACCATCCGTGGTTTTATGGGGCCGCCATTGGAAACTAGTTTCGCTAGTTGCTTACCAACTGAGCAGATTGAGTCAGCTATCCAGCTTTATCGTTCCTACTATAAGGAAAAAGGAGTTTATGAAGCTCAGCTCTTTCCACAAATCAAGGAACTACTCACTGAACTAGCTCAACAATATCCTCTCTATATCACGACAACAAAAAATACTCCGACAGCAGTCCATATGACAGCTAATTTTGAAATCGATCATTTCTTTGACGGCATCTATGGTTCAAATCCTCAAGCAGTGCACAAGGCAGACGTCATTCGTCAAGCTTTGGCAACTCATAACTTGGATCCAGAAAAAGTGGTCCTTATCGGAGATACAAAATTTGATATGATTGGTGCCCAAGAAACTGGCATTAAAAAACTAGCGGTTACTTGGGGGTTTGGTGACGAGAAGGACCTCATGACCTATCAACCTGACTGGGTCGCACATCAACCAGCAGACATTTTACGTCAACTACAATAGAAGATTTAAACAAAAGCACTCCAACTAAATTGGAGTGCTTTTTTAACTTGTTGATAATAAAATACAAGAAGTCCAAAACAGATTCAACCGTAAAACAAGAATCTCTTAGTTCTTATCTGATTCTTCGAATGGTGTATCTTCAATGGCTTCTTCATTTTTGACTGCTTGAGGTTCACTATAGTTTACCACTTCAGTTTCTTTTGTCGGCATAGCGAGAAGAATCAAAAGAGCTATCCCTCCCACCATTGGGGCAAAGCGAAGGAAGATAAAGGCCCAGTGAAAACCAGCATCACGCAGACGGCGAATTGTCAAAGCTATAGTCGGCACTAAAATAGATAGATAAAAAACTACATAAATAATGGCAACTAAACCAAAAATCATGAAAGCAGCTTCGCTGGCTGAATCGCTCACTGAATCCATCACGGCACTAAGAAATACAGTGTAGATATATATAACCCAGAAAGGAATAGAAAGGATGAAATTTCCTAACCAAACCCACCAGTAATCTGGACGCGTCGAACGACCAGTGAACTCTGCATATCCTTTAAAGAAATTTTTATACGCGTTAATCATACAATACTCCTAATTTTTATGTTTACTAGTAGATATTAAACTATACAGTTATAGAACACTCCCAAATCTAGTAAAAGATCTGGGAGTGTTAGCAAATTATTCGACAAGACTGAAACTTCTTCGTTCTTGTAGCATTCTTCAGATAGTTGAATTTATCATTAATCCTTTGTCGGCATAGCCAATAGCACCAGAAGAGCGATGCTTCCAACAAACGGAACAAAACCAACGAAAATAAGTGCCCAATGGAAACCAGCGTCACGCAGGCGACGGACTGTCAATGCAAGACCAGGTAAGAAAACTGCCAAGCCCAAAATGATATAAACAAATACGAGTAAGCCCAAAGTCATAAGAGCAGCTTCGCTATCTGGATTTGCTATTGCAGCACCGTATGCCATGTAGAAAGGAATAGAAAGGATGATGTTTGCCAACCAAATCCACCAGTAATCTGGGCGTGTTGAACGTCCAGAAAAATCTACATAACCTTTAAAGAAATTTTTAATTGCGTTAATCATAATATACTCCCTTTTATTGTTATTTGTTATATTTTACCATATCTGTTCACTTAAAGCAAATATGTTCAAAATCACCTAGAAATCCCTTTAAATATAGAAAAAAAGATATTACCTGTCGCCTCCACTTAAAGAAGATTTGACAGATAATAGCTTATTTTTTATATTTAGTCAACATGTGTTGTTTCATTAGCAAAAGCTATGATTGCTCTCTTCAATTCAGAACCCTGCAAGGTACGGAACTCTTCAATCTTCTCATTGATCATCTCAAGAGGCATTACATTTACTTTACCAACAAAGATTTTGTCCATTACTTGATTATCAACTAGTTCAGTTGATACAAGCAACTCTTCGTATAGTTTTTCACCTGGGCGAATACCTACTTCTACGATTGGAATTTCATTTTCAGTATGACCACTGAGTAGAACCATTTTCTTAGCCAAATCGTAAATGCGTACTGGTTTGCCCATATCAAGGATAAAGACTTCTCCATCCTTTGCATAAGCACCCGCATGAATTACCAAGCGACTAGCTTCTGGAATGGTCATAAAGTAACGAGTCATTCGGAAGTCTGTCACCGTTACAGGCCCACCTTCAGCAATCTGACGTTCAAAGACAGGAATTACACTACCACGGCTACCGAGTACGTTACCGAAACGAACCGCACAGTAGGTAGATTGGCTACGTTGATTAAATCCAGTGACAATCAACTCAGCCACACGTTTAGTTGCTCCCATTACGTTTGGTGGATTAACGGCCTTATCTGTCGAAATCATGACCATTTTTGGAACTCGAGCAGCGTCAACTGCCTTAGCAACATTATAAGTTCCAAGGATATTATTCTTGAAGGCTTCTTTTGGATTGCGCTCCATCATCGGAACATGTTTATGGGCTGCAGCATGGTAAACAATCGCTGGTTCGTACTGTTCAAAAACTTGAAGCAAACGATCGTAATCTTGAATATCAGCAATGACAGGAACAAAGTCAATTCCCTGGAATTTACGAATCAATTCATGGTAAATCAGATAAATAGAGTTTTCTCCATGACCGAGCAAAACGACACGTTCCGGATTGAAGCGACTGACTTGACGGCAAATTTCTGAACCAATCGAACCTCCGGCACCAGTTACCAAAATCGTTTTATTAGTGATTTCAGAACCCAGACGTGATTCATCAAGCTGAATCTCTTTACGTCCCAACAGGTCCGTGATATCAATTTTCTGGAAACCACCTGCTTGAGGCTGGATACCTTGCACAACTGACTCAATCATCGGCATTTTGAAGCATTTTACACCGATACTGTTACACATTTGCAGGATTCGTTCATATTCAGATGGATCTAGAGACGGAATCGCAACGATAACTTTTTCAACTCTGTAGCGTTTAGCCAATTCTGGTAGATCATCATAAGACCCCAAAACTGGGATTTTCCCAAGTTTTTGTCCTTTTTTCTTTTCATCATTATCCAAAATCCCAACTAGTTCAAGGTCACTAGTAGGATGTTGGTAGCTGTTCATAAAGAGCGCGCCACCATCACCAGCACCAATCAAGAAGGTGCGACGGTGTTCTCCAGCTCCATTTCCCTTTTTACGTCTTGAGTAAATCAACTGCCAAGTGATACGAGGAAGTAGAATCAAGAATGTTGTTAATAGGATAAAGAGTACGATAAAGCGGATAGAAAAGAGCGGCAAGAAAGCATAGCAGATCACATAAGATAAGATACTACTGATAGTTACTCCGAAGAAAATCTTCATGAAATCTGTTATTTTGCTATATCGACTAATACTAGCATTAAGCCCCCAGAATCCAATCATCAGTTGGTAGAAAATGAAGGTTAGACCTGTGTAAATGACATAGTCTACCGGGGCTGGATTGATCAAGCCATAAAATAGAATATAGGAAACAATAATTGATAAGACCATACTGGCAATATCAAAAAATCCCCAAAATATTTGTTTCTGTTGTTTATTTAATACTTCAACCAGATCAATTACGTAATCTGTTATTTTTTTATTCATGTGAATGGTATCCTCCTACACAGAATCACATTTTCTAGCAGTGATAAGATATAGTTTTAAAATCCTATCAGCTAGACATTACTTGCTTTTTCTTAGAAGTTTCAAAAATATAAACTGTCGCACAAATCCTGGACATAGGGCAACGACAACTTGGATTAAAACACTTTTCAGATATTCGCCATAAGAAATCTGTCCACGAGCGTGCATTCTCTTTCGTGCTTGGCGATAGAGTTTGAGATAGCGAAGACCTCCACGGCGTTCAAACATCCCCGCTCCCACGCGCACCTTACATAGAATTTGATCCACATTTCCAGTTCGAGCTCCTGCACTAATCATATTGAGCCAGAGAAGATCATCTTCCATATAAAGGCCATCCTCGTAGTTACCAGCTTTGAGAACCATTTCTTTTTTGAACATAACAGTCATATGATTAAAGGCACTTCTCATACGTTGGTAGGCAATGATATCCTCATGCTTAGTCGGTACACGACGGTAAGACACAATCTCGTCAGGTTGGTCGATAAACTCTGCGATATGACCACCTAGCAGGTCCAAGTTTTCTTTTTCCATCAATTCGAACTGTTGTTCGAAACGGTCTTCAACAGCAATATCATCTGTATCCATACGAGCAATGACGTCATATTGGCACTGTAAGACACCGTACTGAAGCGCTAAACCTAAGCCGCGATTTTGCTCAAGAGGGCAACGTTTGATTGGAATACTTGACTGTGCTTCCAATTTCTCCAAAACTTGATACAGTTCAGGTGTCAGCGGACCATCTTCGACGATGACCACTTCGCTAGGTTTGAGCGTTTGATGTATGATACTCTCTATCGCCTCTTCTAGAAAGACTGGATTTTCTTTAACATAGACTGACATCAGGACGCTAAATTTACGATTTTCAGACACAGTAGTTCTCCAATATATAGATTTTCTTTCACTATTTTATCACAAATTTCCAGACTTTCCTATTTTTATTTGAATCCCAGAAAAAAACTAGTAAATATATTGTCCTTATTTTCTATGATTTCTATCGGCTACGTAGCGAATCACGTCAGGTCAACTTGACATCTTTAGGAAAAAAAATTAAAATAAGCTGTTATCAAAATCAGCTTACTGAGGTTCACATGAAAAAACGAGCACTCTTTTTTATTCTAGGAATTATCTTAATTGGAGCGATCTTAAGAGCTCCTTTCACAGCTTTACCAACTATTTTGGGAGATATTGCCCAAGGTTTAGGCGTGGAAGTTAGTTCACTTGGTGTTTTGACCAGTCTCCCTCTCTTGATGTTTGCCCTCTTCTCCTCTTTTGCGACTCGTTTGGCTCAAAAAATTGGACTCGAGCACCTTTTCACCTATAGTCTTATCGTATTGACCATCGGTTCAGTGATTCGTATCTTTAATCTTCCTCTACTCTATCTAGGGACTTTACTCATCGGAGCAAGTATTGCAATCTTTAACGTGCTCCTTCCTAGCGCCATTCAGGCCAATCACCCACAAAAGATTGGCTTTCTGACAACCATCTATGTGACCTCTATGGGGATTACAACGGCTCTTGCTTCCTATCTCTCTGTACCGATTACTCAAGCAAGCTCTTGGAAAGGCTTGATTCTCTGTTTATCCTTGGCCTGTCTACTAACTTTAATTGTCTGGTTCCCCAATCATCGTCACAATCATTTTCTAAAAGGAAGTGAGAAAAAACAAAAGAAAGAGAATATCTTAAAAAATAAGGAAGTTTGGGCTATTATTGTATTCGGTGGACTTCAGTCCTTACTCTTCTATACCAGTATGACCTGGTTACCTACCATGGCAATCAGTGCTGGCTTATCTCACACAGATGCCGGTCTTTTAGCTTCGATCTTTTCTCTGACTAGTATCCCCTTCTCGATGACTATTCCAAGTTTAACGACTCGTTTGTCCAATCGTCACCGTCAAATCATGCTGACAGTCATCTCTATCGCCGGATTGCTTGGAATTGCCATGCTCTTATACCCGAGCAACAGCTTCCTCTACTGGTTAGTAGCGCATCTCTTGATTGGTACTGCCTGTAGCGCTCTTTTCCCTTATCTCATGGTTTGCTTCTCCATCAAAACTAGCTCGCCTGAAAAGACAGCCCAATTGTCTGGACTTGCCCAGACCGGAGGCTACATTTTGGCAGCTGTCGGTCCAACTCTCTTTGGTTACAGCTTTGACATGTTCCATTCCTGGATTCCAGCTGTACTGGCTCTTCTAGCTATTGATATCATCATGACAATCTCCCTCTTTATGGTAGATCGAGCAGATAAAATCCTCTAATCTTCTAGTTTTCACTAGAGGATTTTTTATATGTAAAAATTTTATACATATTTCTTGACAGGGCTTACATTTAGTTGTATGATGTATGTGTAGAATAATTATATATAAAATTTTTATATACTAAAAAGGAGGTGCCCCATGTATTTTCCGACATCAGCGGCTTTGATTGAATTTCTCATCTTGGCCATTCTAGAACAAGGGGATTCCTATGGTTATGAAATTAGTCAAACCATTAAACTCATTGCCAAAATCAAGGAATCTACCCTCTACCCCATCTTGAAAAAACTGGATACCAACCGCTATCTGACTACATACTCTCGCGAATACCAAGGTCGGATGCGGAAATACTACTCCTTAACAGAGATTGGGGAGGAGCAACTATTTGTACTCAGAGAAGAGTGGACACTCTACACTGACACTATCAATGGCATCATAGAAGGGAGCATTCGCCATGACAAGAACTGAATATTTGAATCAGCTTGAAGCCTATCTGATGAAGCTTCCTCAAGCTGATCGCATCGAAGCCATGGACTACTTCAAAGAACTCTTTGATGATGCTGGTCCAGAAGGTGAGGAAGAGCTAATGACTAGTCTGGGAAGTCCAAAAGAGGCTGCCCATGACATCCTGACTACACTTCTTGATAAGAAAATCAACGAAGAAAATTCCAATAAGAACAACCGTCAGGTTTTACAAATCGCAATCCTCGCACTTCTGGCTGCACCTATTGGGATTCCAGTCGGGATTGGTCTTCTCATGGCTATCATCGGGATTTTTATCGCTGCGGTTAGTGTACTTTTAGCCTTCTTTGCTGTATCAGCAGCTGGACTAATCCTAGGAGGCGTTCTCCTATTTGAAAGCTTCTACGTTCTGGCTGAATCGACATCTGCTTTTATGCTGATTTTTGGTGGAGGTTTGCTAGCTCTTGGAGCTTCATCCCTAGTCTTGCTGGCGACTTCCTATGTGACCCGTTTCTTTGGAATACTAATCCTTCGACTTATTCAGTGGATTCTTAATAGAGGAAAGAGAGGTGAAAGTCATGCGTAAATTAACAAAAGGATTTCTTATCTTTGGTGTTGTTACTAGTATCATCGGTTTTGCCATGATGATCATCGGCATCCAAACCGATGGTGTCAGAAGCCTCCTTGCAATGTCACAAAAACCAGTCTTTGAGAGCCGAATGGAAGAGCTCGTTTTTGATCAAGATATTGAAAATCTTAACATGTCACTGACAGAACATTCGTTAGTCATTAGAGAATCTAGCGATGACAAGATTCACCTTCAGTATCATCCAACCTTCTCTGAAAAAGAAAATCTTCAACATTCTATCAATGAAAAAACTCTTGAGATTTCAGACACCAAGTCAACTACTCGTCGCTCTATAGGTTCTAGTATCGAGGGTATCCTATTTATCGCAAGCGGAGTCTCTAGACGTAATGACGAAGTCGTTCTATCACTACCAAAAGGAAGAGAATTAAAAAACATAACTGCCCAGGTCGACCACGGTGTCCTTTCGATTGCCGATGTAAAAGTCAGCAATGCCAAGATCCAGTCAAATGGCTATCTTCTTCGTATCACTAATAGCGAGATCAAAAACAGCCAACTGACTACAGCTGGAATCGTCAATGTATTTGGAACAAGTCTAACAGATAGCCGTATCCAAGCAGAACATGAACATATCTCTGCTGACGACATCCAAGTGCACGGTAAGGTAGAATTTGAGGCAGAAAATGACATATCGCTCATGTTATCAAGAAAAGAGCTTGAACGAATCAATCTCAATCTTTCATCAGAATACGGAGCTATTTATCATCGAACTCGAGAAGGAGTGAATCCTGCCCAGGGAAATAATGTAAATAGGGACGAAGAATTCTCAAATCCTTACAAAGTAGAGAAAAAAGATACGCAAGATCTCCTCGTCGTAAAGGCAGGTCAAGATATCAACATTCCAGACGAACCGGATCGCTCACCTAATTCGAGAGATCATGAATAATAGTTAATCATTACTACTCAAACAAGAAATAAAAAAGGAGGTCCCATCATGACTCAAGAATGGTTCGAAAGTGCTGATTTCGAGAAAACAGCCAACAATGAGAAAAAAGAAAGTCCATCTGATCCAGTCATTCCCGAGGAAGAACTAAAAGAAAAAGAAGAGTTGCCAGTGGTTGAAGAAAGCCTTCAAGCCAACCCTGAAGAACAAGAAGCTGACCTAGAGAAAGTAGAGAGTGACGAACACGAAGAAAACGTGGAAAATACAGAAAAGATAGACAAGTCAGAAGAACCTGTAGAGACTGAAGAACAAGAAGAACTGGCAACAAAGACAGACCAAACAGAAAAACCAGTTAAGGAAGCACCTCAGCCTAGCAAATCTTTGGAAAGTCCATTTGTCCCAGATCCTGTCCCGACAAAAACTACAATCTTCAAAGAAGAATTGGCTGATTTTTGGGTCTGGTTACAAGGTGCTCTCAAAGAGCCAACAGCAAGCATTGGTTCAGATAAAAAACATAGTTATAACGCCTTTGCACTACTAACTATCTTTTCTGCTACAAGTTTTCTCTTTATAGTTTATCACGCCAAACAAGGCTACTATGGTCGTATGGCAAGCATCGATGCTCACTTCATGGAACAATTCCCATCTCTCAATCTCTTCTCGGTCTTCTCCATCCTAGTAGCGACAAGTCTCTTCTTCTTTTCAATTCTCATGGGTGGATTCGTAGTCAAACGTTTTGTCGATCAGGACAGTGATTGGACATTAGAAAGAGCCTTTCAAGCACATAGCAGACTCTTGGCTATCCCAGTTCTCTTGACAGGTATTGCTAGTTTCTTCGCTCTTTTTAATGGTCTACGATTTGCAGTATTGCTTTGCTTGATTAGCATTGGTCTGACTCTCTTGGCCAATCTCTACTTCATCTCAAGACCTAGCAAGGATAGTCAAACCGATCCTTTCTATCGCCTTCTCTTAGCTTTCCTAGTCAACGGTGGTGTTCTATTTCTCTTCTTTCTAGCAGAAATGGCTCTTGTTTTTGACTATCTTCGAATCCTTGCTTTTATGTAAGATAAAATCCTGTCAAATACTGACAGGATTTTTTTGTGTACACAAAAAGCAGATCAAACGATCTGCCTTTTCACATTATTTAAAACTAATATCTTTCATTTAGGCCTCTAGTTACCTTTTACTACGTTCTCAAAATCTTCCCCTGAAACAGGTCCTACTTCTACTTGGTTAGCATCTAAGTCCTGATAAAGTTCTTTTGGCAAAGCTCCTAAAAAGGTTTGATAATCCAGTCTAGCTATCGCTTCATAATCTTCTGGTTTTGAGCCATCTCCAGAGATTTTTACCAAATCAATCTCCCAAACAAGTTCCTTGCCTACCAATTGCTCAACGTAAGGAGCTGGAATCACTGGTTCTTTTGGCAAAATGGTTTTTACTCCCTGAGCTAGGTGGTAGACCCCATGAACCTTACCTTCACCATCTGGATAGAATTTAGCACTGGAAGGATAGGCATCAGACCCTTGAACTTTCTTGACCAACTCTTCAAAACGTGCCAAGCCATCTTCTTCCAAGAAACTTTCCAAATCCTTCTTATCAAAGTAAATAGTTGATAGAATACCCTGACAGAAACCTAAACGAGCAGCCTTATCCGCTAGATAGCTCTTAACCGTTTCTTGGAAATAGTTTTCCAAATCAAAGTCTGCCAAGCCCTCAACTGCTTCACCAACCTTGCTAGACAAAGCCCGCAAGAGCCCTTCTACAATCTCCCAGTCAGCTCTTGTGATAAAATCAGGAATAACAACTTGATAGCCTTTTTGAGCATCTAGATATCGAACTTTAAAGAGAAACTGAGATTTTCCCACAACAGCACACTCGATATACTCCAGACGATTGAGAGGTTGACGGAGGTAAACAGCATCATAACTATGCGACTCTAGGCCTTCTACTAAACCTAAAATTGATTTAGCTGTAAGAATCTCCTGTTGCCCTAAAATACTTTGTTTATTTGGAATAAAAAATGTCTTCACCATAATGGTCTCCTTTGAAATCGTTTACATATAGTATACACCATTTTCCTGAAAGATGCAGAAACAAATTTAAGATTTTTTAGTCAAAAGCATAGAAAAACAGCCCTTTAGGACTGTTAATATTTATTATACAACTTCAGAATGGTCTAGGCTCTCACCAATTGCTGCTAGACGCTCGATGACTTGATCTTGTGTCAATTCATGTTCTAAAACATAGCGATTACGTGGGTGAACACGACACTCGTGTGAGCAACCACGGAGATATTTATCTTCGTTCTCTTCTGATGCCAAGATGCGGCGGTTACAGAATGGATTTCCACAGTTGACATAGCGTTCACATGGTGTTCCATCAAACCAATCTTTCCCTACGATAGTTGGATTGACATGGTTGACATCGACTGCAATACGTTCGTCAAAGACATACATTTTCCCATCCCAAAGTTCCCCTTGAACTTCAGGATCTTTCCCGTAAGTGGCAATTCCTCCGTGTAATTGACCGACATCTTTGTAGCCTTCACGGACCATCCAACCTGAGAATTTCTCACAGCGGACTCCACCTGTACAGTAAACAACGACACGTTTATCCATGAATTTTTCCTTGTTATCACGAACCCATTGTGGTAATTCACGGAAGTTGCGGATGTCAGGACGGATAGCCCCACGGAAGTGTCCAAGGTCGTACTCATAGTCATTACGAGTATCAAGGACCACTGTATCTTCATCTAGGAGGGCTTCTTTAAATTCTTTTGGTGACAAGTAAGCACCTGTTGTTTCAAGAGGATTGATGTCGTTATCAAAGTTATCATCCTCTAACCCAAGGTGAACGATTTCTTTTTTGTAGCGAACAAACATCTTTTTGAAAGCTTGCTCACTTTCTTCGTCAATCTTGAACCAGAGGTCTTCCATACCTGGAAGGCTGTGAACGTAGTCCATGTATTTTTGCGTTGTTTCGTAGTCACCAGAAACAGTTCCGTTGATTCCTTCGTCAGCCACTAGGATACGGCCCTTGAGGCCAATAGACTTACAGAAAGCCAAGTGGTCAGCCGCAAATTGTTCTGCGTTTTCGATGGGAACATATTTATAGTAAAGTAAAACACGAATAGGTTTTGCCATAAGATTCTCTTTTCTAAGATTAAATTATCAGAATTTTTCATTCAACTATACCAGTATACTCCCTCAAGAAAGCGAATGCAATTTATTTGACCGAAAAATAAAAAACAAGACCCATTTTCAGATCTTTTTTCAGCTGTGCTTGTGTCCAATCTTATATGTCAGAGTAGATATCTAGATACAAATACAGATAATTATATGTATTGACCAAAAAATCACCACCCCGTCTGGAAATATCCAGACAAGGCAGTGATTGCATCTTTTAGGAATGAATACACGAAATCAATCTATCTTAAGATTTTTTGTTTTTCAAGAATTCGTCGTATTGTTTTTGCATTTCATCCAATACTTTTTGGTAAGCACCTTCAGATTTAAGTTTTTCCATCAATTCTGGAATAGCTTTTTCTGGGTCTACAGTACCAGTGTTGATAGCTGTATCGAATTGTTGCATAGTGTTAGTGATAGCTGAGATTTCAGATTTCACGTTGTCAGTGTTGAAGATGAATCCAAGCGCTGGAGATTCTTTTGCAGTTTCCAAGTCTTTCTTAGATTGTGCAATTTGTTCATCTGTAACGTTTTCGTTGATGTAAAGGATCCAGTTGTTACCAGTGTTCCATCCTGACATGTGAGTGTTTCCTTTGTATCCATCGAGAACTTTAACACGGTTTTCTTTACCTGGAACTTTTTCCCAGTTCTTGCCTTCTGGTCCATAAACAAGTCCGTTCAAGAGTTCTGGGTTAGTGTTCAAGAGGTTCAACACTTCCATTGCTTTTTCTTTGTTCTTAGAGTTGTTTGAGATTACAAAGTTTGCAACTTGAGTTGTTTGGTTTTTCTTGATGAAGTTAGTAAATGGTTTGATTTGGATGTCTCTGTTAGCAACACGAGAAAGCAAGCTGCTACCGTAGTCAGCTGGTCCCACTGTTTCTTCACGAACAAGCCAAGTATCTTGAGTAAGGTCATATGAAGTATCACTAGTTGCTACGTCTTTTGGAATGTATCCTGCTTCATAGTATTTGTGCATAGTCTTCAAGTGTTCTACGAAACGAGGAACTTCGTAACGGTTTACGATCTTAGTAGTGTCGCCTTCAAGGTCGATGACGAATGGAAGACCATTTGCAACTGGGTAGTCAAAGTTTTCTGATGGAATAAAGTTTTTACCAACAGCGAATGGCACTACATCTGGAGCTTTTTCTTTAATTTGTTTCAAGACTGGTTCAAGTGTTTCGTATGAAGTTACACCTGAGATATCGATACCATATTTTTCAAGAAGTGGGCCGTTGAAAGCAAAGTTTTGTGAAGATGCAACGTTGGCTGCAACTGGAACTGCATAGATTTTACCATTTACAGTGTTACCTTTGATGTAAGCTGGGTCAAGTGCTTTGTAAAGGTCAGCTCCTTCTTTCTTGTACAATTCTGTCAAGTCAGCATAAGCACCTTTTTGAGCGTTTACAACGTAGTTATCTGCAAATGCGATATCATAGTTTTCACCTGATGAAGTGATAACTGACATTTTCTTACCGTAGTCACCCCATCCAAGGTATTGGATATCTAATTTAGCACCAACTTTTTCTCCGATGATTTTGTTTGCATTCTCTAGCAACTCATCCAAGTTATCTGGTTTGTCACCGATTTGGTACATTTTGATAACAGTTTTGTCACCTGAAGCTGAGTCAGCAGCTTTTTGGTTGTTACCTTTAAGGTTTCCACAAGCAGCGAGGCTAGCAGCTAAAGCTACAAGGCTAGCAGATGCAAAAGCATATTTTTTCCAGTTTTTCATGATAAAAACTCCTTTTTTTATTTTTAAATTTAAAACAATTTTAGTGATCTACTTTTCAACAAAGAAAAGTTAGATAGGGGTAGAGAAAGCTTGTTTCTCAGTGTCTCTTATTCTTTAACACCACCGATAGTTAAACCTTTTACAAAGTAGCGTTGGAAGAATGGATAGAGAATCGCAATTGGAACAGTCGCAACTACGACCATGGCCATACGACCTGTTTCTTTTGGTAGGGCAACTGCAAGTTGTCCTGACATCCCAACTGACTTAGCAATGTAATCCATGTTATTTTGAATTTGCATGAGCAAATATTGCAATGGATACAAGTTGTCACTCTTGATGTAAAGAAGGGCATTGAACCAGTCGTTCCAGAATCCAAGTGCTGTCAACAGTGTGATAGTCGCAATCCCTGGAAGAGAGAGTGGTAAACAGATTTGGAAGAAGATCCGTGCCTCGCTAGCACCATCGATACGAGCTGATTCGAGGATTGCTTCTGGAATGGTTTTCTTGAAGAAAGACCGCATCAACATGATGTTGAATGGTGATAGAAGCATCGGAACAATCAAGGCCCAAATAGTATCACCAAGGTGAAGTAACTGAGTTACCACGATATAGCCTGGTACCAAACCAGCATTGAACAACATACTAAGAAGAGCAAAGATTGTAAAGAATTTGCGATACTTAAATGTTGAACGTGAGATGGCATAAGCGTATGTTGTGGTGATGAATACGTTTGTCAAAGTTCCAACAACTGTCACAAAAGTTGAGATAAAGAGCGCTTGTAAAATCTTATCTTTGAACTGCGCCAAAAACTCAAAGCCATCTAATCCAAACTTAGAAGGGAAGAAACTGTATCCATTTTGGACGATACTCTTCTCATCTGTAATTGAGATAATGATAACAAAGATGAAAGGCAAGATACAAGAGAAGGCTAGCAAACCAGATATGATACTAAAGAAAATATCTGCTTTTTTGCTGAAGGAGTGTATGCCAACATTATCAATTTTTTCTTTTTGAATTTTTTTTGCCATATGCTCCTCCTTTCTAGAATAGTGCCGAGTTAGGATCAACACGTCTTGCAAGTAAGTTTGATAGGATAACCAGAATCAAACCGACAACTGACTGGTAGAGGCCGGCTGCCGAAGCCATACCGATATCTGCTGTTTGCGTCAATCCGTTAAAGACATAGACGTCCAATACGTTTGTCACACTATAAAGGGCACCTGAGTTATGTGGGATTTGGTAGAAAAGACCGAAGTCTGCACGGAAGATATTTCCGACTGCAAGGATGGTCAATACTGTCACTAGCGGTGTCAACTGAGGAATGGTTACGTTACGGATACGTTGCCATTTGCTAGCACCGTCAACTGTTGCTGCTTCGTAGTAAGTTGGATCAATACCCATGATGGTTGCGTAGTACATAACACTACTATAACCGAAGCCTTTCCAGACACCTAGGAAGAGGAGAAGAAAAGGCCAGATGCTTACATCAGCGTAGAAGTTAATCCCCTTCATTCCAAAAGATTCTAGGGTACGGTTGATAAGCCCTTTATCGATGTTTAGGAAAGCATCTGTAAAGAAACTGATGATAACCCAAGATAGGAAGTAAGGAAACAACATAGAGGTTTGGTAGATTTTAACCATTCTCTTAGATCGAAGTTCACTAAGGATAATGGCAATACCAACTGATACAATCAAACCGATAAAGATAAATCCAAGGTTGTAAAGTACAGTATTTCGAGTAATGACAAAGGCATCTTTTGAACTAAACAAGAACTTGAAGTTATCTAGTCCGACCCATTTACTATTTATAATACTGTGGACAAATCCTTCACCAGTCATATGGTAGTCTTTGAAGGCAACCACATTCCCAAAAACTGGAATGTAGAAGAATAAAATCAACCAAATTGTTCCTGGTAGAACCATTAAGAGAAAAATCCAATTATCTCTTAAAGTTTTTGAAAACTTATTCATAATTTCCTCCCTTTTTATTTTTTTAAAACTTCATAATCTCACATTTTTAGTTTTGATAACGTTTACAAAAATAGTATACTCTTATTTTTAGGACAGTTTAAACTACAAATTATAGAAAAAACTCCACAAATTATTTTATGTGGAGAACTTTTTTATATGAGAAGTGTGTTTCACGAGAAACATTCTGCCTGAATAGAGTTTTTCTAGGTCGTATAAATAGTCGAAGCTGTCGCAATAGTATGCCACTGGTTGGCTGTCGTTGCTGCGAAGTCCTTATCTGCGTAGAAGTCAGTAAATGGAAGAATTTCGACTTCTAATTCTTCGATGCGATCAATTTGACCAGCCAAATAAGCCTCGATACGGCTTTCTGCTCGCTTAATTCGTTGCAAGAGCCCACCCATACGGATATCTACTGTATCCAAGCCAAAGACCTTGTTTTCTTTCAACCATTGCTGGCTAAAGAGCTTGTGGAAGGTTTCAATCTGGCTTCTTATTTTTGGTAATTCCTCCCTAGCAATTTGTTGCAAGCTCTCTTTATCACCTGCATGATAGGCTTGACGAATGCGTCGTCCCACATCCACCTTGCCACTTAAAATAGCATTCAACTGGGCCTGAGTTTCGAAAAGATAAGCGTAGACTCCAGCTTTTTCTTTAATAGTAGCAAGAGTCTCAGCTGCTTGGGCAAAGTGTGGTTTGTCCTGTTCAGGGGTCATGTGCTTATCAAGGATTGGGCAAAGAACATCCTGGTAAAAGACATAGCGATTGGGGTTGATCCCGCTGAGATTATCTGGTAGATCTGGCAAAAGGTTGGCAAGATCAAGTTGCATGAAGTCCTCAACCGATAAACCGGTATTGGTCTTGAAATGAGCTGATAAACGGTCTAAATCATTGCGGTAGCTGAGTTCTGCCCAGATTTGTAGACTTGGCAGAATAGAGAACTGAGCTGTTTCACCACCATTATCTCCCCAACCAGTCACAATGACTTCCTTGATCTGATTAGCACGGCAGGCTTTGTTAGCTTCGACAGCGATGAGACGACTGAAATGGTTGTGTGGTGTGAAACCAATCCACTTCCAAGCACCACCTGCAAAGGCAACATCCTGGCTAATCTTGTGGTGATTACCGAAGTTACGGTTGTATTTTTCTTCGCTATCCTGATAATAATCCCAGTAAACCAAGGTCACACGGTCTTTAAGGCGGTCAAGAAAAACTCGTGTTTCCTCTGGAATTTCGACATCACGGTCGTACTGGCCATCTGCTGACATGAGTTTGAAGAACATATCGCTCCACATCTGGCAGTGGAAACCATACTTGTCTGCAATATCCAGCACGCGCTCCAAATGTTGACACATGAGGAGACTACGGTCCACAACACCGTTTAAGATGAGATAGCGACCCAAACCAACCAAGTGGGCTTCGTCCATGCCGATATTAACCTTGCGTGTTTGTAGTTTAGACAAAGTCGCAAACATGCCGTCGATTAGGTCGTAAACTTTTTCTTCGCCGATGAGGAGAATGTCCTCTACATCACGAAGTTGCTGGACTTCTTTGACACCCCATTTGACAAAGGCTGATAAGTGAGCCAAGGTCTGAATACAAGGAACAAAAGTCATATCAAACTGCTGGGCATAGACTTCGATTTCCTGTAATTCTTCAGCTGAATAAGCCCCACGGAAATAACCAAAATAAGGTTGCCCTTCAATCTGATAGGTGTCTTCCATATAAAGCTCAAAGGTTGAGTAGCCCATCAGAGCTAAGACTTCAATCATCTGCTTGGCAGATGCAACATTTAGAACCGCATTTCGCGAACAATCCGCCATGTAGGCTAAATCTTCATAAGCCGCTTGCTCCTCAATCTCAACCTTGTCACCTTCTGCTAATGCTGTTGCGAGAACAGACAAGGCGCGATAGAGTTGGTGAGGTTTGCGATAAGTCAATTGATATTCTCCGCCCTCACCCTTGATAGAGATAGAAGCTTGGTCAGACTGAGCGACAGCCACTTCTACATCTGGTAGAGAAATGTGCTTTTGAAGTAAGTCTATAGCTTGCTGTTGTTTACTGCTAATTCCGGTAAAATTTACCATTGGTTTTCCTCCTGTAACCAGTTGACAAGGGCACCGTAGAGATTGGCATCTGCCTGATAGGTGCAGGCTTGGATCACTGGCGCAATTGTATACTCTTCATATCTTTCCACAAAGGTGTCTACTGCTTTTTGCACACCTTTGATAAAATCTGGGTTTTGACTGATAGAGCCACCTAAGCTAATCACATCTGGATCAATCAGGTACTGGATATTGAGCAGTCCTTGAGCTAGATTACGATTCATACGCTCAATGGCTTCTTGGCAAAGGGCATTGCCTGCTGCAGCCTCTTGGTAAACCTTTCGGCCATCCCAATCGGCTTGACCAGATTTTTCGATAACATAGCGAACCATGTTTCCTGTAGAAGCTAATAGTGACCAGTTGTTGAGTTTTTCTGCTGGTTCGATAGTAGTCATGTAACCAAACTCTCCACCCAAGCCATGGCGACCACGATGAATTTTGCCATTGATAATCATAGCACCGCCAATCCCTGTGCCAATGACAACACAGGCTGCATTTTCAATCTCAGGATGAGCCAGCAGTTCACTTAGTCCAACACAGTTGGCATCATTTTCTAGATGGACAGGTAGTTGGTGATGAGCAAGCGCTTCATACCATGAAAAACCATGGATGTAAGGAATGGCACTGACCCCCTCAATCACCCCGGTTTCTTGATTAACTGCACCTGGCACACTCATAGCAATCCCACGATAGTCCTGTTCTGACAAGCGTTGGTCCAACCAAGCCAACAAATCTTCTAAAGTTTCTGGAGTTGGAGTGCTGGTCTTATCTAAAATCTTTCCATCAGGAGTTAGACTAGCAAACTTAATGCCAGTCCCTCCGATATCAATTGTTGCAATGGTCATTGCTTTCACCTGCAAAAAGGAGCGAATCAGCAGTTGGTTCTTACTTTTTCGCTCCTCCTTTCTTTTTATGTTTACTTTTTGAAATTAAATATCTTCTTTTTGAATCAATTCTGTACGAATTTCTTGTGGTGCCAATAGTCCTGAATGGACTGGGTATGGGCGTTCCAACAAGTCAAGAATAGTTTGTTGTTTTTCAGACACACTGATATTTTCTTGACTCATGTTGTAGTAACGAAGGACATAACCTTCTTCATTCTCAGCCACCTTAAAGGCTGTTGGGCAGACTTGTGGCAAACTGAGTGCCGGATGGTTAAAGAGGCTACCCGTTGCTGCAACGCTACCCTCTTGTTTTGCAACTTGAAGAGCTGTAAATGGCACCTGGAAGGCTTTGGCACGACGGAAAGCTGAGAAGCGTTCCCCTGCTTGGTGACATTCTACTGCAAATTCAACTTCGATATCACGCAAGCACTGAGCTTCCGGCGTTGGGAAGTAACCCCAGTCACCAAGTTCGCCTGAAGCACGGAGAAGGGTTACAGCCATGGTGTCGTCTCCAAGGATTTCGTATTCATGCAATCCTTTATTGGATACGGTCACTCCTTTTACATCATCATACAAGCTTACAAAGGCTTGTTGGTGTTGTGGATTTTCAGGATTTTCCCAAGAAGCTGCTGGTTTATTTGGTCTTGTCACAACTTCATAGATGCTTTCAGAATCATTGCTTGAACGAGTGTTATGAGTTTTCACCAAGAGACGGATGCGGTGATCCTTGGCTGTGTTAGTAAAGCGAGTTTTAAAGCGAATCTGTGGATTGTCCACAAAGACAGTCATTTCTGTTTCAAGAGGAATGGTGGTCAACTCTTCTGAACGACCTGCATCTCGTTTCATGAACTCGATGATACCTCTTTGCTCCGCATCCAATTTTTCATCTGCACTGACTGGAATGGTCAAGTCATGTTTGAGCAATACCTTAGCATAGCGAGCATTGTTTTCTAAGACTTCATAGCCTTTCAGTTGAGCATAAATTGGCTCAGTTCCTTTCGGCTGGAAGTAAATGTACTCGTTACCAATATCTCCACGGTCCTCGAATTGAATGAAATCTTCGTAAGCTTCGTTAGTAGTCTTGTCGTAGAGTGTAATTCCTTCATCTACACTCACTGTTACGAATGGTGTATCAATGACTCCATTTTGGTAAATACCATCACGATGATCTACTTGACCTTCGACCAATTGGAAGCTTGCCCAAGAAAGCGGTGCAAGGTGGACTGGGATTGTCACGCGCACTTGGCGTGCAATATATGGTTGGCGGAATTTATCCTTAGGCAAAGTATAGCCAAAACTTGCTCCCAAGTCTTCAATCTTGGCTTCAAGGACATGGCCATCCAAATCTTCAACATGGTAATCTGGCAAGATCACGGCTGCCATCTTCTTGTAACCTTCAGTCGGATGCAATTCTTTAAAATCACAAGTCACAACATCCACTACAACACTAACTGTATCAACCTTGTCATGTAAAGCTGTGTTGACAACGGTGAAGAGGTGATCGCTATGCGCATTTTGAGTAGCTAATTTACCCTTCCATTCGTTGAGAAGGTTAGTCTTAACAAAATTCCCGACTTGATTAACCTTTGCAAAACGAGTTTCCATTTCACGGTGAACTTCGTCAATACTACAACCACAGATACTATCGTGCGGTGCATTTTGCAGAAGTACTTTCCAAGCATAGGTCAATTGATCCTTGTGGTTGTGTCCACCAGTGATAATGGTTAATGGTTCCACCACCTGCTCTAACAAGTTGCTATTCTCTTGGAAGGCTTGTTTGAGGTAAATACGGGAAGAAGATGTGTTAGCAAGAGTATACCAGCCATCCGTTTCCTGGCTAGTCAACTCACCTGTGACCGTTGATAATTGTTCAGGAAGGGCACTTTCCAGTGCTTGGACATATTCGTCAAATGAGCTATGAATAAAGGTCACGTCAGGGAAGAGCTCGTTTGCCACACGAATGGCTTCGCTCAGATTTCTCTGAACAGGCTGGTGGTCACAGCCGTTCATCATCAACCATTGGTTGGTCGATGCATAGTCACGAACGTCTGCTAATTTTTGCTTCCAGAAAGTCAAGGCTTCGTCTTTATCCACTGGAATTTCATTTCCGTTACTGTACCAGTTAGCAAAGAGAATACCGAGGACACGACTTCCATCCGCACCTTGCCAGTACATCTCAGAAAATTGAGAGGTAAACTGTTCATCTTCAAGGACTTGATTGTCAAATCCGATTGGCTTGACACCGCGACCAAAGGCTGCTACGTGAATACCTGATTTTTGAAGGATTTGAGGAGCCTGCCCCATATTTCCAAAAGTATCTGGGAAATAACCAATTTGAGTAGATTTGCCCCATTTGGCACATTCCGCTTGTCCAATCAAGGTATTGCGGACGTTAGCTTCACTGGAAATCAAGTAATCATCCTGCAAGATATAGAAAGGCCCAATCTTCAATTTGCCTTCGTCGATATAACGCTGCACCCTGTCACGGTTTTCAGGGCGAATTTCTAAATAGTCATCGAGGACAATGGTTTGTCCATCTAGGTGGAAGCTCTTGAACTCAGGATCATTTTCAAAAAGATCAAAAAGATTGTCAAAAAGTTCCACCAATTGCATACGGTGACTTTCAAAAGGTAGATACCACTCACGATCCCAGTGACTGTGAGAGATGATATGTACAACAACATTTTCCATGAGTAAAACCTCATTCTAACTTAAATTTAAAAATATATTTGTGATTCTTTCCTAGAATCAGTTGATCGAAAACGTACTCCTTATACTCAATGAAAATCAAAGAGCAAACTAGGAAGCTAGCCGCAGGTTGCTCAAAGCACTGCTTTGAGGTTGTAGATAGAACTGACGAAGTCAGTAACATATATACGGCAAGGTGAAGCTGACGTGGTTTGAAGAGATTTTCGAAGAGTATTAGCGAATATCTAGGTAATCCAAGACCAATTCGCAGAACATCATGTTGGCCCATGAGAACCATTCACGAGAGTAGAGAGTCGGGTCATCTACGTGGAAGCTTTCATGCATAACACCTGTTCCGCCATCACAGGCAACTAGCTGGTCTAGCAAGTATTTTTTCTCAGCTTTATCTGTAGCTGTTAAGCCTTGAATTGATAGGGCAATCGGCCAGATATAACGATAGAAGGTATGAGAGCTTCCAAGTCCGCTAACGTATTCTCCTTGGTAGAAGTAGGGATTTTCAGGGCTGAGAATGGTGCGGCGAGTTGCTTGATAGACCTCATCGTTCACATCACAATAACCAAGATAGGGAGCAGCTAACAAACTTGGTACGTTAGGGTCGTCCATGATGCTAGCATTTCCTAAACCGTCTACTTCAAAGGCATAGATCTTCTCGCCCTTGCTGTTAGTCGTGTAGGCGTAATTTTCGATCCCTTCTTGGATTTCAGCTTGCAGACGTTTTGCATCTGCAATGATACTCTCACTATCGGCTAGATTCAATTCTGCAAAGATTTCCTGGACATATCCCAAAACAACCACCGCAAACATATTTGATGGAATCAAGTAGCTATACTGACAGCAGTCATCACTTGGACGAAAGGCTGACCAGGTCATTCCTGTCACGGCAAAGTCTGGGCCAAAGCCGTCATTGACCAAGGTATCTTCCTTACGGTCGGTATCACGAACAAAGCGATATGGTGAGTTCTTGTGGTCTTGTTCCACTGTCCAGAGATGGAGGATCTCCTTAGTCGCCGTAACAAAAGTTTCATCAAACTGGCTAGTCTCACCAGTTTCCTTCCAAAGAAGGTAAGCCAATTGCAAGGGATAGCAAAGCGAATCTACTTCATACTTGCGTTCCCAAATCCAGCCATTGAGGTCTGTATGGTCTGTCTCGTGATGACCCTTCCAGTTCTCCTCAATATTGAAAGAGTTGGCATAGGGATCCTTGAGAATCAAAGTCATCTGGCGTTTAACCAAACCAGCAATGGTCTGGCGCAAACGAGGGTCTCTTTTTGCCACATGAAGGTATGGTCTAAGCTGAGCAGTCGAGTCCCGAAGCCACATAGCTGGGATATCCCCAGTCAGCACAAAGGTCGAGCCGTCTTCTAAAATTTCAACTGTATTGTCTAAAGTGTCTGTATAGCAACGCTCAAAAACATCGACCCATTCAGGATGTTCCTTGGCTCTCTCCGCCACCTCATCTAGCCACTCTCTGACGATTTCTTTAGAATAAACCATAAACTATTTTGCCTCTTTCAAACAGATTTTCATTTTCAGTATATAGCTTTTAGCCCAGAAAATATATACACAAATGTTAGTCATTATTCTACAAAATTGTTATATTTTGAAGTCATTTTCTAAAAGTTTCCTTTTTCTGATATAATGTAGAAAACTACAGAAGGAAATCGCTATGAAACCGATACTTGAAACCATTGATACCCGTTTTGGCACCGCTAGTAAGCATGCCTTTTCACGAGGCAATACACTACCATACACTGGAGTACCTTTTGGGATGAATTACTTTGTTCCACAAACTAGTGATCAGGAAGGATCTTGGTTTTTTGATCCCCATCTTCCCATATTTCAGGGTGTTCGACTAACCCACCAGCCTAGTCCTTGGATTGGCGATTATTCTTGGTTGCTACTGACTCCTGTTACAGGAGAAATCAGTGGCGGTACCCTCTTCCATCGTCAGTCTTCTTATAACCTTGATCGTGCTATTTTCAATCCCCATTATCTCAGAGTTTTTTCTGAGCGTTATCAGATTGAAACCCAACTCACACCTACTTGCTATGGGGCTTCTATTCAACTAAGACAGATACAAGGCAAGAAGCTCTCACTCTATCTGCATGCAGCTGATGATTTATCATTAGAGCAAGTAGATGAGCGTACTGTCAGCCTTGGTCAAAGCGGATTAACCGAAACAAATAAGAGTCCTCTCGTTATGTTCACTGCTCTCGCATTCTCTACGGATATTCTATCTATCAATCAAGTGGGGCAAGACTGGCATATCGACTTGGCTGGAGCAGAAGCTCTAGTTCAACTAGCTACTTCTTTTATTTCTAAAGAACAGGCCCTCTTTAATCTGCCTAGAAAAGACTTTGAAGAAATGAAATCAGAGGCTAAAGCAAGTTGGGAAGACCTTCTAGGTCGTTTTGATGTCGTGGAAACCGGCTCTGTAGACCGAACATTTTTTGATCACTGTCTGTATAGACTCTTTCTTTTCCCACAAACATTCTATGAGGTAAATGAGCAAGGCGAGACTATTCATATAGACCTTGCTTCAGGGACGATCAAGCCTGGTCTGCTCTTTACCAACAATGGTTTTTGGGATACCTTCCGCACTTCATTCCCTCTCTTTGCCTTGATTGTTCCAGAGTACTATCGTCAATTTCTTGAGGGCTTCCTCAATAGCTATAGAGATACTGGGTATCTCCCTAAGTGGCTGGCTCCTGACGAAAGAGGAATGATGCCTGGGACTTTGATTGATGGTGTACTAGCAGATAGTGCTTGCAAAGACATGGCACCTGAACTTGAAGAAGAATTTCTCAAAGCCATGATCGAAACTGCGACAAAGGCAGATCCAAAAGTTATCAACGGGCGACACGGCCTAAGCCAATACCAAGAACTGGGCTATTTATCCACAGATTATCATGAAAGTGTCAGTCACACACTTGACTATGCTTACAGCGATTTTTGTATCTCTACTTGTTCAGAAAAATTAGGTCAAGAAGAGCTAGCCCAAACCTATGCTCACTATTCTAAAAACTATCAAAACCTCTTTGACTCTGAGACGGGTTACATGAGGGCGCGTGATGTAGATGGCAACTTCCGTCCTGACTTTTCTCCTTATAGTTGGGGTCGTGACTACGCTGAGTGTTCAGCTATTCAAGCCAGTCTCGGTGTCTTACACGATATTTCTGGACTTAGCCAACTAATGGGAGGGAAAGAAGTCTTTAGCAACTATCTTTTGAAAGCTTGTCAAAGTCTCCCACTTTTTGAAACAACGGGCTATGGATATGAAATTCATGAGATGAGCGAGATGGCAACAGCTCCATTTGGTCAACTAGCCATTTCCAACCAACCAAGTTTCCACATCCCTTATCTGTTCCGCTACAGTAATTATCCCCAATATACTAGTCTCTTAATCAAGACCCTCCGTCAAAAAGCCTTCCGAGCTAGCTGGGATGCTTATCCGGGCGATGAGGATAATGGTAGTCTTTCGGCTTGGTATGTCTGGTCTGCTCTTGGACTTTACCCAACCTGCCCAGGAAAAGCAAGTTATGACCTTGGAATTCCGCTCTTTGATCACCTTCGTGTCTATCTGGCAGAAAAAAATCAGTGGTTGGATGTTCGTACTCAACAAAATTATGAACACTTCCACTTTGTCCAAGACTGTCAACTGGACGGAAAAGAAAAACAAAGTATCAGCCATCAGGAACTGCTCAATGCTAAGACTCTTGACTTTACCCTCAGCTGGTTACCGAAGCACTAATAGATCAAATCCCTTTGTCATGCACAAAGGGGTTTTCTTATCCATATAAAGTTATCCACAAACTGTGAATAACTTTCAACCTTTTTTTAGAAAAGATTTTCAAGTTTTTCCAAAATATCTTTCCAACCTAAGTTCATAGGATGTACAAGAGAATAACGTCTATAAACCTTGTCCTAACACGGTTTATAAAAGATTGATTTGTTTCCTACTCTATAAATTTCGTCTCTCTTTTTCCTATTAAAATTATAAAGAGACAGTTGTTGATGATACCTTGACCTATCCACAAGTTGTGGATAAGTTTTTCTCAACTAAGCAACCCTAGTGCCTATCTGTTAGCTGGTTTTTACAATTTTTATAGTAAATTTCAAATTTTGTTAGGCGCTTTCAAAAAATCATGATATACTGAAATTATCAGAAAAGGAGACATTATGAAAAAAGATCAACACCAACTTAATTGGCTGATGGTTTCTCTGATTGCTTTCAACATGGTTTGGGGGCTAGGAAACGTCGTCAACAACTATTCTCAACAGGGGATTTCAGTAGTCGTATCTTGGGTTTTAATCCTCGCACTCTACTTTATCCCATATTCACTCATCGTCGGACAACTAGGTTCTACCTTCAAGGAAAGTGGAAGCGGTGTTAGCGACTGGGTTGAAAAAACATCAACCAAACGCCTCGCCTACTTTGCCGCTTGGACCTACTGGGTTGTGCATATCCCTTATCTTGCACAAAAACCTCAAGGAATCCTGATTCCGCTTGGATGGGCCTTGCAGGGTAACGGACAATTTCTAAAACAAATCGACATCCACTGGATTGTTATTCTCTGCTTGCTAATCTTTGGACTTTTCCTCTACCTTTCTACAAAAGGATTGACAACTCTAAAAGTCATCGGTAGCTTGGCAGGAAGTGCCATGTTGATTATGTCTTTACTCTTTGTGCTTTTGGCTGTCGGTCTGCCTTTCATCAAACCAGACATCCAGTTTGCGACACCGCACATGGATCAACTGAGCACCTACATTCCAAACTTTGATTTTTCTTATTTTACAACCATCTCATTACTGGTCTTTGCAGTTGGTGGTTGTGAAAAAATTTCCCCTTATGTGAATCAAACCCGCAATCCTGCAAAAGAATTTCCAAAAGGTATGATTGTCATGGCCATCATGGTAGGACTCTCTGCTATCCTTGGTTCAGTTGCCATGGGAATGCTATTTGATGGTAATAACATCCCTGAAGATCTTATGCGTAATGGTGCTTATCAAGCCTTCCAAATGTTAGGAAATTCTTGGGGAGTTGGAAATCTTTTCGTTGTGATTTACGCTCTTACAAATATGGTCGGACAAATCGCGGCACTTGCCTTCTCTATTGACGCACCATTACAAATCCTACTCAATAACGCTGACGAAAACTACATCCCAAGCTGGCTTCGTAAACGTACTGAAAAAGGTGTCCTCATTAACGGCTACCTCCTTACAGGCGTCCTCGTTAGCCTTATCATCATCCTTCCAATTTTTGGTATTCAGGAAATTGACGGACTTGTAAAATGGATGACCAACCTCAATTCTATCGTAATGCCAATGCGTTATCTCTGGGTATTCCTTGCCTATATGATGCTCAACCGTGCTTGGAAAACATACAAAAATGCGGAATACAAGTTTGTTAACAATCCTAAACTTGGCTTTGTGATTGGTACTTGGTGCTTCCTCTTCACTGCCTTTGCTTGTATCCTAGGTATGGTTCCAAAAATTAGCTATGCTGAGAATCCAACTGCTTGGCAATTCTCTCTTCTTACAAACATCTTGACCCCAATTATTCTGATTGGTTTAGGTGTTATTCTACCAATCCTTGCAAAAAAAGAACAAAAGAAACAAATCAAATAAATCCTACTATTAGCTAGATAGTTTCACTTTTGTCTTTTCCTGAAAGAAAAATCCCCTTTGAACCATAATGTTCAAGGGGATTTCTTTTTTGTCTGATAGGCCATTTCTACTTAGCTTCGTACCAAGTTACGCCTTCATTTTCATCAGCAATTAGTGGCACACTGAGTTGAATGGCTTCTTCCATGGTTTGTTTGACAAGTTTTTTAATAGATGCCAATTCTGACTTAGGCACTTCAAGAACAATTTCATCGTGTACTTGTAGAAGCATCTTAGTCTGATAACCACCCTCTACCAAGGCTTTATCTAGCTGAATCATGGCGATTTTGAGAATATCTGCAGCCGATCCTTGAATAGGTGAGTTGATAGCTGTACGCTCTGCAAAACCACGAATGTTAAAGTTACGCGAATTGATATCTGGTAACTCACGACGACGTTTGAAGAGAGTATCCACATAACCCTTATCACGCGCCTCACGAACGACTTCATCCATGTAATTTTTGATACCTGGGAAGCGTTCAAAGTAAGTGTCGATGTATGCTTTAGCCTCTTTACGGCTGATACCTAGATTATTCGATAAACCAAAGTCTGAAATTCCGTAGACCACTCCAAAGTTAACAGCCTTGGCATTGCGACGATCATTTGGAGTCACATCCTCAGGGCGTTCAATTCCAAAGACTCGCATGGCTGTCGAGGTATGGATATCAGCTCCCTCTTGGAAGGCCTTGATTAAGTGCTCATCCTTAGAGATATGCGCCAAAACTCGCAACTCAATCTGTGAATAGTCCGAGCTGAGAAGGACACTATCCTCCCACTCTGGCACGAAAGCCTTACGAATGAGGCGACCTTGTTCCAAGCGAACAGGAATATTTTGCAAGTTTGGATCGACACTAGACAGACGACCTGTCTGAGTCAAATCCTGCACATAGCGCGTGTGAATCTTGCCATCCGCTAAAATCCAATCCTGCAAACCAATCACATAAGTGGATTGAATCTTGGCAATCTGACGGTAATCAAGAATTTTCTTAACGATTGGTGCAATAGGGGCTAGACGTTCCAAGACATCTACTGCTGTCGAGTAACCAGTCTTAGTTTTCTTGGTGTATTCGAGAGGGAGTCCTAGCTTTTCAAAAAGTAATTCCCCCAGCTGTTTTGGTGAGTTGATATTAAACTCTTCACCAGCCAGCTCATAAATCTCTTGCGTCAACTTCTCGATGACGAGCTCATTTTCAGCTTGCATCTCAAGAAGTGTTTCTTTTTTGACCTTAATCCCAGCGATTTCCATCTTAGCAAGAACAAAGGCCAGAGGCTGCTCCATATCATAGAGGAGGTCTAATTGTCCATTTTCACTTAACTTTTCAAGCAATACAGGCTCTGTCTCAACTAATACAGCAACCTTACGAGCCAAGTGCTCCAAGAATTTCTCTCGCTCTGGAATAGCTTTCTTGACCCCCTTACCGTAGAAGGTTTCATCATCGACCAGGTAAGTTTGACCGTAGAGACTAGCAATAGTTGAAATTTCATTGTTCTCGACAGTAGAGAGAAGGTATTTGGCCAAGCGACTGTCAAAAGCTGGAGCCTGCAAATTCAAACCAAAACGATTTAAGAGAACTTTAGCTTTCTTAAAGTCATATACTTTCAGAGGTGTTTTTTCTAGAAAATCCTTAAGAATCGGATCCTGCAGAAGTTCCAGCTTATCTGTAGCATAGAGTTTGTCTCCGCACGACCAGGCAAAACCAATCAAGTCATCTATATGGTAGTTTTCTCCAAAGAGTTCAAAGTGGAAGATGGAGTCTTCGCTCAGCATATCTTGACTCACTTTATCCACTATAGTGAAATTCAAAGTATCAGCTTGGTTAGTCTGAGAAGCATTCAAGGCTTGCTTGAGCTGTTTAAAGCCCATCTCATCGTAGAATTTCCCAAGGTTTTCCACATCTGGACCGCTATAAACCAAATCATCCAGACCTATCTCAATCGGTGCCTTGGTATCGATAGTTGCCAGTGTTTTAGACAGAAAGGCTTGTTCCTTGTCATTGACAAGATTTTCCTTCATCTTTGAAGCCTTCATGCTGTCAATATTTTCATAAATACCTTCCAGCGAGCCGTGTTCTAACAAGAGCTTGATACCAGTCTTTTCACCAATCTTAGTCACCCCAGGGATATTGTCAGACTTATCCCCCATAAGGGCCTTAAGGTCAATAAACTGAGCTGGTGTGATTCCCATCTTTCCCATGAGATATTCTGGTGTAAAGGCCTCAAACTCAGCCACACCTTTCTTAGAAATCTCAACCACGGTATGATCATCCGTCAGCTGAATCAAGTCCTTGTCTCCGCTGACAATGGTCACATCAAATGAATCCTTTTCAGCCAAACGACCTAAGGTACCAATGATATCATCCGCCTCATACTGGGCTAATTCATAGTGGCGAATCCCAAGATGGTCTAGCAACTCACGAATGAAGGGAAATTGCTCACGAAACTCATCTGGAGTCTTAGCACGACCACCCTTATAATCAGCATACATCTCTGTACGGAAAGTCGTTTTTCCCGCATCAAAAGCAACCAAAATGTGGCTTGGCTGGACACGTTCCAGTAGGTGATTTAGCATCAGATGAAATCCGTAGATTGCATTGGTATGTAGTCCATTGTCATTTTTAAAACGATCCAGTTGCTGATAAAGTGCAAAAAATGCTCGAAAAGCAACTGAAGATCCATCAATCAATAATAATTTTTTCTTGTCCATACACCCATTATAAAGGAAAGCAGGGAAAAATACCATTGCTAAGAGTTAGATTATCGGTGAAGGCTTATTGGGGTGATTCTTCCACTCGCGCACCATTGCTGTCAACTTGGAATCCATCGATAGTCGTATCTACTGCCAATTCTCCAGATGCGTTCACGTAATAATATTTCCCTGAAACTTGGAACCACTGACTAGTCTTCATAGATCCTGAGTTTTCAAGATAATACCAAATACCTTTATCCTTCAACCATCCTGTCTGCATTTCTCCAGATGATTTCAAGTAGTACCACTTGGAACCGTCTTTTAGCCAACCTGTTCTCATTGAACCATTAGTTTGGAAATAGTACCAACTACCGTTTATCTTTTTCCAACCAAGAGCGACTTTCCCATTTTCATAATAGTACCAAGTTGTCCCCTGTTTTTCCCATCCATTCTTAGCAGTTGCTGTTTTAGCTAGCTGGACATATCTGCGATTTCCAGTTCGGGATAGATAAGAAATCCATTTATAACCATCTTTTTCAAGAGTCTGATCGTAATGAACACTTTCTCCAGGATAGTAATAGTCAATAATCGCAGCCACTTGTGATGGCTGGTTCATAATAGCAGCTTTTTCTGTAAAAACATGGGTTCCACTAGATACTAAAGTTGACTGATGATTTCCTGTGCTAGCCTGTCCGACATCTTTAAAATGAATGAAACCAGACATAGAGCTTGCCTTCACAAGTCTACGATTGTACTTCTCTCTAATACCATAATTGTACTCCTCAATTTCAATCATATCACCAAAAACATTAGAAACCCATGCAACGTGGCCATAGTCTCCGCTTCCGTCCCAAGCAATCGAACCAATTGTTGGAGTCTTGTCCACACGATAACCTTCTCGTTTAGCACGATAACCCCAATCCTTAGCATTCCCGTACGCAGCAGGTAACTCAAAACCATTGACACTACTTAAACGAAAGGCAGCGAAAGATGTACACTGTCTGGAGTATAGACGCCATTTATCAATTTCTTGACTTCCATTTTTATAATAATAGGGATAATCATCTCCTCGTGCCAGTGAGCCATTGTTTGCCTGATTGGCATGAACAGCTCCTCCACCAAACAAAAAAGCACCTGCTAACAGTAGGGAAGCTGTCCCCACTGTCGTTCTCTTAAGAAAAGTTCCCTTTTTACTATATGTCATTCATTCTCCTTCGAATAGATAAATTTTTGAGGTTGACCTCATTTATATCATTCGAAAGAAAAATAAAAAAGTGAGAAAACTCCCACTTTCAACCTTAATCCAAATAGTGAATCAAATTCTTTTCCGTTAAAATATCAGAATACGTGAAGGATTCAACGTAGACGTTGGCCTGTTTGTCCCCTTCAACATCCCCAAATTCAACGATAAAGAGTGATGGATAGACTTCAATAAGTCTTCCTAAGCGATTCTTTTGGCGTTTACGACCATTTTCCAAGGTCATTTCCACGACTTGTCCTTCATGCGCCTTGATTTCTTCTTTGATTTTTTTCATCTTGGCTACATCTGTAAATGCATCTGTCATCTTTGTTCCTCTCTCTTCGAAATACTTGAAAACTTGTTATACTCTTTTTGGAAAATCAATTCTACCGTTCCACGTGCACCGCTACGGTTTTTCTCGATAATAACTTCTACTTTGTTATTAGGAAGACCTTCCTCTTCTTCGCCACCACGCTCATAATAGTCATCACGATAGAGAAAGGCTACGATATCCGCATCCTGCTCGATAGATCCAGACTCACGAATATCTGATAATACCGGTCTTTTATCTTGACGTTGTTCAACACTACGCGACAACTGACTTAGCGCGATAACGGGAACCTTCAATTCCTTGGCCAGAATTTTCAACTGACGTGAAATCTCTGATACCTCTTGCTGACGGTTCTCACGACCAGTCCCTGTGATTAACTGCAGGTAGTCAATCAAAATCAATCCAAGATTGCCTGTTTCCTGAGACAATTTTCTGGCGCGTGAACGAATCTCTGTGATTCGAATCCCTGGTGTATCATCGATATAAATACTTGCTTTTGCAAGATTACCTTGAGCAATCGTATATTTGCGCCACTCTTCCTCAGTCAATTGCCCTGTACGGATAGAGTGAGACTCCACTAGTCCTTCGGCAGCCAACATACGATCGACCAGACTCTCAGCACCCATCTCAAGTGAGAAAATTGCAACGGTCTTGTCTAGCTTGGTTCCGATATTTTGAGCAATATTCAAGGCAAAAGCAGTCTTACCAACCGCAGGACGAGCAGCAAGAATGATTAACTCCTCCTCGTGCAAACCAGTTGTCATATGATCCAGGTCCTGATAACCAGTTGCAATCCCTGTAATATCAGAAGTTTGTTGTGAACGAGCTTCTAAATTTCCAAAGTTAAGATTTAGGATGTCTCGAATATTTCTAAAACCACTACGATTTGCATTCTCACTGACATCGATCAAACCTTTTTCTGCTCGCGCAATGATTTCATCTGCTGGACTAGAGGCTTCGTAAGCTTGGTTTACAGACTCTGTCAACTTAGCAATCAAACGACGAAGCGTGGCTTTCTCTGCTACAATTTTTGCATAGTATTCAGCATTTGCAGAGGTTGGTACAGAGTTGATAATCTCAACAAGGTAGGACAAGCCACCAATATTTTGTAAATCACCTTGATCATCTAATATCGTACGAACAGTCGTTGCATCAATGGCTTCGCCTCGATCCGACAAATCAACCATGGCCTGAAAAATCAAACGGTGAGCATACTTAAAGAAGTCTCGAGAGTCAATATATTCTCGAACAAATACGAGTTTACTCTCATCGATAAATATAGCTCCCAATACCGATTGTTCTGCCAAAATATCCTGGGGCTGAACTCGTAGTTCCTCTACTTCTGCCATCAGATTTCCCTTCCTTTTACAAAATCATTACTCAAATCTAGCTTAGCCTTCTTTTACACGAAGATTGATGATGCTAGTTACATCTTGATAAATTTTTACTGGAACATCAATCAAGCCAACTGCTCGAATTGGAGATTGAACTTGAATATGACGTTTATCAATTTTAATTCCAAATTGTTTTTGGAGCTCTTCCGCAATTTTCTTGCTAGTAATTGAACCAAAAGTTCTTCCATCTGGACCAACTTTTTCAACAAACTCAACAATTGTTTCTTCTGCTTCAAGTTTCGCCTTAATTTCTTGTGCTTCTGCAAGAAGTTGAGCATGTGCTTTTTCTTCAGATTTTTGCTTCCCGCGCAACTCACCAATTGCTTGAGAAGTCGCTTCTTTAGCAAGGTTTTTCTTAATCAAAAAGTTTTGCGCATAACCTGTTGGCACTTCCTTGATTTCGCCTTTTTTTCCTTTGCCTTTTACATCTGCTAAAAAGATTACTTTCATTCTTCTGTCTCCTTTTCTCTAATTTCATTAGAAATAACGGTTTTTAGTTTATCACCTGCTTCTTGCAGGGTCATATCTGTCAGTCGGGCAGCTGCCAGGTTGAAGTGACCTCCACCTCCCAACTCTTCCATAATCCGTTGCACATTGATCTTACTTCGACTTCGTGCAGAAATGGAAATATCCCCTTGGTTGTTTTTAGCAATGACAAAACTAGCTTCAATACCTGACATAGCTAACATAGTATCAGCTGCTTTACTAATCACTACAATATCATACTCCTTACCATCCTTGGCCTGAGCCACAAGAATAGAAGGTTGTACGACCTGTCCTTGCAAGATTAGCTCATTAACCAATCGATACTCTTCAAAGTCAGTCGCCGCAAGTTCTTGAATTACAATACTATCACTACCACGTGTTCTTAGATAACTTGCCACGTCAAAGGTTCGGCTAGTTACACGAGAGGTGAAATTCTTAGTATCCAGCATCATACCGCCCATAAGAACACTGGCTTGGATACGACTTAAGCGTGCTTTCTTAGAGTTTTGGAATTGAATTAACTCTGTTACAAGCTCGCTCGCGCTACTTGCTCCACTCTCGATATAGGTGATAACAGCATTTTCCGGGAAATCCTGATCTCGTCTATGGTGGTCAATAATGATGGTTTGTGTGAATAAATCATAAAACTCTTTTGACAAGGTTAAAGCTGTCTTAGAATGGTCGACCATCACTAGCAAGGAACGATTAGTGACCATTCCCATAGCTTGAGTTAGAGGGATGAGTTTTGTTACTCCCTCATTCTCTAAGAATTGAATGGCACGATGAATGTCCGGAGACATTTGTTCTGCATCATAGACCACATAACTTTCATCCAAGACGTTACTCGAGAACAATTGCATACCAACAGCAGAGCCTAAAGCATCCATGTCTAAGTTTTTATGACCAACTACGAAAACATGGTCAACACTTCTCAACTTTTCAGAGATTGCCGTCATCATTGCTCTTGTACGTGTTCTTGTTCGCTTAATAGAAGCTGCAGAGCCACCACCAAAATAAATTGGATTTTTCGTCTCATCATTTTCTTTTACAACGACCTGGTCTCCACCTCGAACTTCTGCAAGGTTGAGATTTGATAAAGCAACTTTACCAATACCCTCATGATCGCCATCACCGTATGACAAGCCCATACTCATGGTTAAGGCTAAATCTCTCTGCTTAGCTTCTTCACGGAAGGTATCAATTACAGAAAATTTATCCTGCATCAATTGCTCTAATACCGTATAGTCGGTAAATAAGTAAAAACGATCCATGGTCACTCTACGAGAAAACATCTGATATTTTCCAGTAAATTCTGATACAAAATTTGCGACAAAACTATTAATATGACTGATGTCAGATTCAGATGTTTCGTCCTCTAAATCATCATAATTATCTACCGAAATAATACCAATAACAGGGCGACTTGTAACCAATTCTACTGTGGCTTCGTACTCTCCAGAAACGTCAAAAAAGTAGAGTACACCAGAATTTCTATCTAGATGTACAGCATAACGTTTTTCTCCCACATTTGCATAAATTCCAGGAGAAGATATGGATGTTTTTATAATTTCTTGAACTTGAGGAAGATCAATTTCTCCATCTTCCGTTGTCAGCATTAACTCTGCGTAGGGATTGAACCACTCAATCTCACTACTTTCCATGTTTAGTTTGACAACTCCAACCGGCATCTGTTCTAAGAGTGAACTTAAACTATCTTCCGCCTGATGGTTTACGTACTGAATTTGTTCAATTTCTGTTTTTTGATAAGATTTCTTCTGAAAATAAAATAGCAAAAGAAATGCCACCATCAAGAAAAATAAGCATGCTATTGTGACTAGGTTATTTTGAAGAAAAATAACCAATACAGTCATGATTATAAAAGCAATCCCAACAAATAAGTATATAAAAAAGGGATTCATTTCATTTTTTTTCATTACAAACCTCTTGCGCAATATTATACCATATTTGCACTGAAAAAGCGACCTTTAAAGAAGGAATAGCACTTGTGCTCAAATGTAGTATTCATGAACACAAAAGGTAGTTTACACTAGTGTAAACCACCTTTTTAATCTAAGCATATTAAGTATTATGATTCTTTCACTTCAAGAAGACCAATATCTCCATCTTCGCGTCGATAAATGACATTTGTTGTTTCATCTTCAACATCGATATAAATGAAGAAATCATGGCCCAATAAGTCCATCTGAAGAAGTGCTTCTTCAAGGTCCATTGGTTTTAAATCAATTTGTTTTGAACGAACAACTTTAGGTTGAGCAGCATCTGTCTCTTCTACCAAGGCATCTGTAAATAGTTGGCTAGTAGAAACTTTATTTCTGTTCTTACGTTCAATTTTAGTTTTATTTTTACGGATTTGACGTTCAATCTTATCTGTCACCAAATCAATAGATCCATACATATCTTGAGAAACGTCTTCTGCACGAAGAGTTATAGACCCAAGCGGAATTGTTACTTCTACCTTAGCAGTCTTTTCACGATACACTTTCAAATTTACACGTGCATCTAGTTCTTGATCTGCTTGGAAGTATTTTTCGATCTTTTCGAGTTTAGAAACTACATAATCACGAATTGCTTCAGTTACTTCTAGGTTTTCACCACGGATACTATATTTAATCATATAAGTACCTTCTTTCTAAACATATTTGTTTTTCTACATTTATTATAACGCTTTCATTATCTTTTTGCAATCTTTTTCCTCATCTTACGAGGGAAAATGTTCTAACCTCTTCTGCTCCTGCATTCTCTAGCATACTCTTGACACGGTTAACAGTCGCTCCTGTCGTATAAATATCATCAATCAATAGAATCTTCTTTGGAATCCTACTGTCTTCTTTAATAAAAAACGGAAGTTCCGTGGCCAAACGCTCCGAACGATTTTTAGAAGAACTGGCTTTCTCTTCTCTTTTCCCTAATACATCCAGATGGGAAAGTCCTGCAGCCTCTATTAGGCCTGCAACCTGATTAAAACCTCTTTTTGCGTATCTCTCAGGACTTAACGGTATTAAAACAAAATCGTAGCCCTTGTACTTTTTTAAATTCTCACTTAAAATCGTTGCGAAAACTTTTCGGAGCATATAATCACCATCAAATTTATAACGATTAAAGAAGTCTTTCATGGCTTGATTATAACTAAAAATCGCTTCATGGCTTACTTCAATCCCTTCTTTACACCAAAGTTGACAATCTTGACACGAACTTGACACTCCTTTTTTATGACAATTTGGGCAATGTTCTTCCCCAATCATTTCAAAACTTGAGTAACAAGCTAAACAAAGTGAGCCCTCCTCCTTTTTCAAAAAAAGAAGTTCTCCAAAGGTTAGATTTTTCTTCAAATGTTGAGCACATAGTAAACAAATCATAGGCCTGCCTCCTTGTTCATCAGTTTAATTTCCTTTATAGCATTCTTAATCGAACAATTTAATCCATTATGAAAGAAAATTAGATCTCCCGTAGGTCTATCCATGCTACGACCGACACGTCCTCCAATTTGAATGAGGCTTGATTTTGTAAAAAGACGATGGTTTGCTTCTACGACACAGACATCAACACAAGGGAAGGTAACTCCGCGCTCCAATATTGTTGTGCTTATCAATATGGTCAATTCCCTATCCCTAAAAGCTTGAACTTGCTCTAATCTATCTTCAGTAACTGAGGATACGAAACCAATTTTCTCATTTGGAAATTTCTCTTGTAAGATTTCCTTCAACTTCTCTCCCTTTGTAATTTCTGATGCAAATATTAGTAAGGGGTAGCCAGTTCTTCTCTGGTTTTCAACATATCTTTTTAGCTTTGGTGGTAGGCGAAACTTATCCAAACATTTATCCAGATCAGATAGCCAAACGGGTTTTGGAATAATTAAAGGATTTCCATGGAACCGCCTTGGCAGGCTTAGTCGTTTTAGCTCCCCTAAGCGAACCTTCTTATCCAACTCATCTGTAGAAGTTGCAGTGAGAAAAATTCTGAGTCCATTTTCCTTTACACAATTCTTTACAGCTTTGTAAAGCATCTTGTTGTCAACATAGGGAAAAGCATCTACTTCATCTACTATTAGTAAATCAAAAGCGTGATAAAACTTTAATAATTGATGAGTTGTTGCAACAACTAGTGGTGTCCGAAAGTATGGTTCAGACTCACCATGCAGTAAAGCTATTTCGCAAGCAAAGTCATTCTGCAATCGCTTATACAATTCCAAACAAACATCTATCCGTGGACTTGCTAGACAAACTGCACCACCATCATTAATAACTTTCGCAACAACTTTATAAATCATTTCTGTCTTCCCAGCTCCAGTCACTGCATGAACTAAAGTCGGTTGCTGGTTCTCTACTGCTTGAAGTAAGCCTTCTGATACTTTCTCTTGAAATGGAGTCAATTGTCCCTTCCATTTAAGAACATCTTGTTTAGGAAAATCTTCTTGAGGGAAATAATATAAGGCCTGATCACTCCTAACTCGCTTCATCAACAAGCATTCTCGGCAGTAATGAGCATTAATAGGTAGAGACCATTCATCTTGAATCATACTATCACATCGTTGACAGAAGAGTTTCCCCTTCTCTTTTCTCATGCTTGGTAGCTTCTCCGCCAGCTGTTGTTCTTCTGGGCTTAATTCTTGTTCTGTAAAAAGTCGACCAAGATAATTTGGATTTATTTTCATACTTCTTTATTCGTAAAATCTAGAACTTTAGACTATTTTTTAGTACAATAAAATTATGGAATTTAGAACGATAAAAGAGGACGGACAAGTCCAAGAAGAAATCAAAAAATCACGCTTTATTTGTCATGCAAAACGTGTCTATAGTGAAGAAGAAGCTCGCGCCTTCATCAACGCAATCAAGAAAGAGCACTACAAGGCTACCCACAACTGCTCTGCCTTTATTGTTGGTGAACATAGTGAAATCAAACGAACCAGTGATGATGGGGAGCCAAGTGGAACTGCTGGTGTACCTATGCTAGGAGTTCTAGAAAATCACAATTTGACCAATGTCTGTGTAGTTGTTACCAGATATTTTGGTGGTATCAAGCTGGGAGCAGGTGGTCTTATTCGCGCTTATGCAGGTAGTGTTGCCTTAGCTGTCAAAGAAATTGGAATTGTTGAAATTAAAGAACAAGCAGGGATTCAAATTCAAATGAGCTATGCTCAATATCAAGAGTATGGGAATTTTCTTAAAGAACATAATCTTATGGAACTCGAAACCAACTTTACAGATCAAGTTGACACAATTATCTTTGTCGATAAAGAGGATAAAGAGGATACCAAAGCTGCCCTCATAGAATTTTTTAATGGGAAGGTTATCCTAACAGATCAAGGCTTACGAGAAGTTGAAGTCCCTGTAAACCTGGTGTAAAGCACTTTTAAATACCTTCCCTCAATTTTTAGATTTGCACTGACTATTTTTCTGATTGTTATAAAAAAATCCTATCGCTTCGATAGGATTTCTATATTTTACAAAAGTTTAAGATAGCGTTATACTAGAAGCATCTTATATAAAGAGGTGCTAACATGGCTATTTATAACAATATCACAGAACTTATCGGAAAAACACCGATTGTTAAATTGAATAACATTGTACCAGAAGGTGCAGCAGACGTTTACGTAAAACTAGAAGCTTTTAACCCAGGTTCATCCGTTAAGGACCGTATTGCTCTCAGCATGATTGAAAAAGCAGAGCAAGAGGGTAAACTGAAACCAGGATCTACTATTGTAGAAGCAACAAGCGGGAACACTGGTATCGGTCTTTCATGGGTTGGTGCTGCTAAAGGTTATAAAGTTGTCATCGTTATGCCTGAAACAATGAGTGTTGAACGCCGCAAGATCATCCAAGCTTATGGTGCTGAACTAGTCCTCACTCCCGGTAGTGAAGGAATGAAGGGTGCGATTGCAAAAGCGCAAGAAATTGCTGCTGAACGCGATGGTTTCCTACCATTACAGTTTAATAACCAAGCTAACCCAGAAGTTCACGAAAGAACAACAGGAGCTGAAATTCTAGCTGATTTCGGAGCTGATGGTTTAGATGCCTTTGTTGCTGGTGTAGGTACTGGAGGAACTATTTCAGGTGTTTCTCATGCTCTTAAATCGGCTAATTCAGACATTCAAGTTTTTGCAGTTGAGGCAGACGAATCAGCTATCTTGTCAGGTGAAAAACCAGGACCTCACAAAATTCAAGGTATCTCTGCAGGATTCATCCCAGAAACACTTGATACAGAAGCTTATGATGGTATCGTTCGCGTGACATCAGACAATGCTCTTGCACTTGGTCGCGAAATTGGTGGAAAAGAAGGCTTCTTGGTAGGTATTTCTTCTGCCGCAGCTATCTATGCAGCAATCGAAGTTGCTAAAAAACTTGGGGCAGGTAAAAAAGTTCTTGCGCTTGCACCAGATAACGGAGAACGTTACCTATCTACAGCGCTCTATGAGTTCGAAGTCTAGTCTCCTAAATACACAAAGCCCTTTAACAAGGGCTTTTTATTTTTTTTTATAAAGTTTTTCTATATGAAAAAGGAAGCAAAGTTGCCTCCTCTTTTTATTATTAGTTATTCAAAGCTGCTGCCATTGTAGCTGCAACTTCAGCTTCAAAGTCATTTGCAGCTTTTTCGATACCTTCACCAACTTCAAAGCGAGCGAACTCAACTACTGAAGCGTTAACTGATTCAAGGTATGCTTCAACTGTCTTGCTGTCATCCATGATGTAGACTTGTGCAAGAAGTGTGTATGCTTGGTCAACTTTAGTGTTGTCAAGCATGAAGCGATCCATTTTACCTGGAATGATTTTATCCCAGATTTTTTCTGGTTTACCTTCTGCAGCCAACTCTGCTTTAGTGTCAGCTTCAGCTTGAGCGATAACTTCATCAGTCAATTGTGCTTTTGATCCATACTTCAAGTGTGGAAGAGCTGGTTTGTTAACCATTGCACGGCTTTCGTTATCTTGGTCGATTACGTGGTTCAATTGAGCCAACTCATCTTTAACAAATTGCTCATCCAATTCTTTGTATGAAAGAACTGTTGGTTTCATCGCAGCAATATGCATTGAGATTTGTTTAGCAAGCGCTTCGTCTCCACCTTCGATTACAGAGATAACACCGATACGTCCGCCGTTGTGTTGGTAAGCACCGAAGTGTTGTGCATCTGTTTTTTCAATCAAAGCAAAGCGACGGAATGAGATTTTTTCTCCGATAGTTGCTGTTGCAGACACATAAGCTGCTTCAAGAGTTTCACCTGAAGGCATTGTCAAAGCAAGAGCTTCTTCGTTGTTAGCTGGTTTTCCTTCAGCGATTACTTTTGCAGTTGCATTTACCAATTCAACGAATTGAGCGTTTTTCGCAACGAAGTCAGTTTCAGCATTTACTTCAACTACTGCTGCAACGTTACCGTTCACATAAACACCAGTCAAACCTTCAGCAGCAACACGGTCAGCTTTTTTAGCTGCCTTAGCCATACCTTTTTCGCGAAGCAATTCAATCGCTTTTTCGATATCACCTTCAACTTCGACCAATGCTTTCTTAGCGTCCATGACACCAGCACCAGATTTTTCACGCAACTCTTTAACAAGTTTAGCTGTAATTTCTGCCATTTTGATTCTCCTATATTTTTTAAAAATAGGAGAGCCGGGCTAAGCCCCGCCCTCCTAGGTAATGATTACTTATTTGAATTAAGCGTTGTCGCCTTCTACAACTTCAACGATTTCTTCGATTGAGTCTGCTTGAGCTTCTGAAGCTGCAAATTCTGCTTCAACTGCTGCTACAGCGTCTTCACCTTGGCGACCTTCGATGATAGCGTCTGCCAATTTAGCTGTGATCAACTTAACTGCGCGGATAGCGTCATCGTTAGCTGGGATGATTACATCGATATCATCTGGATCAGTGTTTGTGTCAACCATTGCTACAACTGGGATACCCAATTTTTTAGCTTCTTTAACAGCGATTTGCTCTTTATGTGGGTCAACTACGTACATTACATCTGGGATGCGAGGCATGTCTTCGATACCACCCAAGAATTTTTCAAGACGAGCGCGTTGTTTGTTAAGAAGTGCAACTTCTTTCTTAGGAAGAACGTCGAAGATTCCTTCTTCTTCCATGCGTTTGATTTCTTTCAAACGAGCGATACGTTTTTGGATTGTTCCCCAGTTAGTAAGGGTACCACCCAACCAACGGTGGTTGATGTAGTATTGACCTGAACGTTCTGCTTCTTCTTTAACAGCGTCAGCAGCTTGTTTCTTAGTACCAACAAACAATACAACTGCATCGTTAGCTGCTGCATCACGCATAAAGTCGTATGCTTGGTCAGCGTATTTTACAGTTTGTTGCAAGTCGATAACGTGGATTCCGTTACGCTCAGTGAAGATGTACTTAGCCATCTTAGGGTTCCAGCGACGAGTTTGGTGACCAAAGTGTACACCAGCCTCAAGAAGTTGTTTCATTGAAATTACTGCCATGAGTATTTCTCCTTTTTCGTTTTTTCCTCTTCTCGATTTCAGCTTGCAAAACAACCCAAAGGCAACAGTTTCACAATTCATCAAGAATGAGTATTATCGTTCACACGACAAGTTTCATTCTACCATAATTTCTCAATATTATCAAGCTATTTTGATAGTTTTTTAGCAGAACTTCTCTATTTAATGACAAGAAAAGAGACTCGGAAAGAGTCTCAATTTTTTCATTAGTTTGGATAGATGTAAGTAACATAACCTTCAGAAGTTGTAGTTGGGTTGAACCATCCACGTTTGTTACCGATTGTACGATCTCCACCGTAGTTAGATTCTGATACTTGGATACTTGATGATGATGAAACAGCTGTAACAACCGCTACGTGTCCATAGCCACCATCATTCCAACATGCAATCGCACCAACTTGTGGTTGAGAACCAGTACGGAAACCTGCTGCAGCTGCACTTGTTGCCCACTGCGCTCCGTTACCCCAGTAATCTCCAGCCCAAGGTGCCAATGTTTTAGCTCCCCATGTACATTCACCTGTTGGATAACTTGAAGCGTTTGTACTATATGTAGGACGTTGGCTTACAGGAGTTGGTGCAGGTGTGTAACTTGAGTCATCATCTGATGAAGATGAAGAACTTGAAGTTGCTTGTACTTGTGCTGCAAATGTTGTGTTTGCTGAAGCTGCAACTGTTTGTTGTTGACTTGTTTGTTGAGCTTTGTAAGCTGCTTCTGCTTCTGCCGCTGCTTTCGCTTCTGCCTCAGCTGCCGCCTTTTTCTCTAGCAAGGTAGCTTTTTCACTTTCTGCAGTAGCTTTTTCTGCTGCAAGATTCAACTCAGCCACTTTCAATTCAGCTTGTTTTGTTGTCAAAGCTTGGGCGTCATCTGCAAGTGTTTGTTGGTTGGCAATAACTGTGTTGATTGCTTCATTGTTAGCAACTTGTTTCTCAGCAATAGCTTTTTTATCTTCTTTTTGTTGTTGCAACATTTTGTTGTTAGCTGATACAATTTCACTCATAGCTGCTACACGAGAAATAGCTTCTGTGATTGAGTTAGAGTTAATAATTGTATTAATGTAGCTTGTAGCAGTTCCGTTAGTTTGTGCACTACGAGCTTGGTTTTCAAGCGATTCATTACGAGCTACGATATTTTTTGAAAGCTCTGTGATTTCACCTTCAAGTTTTTTAGATTCTTCTTGAAGAGTTTCATTCTCAGTTTGCAACTTTTCTTGTTCTGTTTGAATAGCTGTAACTTGAGTTTGAATCTCATCAACTTGTTTTTGAGCTTCCTTTTGTTGCGTTGTCAACTCACTAATTTTGCTATCTTGAGCTGCAATTTTTTCATCTGTTGTGTTAGCTTTAACACTTGAAAGAACAGCTCCTTGTGAAACCAATACTGTACTTAACAAAAGTGATGCTAGAATTTTTTTCTTCATATGTATAAATACTCCTTCTTTAAAAAGACATTACTAGTATACCAAAAAAAGGCCTAATAAATATTACGCCTTTATTACAGTTTTGTTTCTTTCTTATAGATATATTTTTTCAAAAATATATTGGAAAACTATCATCCATATAAAATTCAATATCATAGTAGGACCCAGACTATAAACTATAAAAACAGGTAGATTTTCTGCAGTCAATCCTACCACGTGTGCTAGGATAAAGCTACCAAATTCAAATGTAAAAGTCATCATTAAAATAGCTAATAATCTTGTCCATCTATTTAACAAAATAACAGAGTTGCTTTTATATACGATTGCTCCAATAATCACAAAAAGAAGACTGGCTATCCCTATCAGATGGAAGAAATAGATATCGTATATAAGTCCTAGAACCAAGCAATAGGCCAAAAATAGATATTCTGATACTTCTATTGTTTCGAATAATAAGAAGATGAAAATAAAGTGGCTTACAATTTGAAGATGTGGAAAAAAGCTATTTACAAATTGTCCTAAGTGGCTATCTATTAAAATGATTACGGGCAAGAGCAAAAACATCCCTATTTGCTTAAAAAGTCTCATGATGGATTCCCCACTAACTCTACGACTTTAAGATTCATTGGATCAGCATGCATTTTGACCATAACTTCTCTTGTCAGATAATCATTGGTAGGGGTCACAGATACGACTTCTCCTACAGGAATGTCTGTGACATTGAAGTTCCCCAAACCTCCAGTTACCACTTTATCACCTTGACTAATATCTCCACTATTATTTAGCTGACTAATTTTCAGTAGTTCTTTTTCCTTGTCATAGCCAACGATAATACCATAAATACTACTAGATCCATGCTGAATTTTAACAGAAATTTTCTCTGTATTTTCAGCATTTGTTAATAAATTGACCACAGTTGAGTTGTCTTCTACTTTTTCAACGCTTCCAACCAATCCTCCACTAGAAACAACAAGCATACTAGTTGTTACACCTTGTTGCGAACCAACATTAACTGTTAATTCTTGTTTCCAAGTCGCCGGAGTTCTCATGATAACATCCGCAGCAATTAGTTTAGTCGCATTCAATTTTGACTTCATATCTAGTAATTGACGCAGTTGTTCATTTTCTTCTTTTAAGCGATCTGCTTCATTCTTTTCCTTTTCCATTTGATAGAATTCTTTTTTGAGAGTTTCATTCTCATTGTAAGCCCTCGTCAAATTTCCTAAATCTGACTTTGTAGATTCTAACCATTGAAATGGTTTTTGCACAATTCTATCTATCAGAGAAATGCCATCTCCAGCTTTTGTCACAACTGTACTTGATTTCGTCATTACTAAAAGAACAGAAACTACTAGTATAACGACAAATAGAACAATGATATATTTTGATTTTTTAAAACGGTTCATACCTCTACCCTATCTCATTCTATACTTCACTTTAGGATTTCAACAAAAATAGAATCAAACCCAACACACATACCAGGAGTAAGGCCACACTATCTTTATTCATCCAATTCAACTGTCGGTACTGACTACGTCCGTTCCCACCTTGATATCCTCTAGCCTCCATGGCTGTAGCAAGAGAATCCGCTCGTTTCAAACTCGTAGCGAATAAAGGAATCAAAATAGGAATCATAGCCTTAACTTTTTGGATTATATTCCCTTCTCCAAAATCAACACCACGCGCCTTTTGAGCGTTCATAATTCGAATCGTATCATCCATTAAGGTTGGTACAAAACGTAAACTCATAGACAACATGAGTCCGATTTCATGAACAGGAACCTTAAATCTTTTCAAGGGTCCAAGCAAGGATTCAACTGCTGTAGCCAAGCTTAATGGCATGGTTGTCAAGGTAAGCAAAGTTGAGAAAAAGATAATCAACACAAAGCGGCAAAAAATGATTCCCGCCTGCTCAATGCCATGACTCGTGATTTTAATAAACCCCATCTCGAACAAGACATCTCCACCAGAGATAAAGAAAAGTTGAAAAAGGGTTGTAAAAGCAATCAGAAAAAACATGGACCGCAAACCTTTTATGAAAAAGGATAAGGGAACCTCAGATAAGGCTACAAATATACCTGTTACAACGAAAAGGATCAGATTAGTTATTGGATTATTGGCCCAAAAAACGATCATAATCAATAAAATCATTGCCACTAACTTACTACGAGGATCCAAACGATGAACAATCGAATTTCCTGGTATGTAACGACCTAAAATCATATTATCCATTGATGAACTCCTTAAACTCCTCTATCGTTATCGGCAATTGTTTAAAAGAAACCCCTCGTTCAGCTAGCCTTTGAGCAAATCTTGTGATTTTTGGAACACCTAATTGGATTTTCTCCATGAATTCGACATTTTGAAAAACAAGACTTGGCTTCCCACTCTTGACCAACTTTCCTTTTTCCATCACATAAACTTGGTCAGCAAATTCGGCCACGTCATCCATCAGATGGGTCACTAAAACAATCGTGATACCATCCTGATGAAGTTTTTTAAACAAGGCCATTAACTCTTTTCGACCAATTGGATCCAAACCAGCTGTTGGCTCATCTAAGACCAAAATGCTAGGCTCCATCGCCAAAATACCAGCAATCGCAACCCTTCTCATTTGTCCGCCTGAAAGCTCAAAGGGACTACGTCCAAAGAGTGACTCATCAATTCCTACTAAAGCTAGTTTTTCACGCGCAATAGCTTCTGCCTCTTCTACAGAAACTCCAAAATTTTGAGGTCCAAAAGCCACATCTTTTAAGACAGTCTCCTCAAAGATTTGATTTTCTGCAAACTGAAAGACTAAGCCCACTTGTTTGCGAATTTGACGAATTTGCTTATTGACGGATGTTGATGTAATTAATGTATCAAAGACACGAACACTTCCCTTTGTGGGAACCAACAAACCATTCAAAAGTTGAAGAATTGTAGATTTCCCACTTCCTGTATGCCCAATAATTGCTGTATAAGATCCATCCTCTATTGACAAATTAACATCGGACAAGGCAGCTGAGGCAAAGGGTGTTCCTTCCTGATACGTATAACTCACATTGTCTAGAATAATTCCCATAAAGCCTCCTCGAGCTCCTCTTCGGTCAGGTAGTGCTCTGGTAATTTCAAGCCACTAGTACGTAGCGATTCTTTTAATTGGTTGACAAAGGGTTGATCTAAACCAATTTGATCTAAATCTGACCTAGAAAATAGTTCTCTAGGAGTACTAGTTGACTCGATTTCTCCTTTTTTCATCACCAAAATACGGTCACTCATGGCCACCTCATCTAGGTCATGCGTAATGGAGATTACTGTCATTTGGTGATCTTGGCGAATCTTTTGGACGATCTTAATCAACTCTAGACGCCCCTCTGGATCCAACATGCTTGTAGCTTCATCCAAAATTAAAATGTCTGGTCGCAGAGCAACAACTCCTGCGATAGCCACTCTCTGTTTTTGGCCACCTGACAAGCGAGCTGGTTCCTTTTTAGAAAATTCAGCCATCCCAACTAATGACAAAGCTTCAGTAACTCGAACCTCCATCTCTTCAAGTGGAATCCCTTGATTTTCTAGTCCAAAAGCAACGTCATCTTCTACGGTTGCCCCCACGAATTGGTTATCAGGATTTTGAAATACCATACCAATCTTACGTCTTTTTTCCCAGACGTTTTCCGGAGTTAGGCAATCACCGTCTATCCAAATTTCTCCAGATTCCGCTTCTAGCAAACCGTCAATCAAGCGAACAGTTGTTGATTTTCCACTACCATTATGACCAACGATAGACAACCATTCTCCACGTTTAACGTGAAACGAAATGTTATGAACATCATAGTGTTCTTGATCTGTCTGGTATCGAAATGACAGATTCTTAATTTCAATAATCGATTCCATATCTAGCGAAAGGTTCCTTTAAACAAATACGCGCTTCCCTTGAAGTAATCATAACCAGAATAAACTGTAAAGAACAAAGCGATATAAAGAGTTATCTGGCCAAGTAAAGTCCAATGAAATAACAAGAAGATAATCGCAAACATCTGGCTAAATGTTTTGATTTTTCCTGGCATTGCTGCAGCTAAAACAGTTCCACCAGTTTCAACTAAGAGTAGGCGCAACCCAGTAACTGCAAGTTCTCGGCAAATGATAACAGCTACTACCCAAGCAGGAGCCATATTTAGACCTACTAGCATGATAAATGCCGACATAACTAACAACTTATCTGCCATTGGATCTGCGAATTTCCCAAAATTGCTAACTACTTGCCATTTCCTAGCTAAATAGCCATCTAGATAGTCAGTGATACTGGCAACGGCAAAAATAATTGCTGCTGTTTTATGTAACACAGGAGACTGTCCAACTGATAGAAGGAGAACAAAAATCGGAATAAATAAAATTCTACCAAGCGTAAGTATGTTAGGAATATTCTCTTTTTTCATGTTATCCTTCCTTAATTTGAACTTAATTTCAATGTAATCCAGCCAGTTTGACCAGTTAATTTTGAAGTATCGATTTCCTGATTATCGATCTTGATTTTCACGCCTTTGACAACACCTAATGTGATAGTTACTGGAGAGCCTTTAGAAACTGTTGTTTTGGCCATCTTATTATTAGGCTCAAGAGTAGTTCCTCCGGCCAATTCAGTATCTGAAACACTAATCCAGCTTGTTGCATCCGTCACAGATAGTTGAAGTTCGGCAGTATCTTTAGCAGTTTTATATTCTACCGATATAACATCTCCCTGACCAGAAACCGTCACAGTTGATGCGTCGCTCGAACTTGATGGACTAGTGGTTTGATTGCTAGTTGTTGTTTCACTACTTGTTGCACTTGTTGTCGTAGTCACAACATTATAGTTGGCTGAAGTTGTTGCTGTCGGTTGTGTTTGAATGTAATTCCAAACATAATAAGAAACAAAAATGATAATAGATAAGGAGAAGAGAATAAAGTAAAACAGAGGGAGCAAGGAACGTTTCTTGCGATTAGAACGTCTACGACCTGATAGTTCTATCTCATCAACATCAACTTCCTCATAGGTAATCATACTCCCTGAATCATATGCGTCTAAAACAAGATTTTCATCCAACTCAACTGCCCAAGCATACTTCCTCAAAAAAGAACGTGTATAAAAAGGGCTTGGCAATTGGTCGAAATCATCTGATTCTAAAGCCTCAAGCAGATTCAGTTGAATGTCTGTCTTGCGCTGCAATTCCTCTAAACTCAAACCTTGATTGATTCTTGCTAAACGTAACACTTCACCAATTGTTTTTTTTCTCATACTTACCATGCCTTCTTTCTAGTTTATTTTATATTTCGATGGCTATAGTGGAAAAATTGTAAATTCAACTATTTCACTATTATCGATAAAATGATGTCCTACCTCAAGAACATCATCCAAGGTCATTTCCTGTATAATCTTTGGTAAATCAAACAGGGTTGTTTCGTCAGAATGTGACTGATATTGGGTCGCAATAAATTCTAAAGAGTTCATACTATGGATAAATTCTCCATAAATTTCACTTTTGATTAAATCAAGATGTTCCTCTGATACATCCGAATCAGTAGCAAAATTCTGAATTGCCTTTCGGAATTGATGCGAAATAGCCACAGGTTCCTTTGTATCCATAGTCAACATCAAAAAGTTAAAACGTCGATTGATCTCAATTTCTAAAGATAATGAAGAATCTAATTTCCCAGTTTCATACAAACTCTGAAATCTTTTAGAGGTCCAACCAAACATCATCGTAAATAACGCTCTTAATAGAACGCTATATCGATAGCAGTCCTGATGACCCATATCAGAATTCGTTCGAACTCCTATTGCTAATTTAGGTGATGCAACATCCATACGAATGCTCTCAACCTTCTTTACAGGGTGTAAAGCGATTAGTTCTTTTGGATTTTGAACTATACAACCTCCAACATCCTTTTGCAAGAAATAATTCTGTATCAACTCTAAATCAAAATTTCCAACGAGGAAAATTTGGCTATTGACAGGAGTGTAAAATTCATCAAAATTATCTCGTAGATCCTCTAAACTAATATCTTCTATCGAATCTTCAGTCCCAACAATATCTGAAGCTAGTGGAGTTGCCGGATATAGATTTGCAAGTGTTTTAAAGAACAAGCAAGAATCAGGATCATCCTGATACATTTCGCGTTCTTGTTGAATAATATCCTTTTCTCGTTCAACAGATTCTTCAGTAATGTTAAAGCTAGTAACAAGCTCGTCAAGCAAGTCCAAACACTCAGCCACATTGTCAGAGGTTGAAAAAAGATAACTTGTATTTGTAAAGCTTGTAAAGGCGTTACTATCTGCACCTAATTTGGTAAATGCAGCCATGATATCTTCAGAATTTTCTCTTTCAAAAAGTTTATGTTCTAAAAAATGAGCAATCCCCTTAGGATATGTTTTCTTTTTACTATCTCTAGCTGTAAACTCAGTGTCAACTGAACCAACATAGACAGTTACTACACCATAAACTTCGTTAAAATCATTTTTAGGAAGTAAAGAAACTGTCAATCCGTTTTCTAATTTTGCTTGATAAAGAGTTTCCTTTACAGCAGGATAATATTTCTCTTGAAAAGTAACTCTAGTCATTCTGCTCCTTCCATAAAATAGATAGCCTGCAATTTCAAACTAGATGCCACCCTACAGATTTCATCCTTGTCAACTTGCTCTAGGCTCTCTATCAAAGTATCCAGGTCTAAAACCGATTTACCAAAAAAGAGGCTTAAGTGTTCTCTATCTATAATCGAATCTTGATTATCCTGACTCAACAACATCGTCCTACGAATCATTTCCTTAGTTTGATTAACTTCAGCATCTGTAAATCTACCATTTTTGATAGCTAACAACTGATCATTCATCAATTTTCTTACCTTGTTTCGGTTTTGACGATTTATCCCAGCAAACAATCTTAAAAATCCACTAAAGAGATCTAAGTGACTAGAAACAGTGTAGGCCAAACCTTCCTTTTCCCTAACTTGAGTAAACAATTTAGAGTGCGGGAAAGCTCCAAGCAAACCATTCACAAGAAGCAAGGCCATCTTTTGATCATCTCCATAACCAATTGTGCTATGATAACCCATTTCTAGAATAGACTGACCTAGGTTTTTTCTAGCAATTCCTTCTCTAAGAACATTTGAATAACCTTGCTGATATTGAATGTTTACAGTTTCTTTACGACCTGTCAAGTTAAATTTCTTCAAGTTTTCTAAGACTTCAATTTCATTAAAATCACCTAAAAAGAATAAATCAATTCTATCTTCCTTCAGCATTTTTTGAAAACTTGAATAGCAAGATTTAGAAGTCTCTTCGGAAATTCTGGCAATTAAATCTCTAGGAACTAACTGCATTGATTCCTCTTGGAAAAACAACTGATCCAATTCTTTATGGGCAAAGAAGAAAGGATCCTCTAATTCTGATTCTAATCTCGCCAACAATTGTTTTTTTTCAATTTCAAAGGCATTGTCGTCAAATTCATCTTCATTTGACAATGGATTAAATATGACTTGATACAATAATTCTAAAATCTGAGCAGTTAATACGTTCTTCTTACTTAAAAATTCATCTCGAACATAAGTCAAACTCACGTCTACTAAGTGACTTTGCCCCCTTCTATACGCATGAGTTGACAAATCTGCTCCATACAATGCTGCCAGATGTTTTCTAAGAACCTGAGCAGTTGGATAGCCTTTATTAGCAGTTTCAAGCATACTGGCACTTAGCATGCGACCAGAAATTAAATCCAGAGATAATGGAGCTGTGAAACGCATGGTTATTTTATTTGTCTTAAACTTTTTAGATTGGATAAAATGCACTGCAATTCCAGGGAATAACTCCATATTTTACCTCCTTTTACATAGAGTTCTATTATACCATGAAAACGAAAATTTTTCCCGTTCTCTTTGACTCTTTTGAAATTAAAATCGTTTTCATATCAGTTGTTTCTTCTCAACTATTTTGTGCAAAATATGGTATAATACCAAAGATTGAGGTGAACTATGGAATACAAATTATTTGAAGAATTTATTACTCTCCAAGCTCTTTTGAAAGATCTTGGAATCATCCAAAGTGGCGGTGCTATTAAATCTTTTTTAGCGGACCATCTTGTATATTTTAATGGAGAATTAGAGAATCGTCGAGGCAAGAAAATTAGAATCGGGGATTCTATTGAAATTCCTGATTTAAAAACTCAAATTATTCTAGTTAAACCAACATCAGAAGAACTAGAGGAGTTTCGTCTAGAAAAACTTGAGAAAGAACGTGTAGCTAAGCTTGTCAAGGAAATGAATAAAAAAGTTCAAAAAAAGCCAACAAAAAAAGCTCAAGCAACAAAAACAAAACCTACACCACGTTTCCCAGGTAGATAAATATGTGGCTGAAAAATCTATCCATTAAACAATTTCGTAACTATCGAGATGTCGAAGTTAATTTTAATCCAAAATTAAATGTATTTGTTGGCCGAAACGCTCAAGGAAAAACCAATCTTCTTGAAAGTATTTACTTTTTAGCCTTAACGAGAAGTCATCGAACTAAGACTGATAAAAATTTAATTCAATTTGAAGAAGAACAACTGCAAGTTTCTGGAATCTTACAAAAGAAAACAGCAACCATTCCACTTGAAATCGACCTCACACAAAAAGGGCGAATTACTAAAGTGAATTACTTAAAACAAGCTCGCCTATCAGACTATATTGGTCATATGAATGTTGTCTTATTCGCTCCAGAAGATTTACAACTTGTCAAAGGCGCTCCGGCCATTCGTCGTAAATTCATTGACATAGAATTAGGGCAAATCAAACCGATTTACTTGTCAGACCTGTCAAGTTATAACCACGTCCTTAAACAGAGAAATACCTATCTCAAATCTACACAAAACATAGATGAGACTTTCCTATCTGTTCTTGATGACCAACTGGTAGAGTATGGCTGTCGTGTAATGAATCATCGAGCTGACTTTATCCAGAAAATGGAACTCTTTGGCAAGAAAAAACATTTTGACATCTCAGATCAGTTGGAAGAACTGTCAATCTATTATCACCCTTCTGTAAACTTTGTTGACAAGAAACATTTGGCTGAATCTTTCCATATAGCACTTCAAAAAAGTAGATCCAGAGATTTATTTAAGAAGAATACTGGAGTTGGTCCTCATCGGGATGATATGATTTTCATGATTAATGGAATGGAAGCAAGTTTCGGAAGTCAAGGGCAACATCGTAGCTTGGTGCTTTCTATAAAACTTGCTGAAATCGAATTGATGGAGAGCATTACCAAAGAATCTCCCATTCTTTTGCTTGACGATGTCATGAGTGAACTTGACAATACTCGTCAACTTAAATTATTAGAAACTATTTCTCATAACATTCAAACGTTTATTACAACTACTAGTTTAGACCATCTTCAAAACTTGCCTGATAACTTGAGCGTCTTTACAGTAGATAATGGTCAATTGACTGTAAATTAAACTTTACATCTATGTAAAAAAAATCTCCCGTTTAACAGGAGATTTTTTTATTACATTGAATAGTTTGGTGCTTCATTAGTGATTTGCACATCGTGTGGATGGCTTTCTTTTAGACCAGCACCTGACATTTCGATAAACTGAGCATTGTCATGTAATTCTTTTAAGTTAGCAGCACCACAGTAACCCATACCAGAACGAATACCACCAATCATTTGGAAAACAATATCAGCTGCTGCACCTTTATAAGCAACACGACCTTCGATTCCTTCTGGAACCAGTTTGTTTGCTTCATTGACAGAACCTTGGAAGTAACGGTCGCTTGAACCCTTCTTCATAGCAGCGATTGAACCCATACCGCGGTATGTCTTGAACTTCCGCCCTTGGAAGATTTCAGTTTCACCTGGAGCTTCATCTGTTCCTGCAAACATTGATCCGAGCATCACTGCGTTTCCTCCAGCAGCAAGAGCTTTTACAATATCTCCAGAATATTTGATTCCACCATCAGCAATAATTGTTTTGCCATATTCACGAGCAACTGCTGCTGCATCGTAAATTGCTGTTACCTGGGGAACTCCTACACCAGCAATAACACGAGTTGTACAGATTGAACCTGGGCCAATACCGACTTTAACAACGTCAACACCTGCATCATAAAGAGCACGCGCACCTTCAGCAGTAGCGATGTTCCCAGCAATCAGTGTACGGTCCGGGAAATGAGCACGAATTTCAGCGATTTTACGAAGTACACCCGCTGAGTGACCATGGGCAGTATCGATAACAATAGCATCAGCTCCTGCTTCAAAGAGGGCTTCTGCACGTTCAAATGTGTCAGAAGTAACACCTACCGCACCAGCAACTAGAAGACGACCGAATTCATCTTTTGCCGCATTTGGGAACTCAATCACTTTTTCAATATCTTTAATGGTGATTAAACCAGAAAGACGACCCTCTTCGTTAACTAGAGGTAGTTTTTCAATACGGTGTTCTTGAAGAATACTCTCAGCAGTTTTTAAATCTGTACCAACCGGAGCAGTAACTAGGTTTTCACTAGTCATGTGTTTTGAAATTGGTTGGTTGTAGTCAGAAATGAAACGCAAATCTCGATTGGTCAAAATACCAACTAACTTACGGTTTTCTAGAGTTTCAACCACTGGGATACCACTGATACGGTAACGGCCCATGAGTTCATCTGCTTCAGCGATTGTATGTTCAGGGGTCAAGAAGAATGGATCAATGATAACACCATTTTCAGAACGTTTTACCTTACGAACTTCGTCAGCTTGTTGCTCAATAGACATGTTTTTATGGATAACTCCAAGTCCACCTGCACGCGCGATTGCAATGGCCATTTGGCTTTCTGTTACAGTGTCCATTGCAGCTGTAATAATTGGGATATTTAAAGTCAAATTATCTGCTAATTTTGTTGTTAAATCCGCATCATTAGGCAACACATGACTCTCTGCTGGAATTAGCAATACATCATCAAAGGTAAAACCTTTTTTCAAAAATTTAGTGTCCCAATTAGACATTGAAGTTTCCTCTTTTCTTTCTTTATTGAGCTAAACGCTTTTTGTATTGTATCTATCATACCATTCTATGAAAATTTGTCAATTAAATTTATAAGAGAATAAATAAAAAACTATCCCTCTTATTTTAAAGCAGAAATAGTTTTATAGTTCATATTTTATCCATTAGTGAAAGTAATTTAGACCCATTGCAGCTTTTACTTCTGATAGTGTTTGCCCAGCAACTTCTCGAGCTTTTTCACTACCTTTTTGGAGCATATTATAAACCTCACCCATATCTTTAGCATATTCTAGGCGGCGTTCACGGATTGGACCAAGTTCACGTTCTAGGATTTCAAGTAGGTAACGTTTGGTCTTAACATCACCAAGGCCTCCACGTTGATAATGTTCCTTCATTTCAGCAATTTCTTGAGCATCCTCAGGTCGACCGAATACGTCCAAGTAATGGAAAACCATATTTCCTTCAATCTTACCTGGATCCTCAACACGAATATGGTCTGGATCTGTATACATACTCATTACTTTTTTACGCAAAGTATCTGCATCATCAGCTAAGTAAATTCCATTATTAAGTGATTTCGACATTTTGGCATTACCATCAAGACCTGGTAAACGTCCCGCACCTTCGTGCTCAGGGTAAATTCCTTCTGGTTCTACTAAAACATCACAGTTATAGGTATGGTTGAAAGAACGCACAATTTCACGTGTTTGTTCAATCATCGGCTTTTGATCATTCCCTACTGGAACCAAGTTAGCCTTAAATGCTGTAATATCTGCTGCTTGCGCAACAGGATAAACTAAAAATCCAGTTGGAATACTTTCACCAAAGCCTTTTTGAGCAATTTCAGTCTTTACGGTTGGATTTCGTTCCAAGCGAGCTAATGAAACTAGGTTCATATAATACATAGAGAGCTCTGCCAATTCTGGAATCTGGCTTTGAATGAAAATCGTTGCTTTATTAGGATCTAATCCCACTGCAAGATAGTCCAAAGCAACATTCCCAATAGACTCTACAATAGTTTGTGGATCTTTTGCATGGTCTGTTAGTGCTTGCTGGTCAGCTAAAAAAACAAACATGTCATATTTATTTTCTTCTTGTAGTAAGACACGATTTTTCAAACTACCAACGTAGTGCCCAATGTGTAATTTCCCCGTTGGACGATCTCCTGTTAAAATAATGGGTTTACTCATCTTATTCTCCTTTGATATGGTCCTTTCAATTATAGCATTTTTTTAATAAAAAGACAGATAATTTTTTATCGAAACAATAGAGATATTACCCCTTTCAATCGTAAAGAGGTTGTCAACTTTGTTTACAAAAAATTGACAAATAAAAATTTGAATAATTGGTGATTTTCTAGTAGAATTAGAGTATTACATATAATAGGAGAAAAACTTTGCTAACAGTATCTGATGTTTCACTACGTTTTAGTGATCGTAAACTTTTTGATGATGTAAACATCAAATTTACAGAAGGAAATACCTATGGTTTGATTGGGGCCAACGGTGCTGGAAAATCAACCTTTTTAAAAATCTTAGCTGGAGATATTGAACCGACAACTGGGCATATCTCTCTTGGACCAGACGAACGTCTTTCAGTACTTCGTCAAAATCACTTTGACTACGAAGATGAACGTGTTATTGATGTTGTTATCATGGGTAATGAAAAACTATACAACATCATGAAAGAAAAAGACGCCATTTATATGAAAGAAGATTTTTCAGAAGAAGATGGTGTTCGCGCAGCTGAACTTGAAGGAGAATTCGCTGAACTAGGTGGTTGGGAAGCTGAGAGTGAAGCTTCACAACTCTTACAAAATTTGAATATTCCAGAAGAACTTCATTACCAAAATATGAGTGAACTAGCAAATGGCGACAAAGTAAAGGTTCTCCTTGCTAAAGCCCTCTTCGGTAAACCAGATGTCCTTCTTTTGGACGAGCCAACCAATGGTCTGGATATTCAATCCATCACTTGGCTAGAGGATTTCCTAATCGACTTTGATAATACTGTCATTGTCGTATCTCACGACCGTCACTTCTTGAATAAAGTATGTACTCACATGGCTGACCTTGACTTTGGAAAAATCAAACTCTATGTCGGAAACTACGACTTCTGGAAGGAGTCTTCTGAGCTTGCTGCTAAATTACTAGCAGACCGTAATGCTAAAGCAGAAGAAAAAATCAAACAACTTCAAGAATTCGTTGCTCGTTTCTCTGCTAATGCTTCTAAATCAAGACAAGCAACTTCACGTAAAAAAATGCTTGACAAGATTGAGCTAGAGGAAATTGTTCCTTCTAGTCGTAAATACCCATTTATCAGCTTTAAAGCTGAACGTGAAATTGGGAACGACCTCTTGACAGTAGAAAATCTATCTGTAAAGATTGACGGTGAAACTATTCTTGACAACATCAGCTTCATCTTGCGTCCAGGTGACAAGACAGCTCTTATCGGACAAAATGACATCCAAACAACTGCCTTGATTCGTGCCATTATGGGTGAAATTGACTATGAAGGGACTGTCAAGTGGGGAGTTACAACTAGTCGCTCTTACTTGCCAAAAGACAATTCAGCTGATTTTGCTGGCAATGAATCTATCCTTGACTGGCTCCGTCAATTCGCAAGTAAAGAAGAAGATGACAACACTTTCTTGCGTGGTTTCCTAGGTCGTATGCTCTTCTCTGGAGACGAAGTTAACAAACCTGTAAACGTCTTGTCTGGGGGAGAAAAGGTGCGCGTGATGCTTTCAAAACTCATGCTTTTAAAGTCAAACGTTCTTGTACTTGACGATCCTACAAATCACTTAGACTTGGAATCTATCTCAAGCTTGAACGATGGATTGAAAAACTTTAAAGAGTCCATCATCTTTGCCAGTCACGACCATGAGTTTATTCAAACTTTGGCTAACCACATTATTGTCTTATCTAAAAACGGCGTCATCGATCGTATTGATGAAACCTATGATGAATTCTTAGAAAATGCTGAAGTTCAAGCAAAAGTCAAAGAACTTTGGAAAGATTAGGTAGAACTTAAAAAAAAACTCAGTTGGGAGCCCAACTGAGTTTTTTTATTTCTTATGAATTTTTAGTTGATAGTTCTGTCAATCTGATTCTATTCAACCTATTCATTGTTTCACGTGAAACATTCTATTATTAGATTTATAAATTCTTGACAAGATTCATGCACATAAAAAATCGACCAAATTGGTCGATTTTTTTAATCTTCTTCCAGTTTTTTAGGTTGATAAGCAAGCATACCTAATCCTATGAATAGAATTAAAGTTACGAGAAGGAAAATTACCTGATAATGAATATTCCCTGTCATAGAAATCGTTTGTCTCAATCCTGAAACTGAATAACTCATTGGTAACCAAGGATTGACAGCCTTAAAGAAATCATTAGTCAAAGCAAGCGGATAAGTTCCTGCACTTGATGCTAATTGTAATAATAGTAAAATAAGAGAGAAGAAAGCACCTAAACGACTATTCCATGTCGTTAACGCGGTTACCATAGACATAAATGTCAAACTTGCGATGATGATCAAGAACAAGGTTCTCATTTCATGATTTGCCGTTAGACCGATAAGATGAACTCCTCCATAGACTAAGACAGCTGCTAAAACAGCTATAACTCCATTTATTTCGAAACGAGATTTAACCCAAGCCCAACGACTTTCAGGATGACGACCTGAAGGTAACTTAGCAAAAATCATATTTGTTGATAACGCAGCAACAAAGAGGGCAACAGATATCATATAAGGAGCCATAGCAATCCCATTTACAGGAACCTGATCATTGTCTGTTTTTGAAATACTCAAGGGCTCAGATAATACTTCTGCATTGTTAGGCTCTGTTGATGCTGTTTTTAGTTGATTGCTAGCACTATTTAATCCTTCTCCTAGTCCTGTAGATCCTACTTGCAGACTTTCAATACCAGCAGTTAAAGTTGTTCCACCATCTGCTAGTTTTCCAGCACCATCAGCAATTTTCATTGCTCCACTTTCTAACTGAGAGCTAGCTGAAAGCAATTGACTCGATTTATCTGTTAATTGACTAGAACCTAGCTGTATTTTATCCAGTCCTGCAATTAAGTCTGAACTCTTACTATTTAATTGGCTAGAACCAGATGAGAGTTTTTCGATACCTGTTACTAGTTCTGGAGTTTTCCCAGCTAGCGAATCCAAACCAGTTGTCAAGGTTGAAGAGTTTTCTGTCAACTTACCTGATCCAGAAACCAATTGATCCAAACTTGTTGTTAAAGTTGTATTCTTTTCATTTAGTTGGTTTACACCTAAAGAAATGGTATCCAGCCCTTTAGTATAATCATTAACTCCATTTTCAATCGATTGACTTCCAGGAACTAACTTATTATCTACAGCATTTTGCAACTGTGTAAATCCACTTGACATAGATGTCAAGGAACTAGACGCCACAGGTAATACTTGATTTGCTTTAGTCTGTAAAGTAGATAGATTAGAGACTGGTTGGTTTACACTTCCCAAATTTTCTTTTAAATCTCCTACCGTCGTTAAAATTGCTTTTGCTGACTCTATCGTAGAATTAGAATTATTTGAAACAGCTGCAGTCAGTTCTTGTTTCTGAGTATCAGTAAGAGATTGATAAGTTGCTGTTGCTTGAAGATTGGTAAGAGTTTTCTCTTGCTCTGTTTGACTATTAGTCACAATAGTTTGAGCAAGAGTAGATATATTCGTTAAATCATTAGATATTGTACTTTTAAGTTCAGTATTATCTGAAATAGTTACAGCTTGAAGTGCTTTATTCAATTCATCTAAACTAGTTGCTAATTGAGTGATTTCCTCTTTTTGTTGAGATGAAGTATTCAATTGAGTCGAAATTTCTTTAATCCCTTTATTTAATTGGGTAATACCGTCTCTCAATGTATCTGATTGACTAGATAATTGATTTGCCCCAATAGATAGTTTGTCAACACCGCTTGTGTAAGCATTGACACCAACTGAAAATTGATTGAGACCTGTATTCAGTTGCGAAACTCCTCCTACATATGACTTCATTCCAGTATTTAGCTGATTGACACCTGCTACTAATTCTGGAGTCTTGGAAGATAATTGATTAAGTCCAGTGTCAACCTGTGAAACTGCACTTGTATAGTTCTGTAAACCATCATTAAATGTACCTAAGCCACTATTCAGTTGCTTTACTCCTGTTACATACGTTGTCAACCCTTTTGTGAATTGATTTGTGCATCAGAAAAGGTTAAACTTGAACTAGCTAAAGTATCAAGATTAGAAGACAATGTCTGACTTCCTACAGCTAACTGACTAGCCCCATTGGCCAATTGTTCACTTCCATCAGCTGCCTTCGTTAAACCAGATTTTAAATCTCCCATCTTTTGAAATAAAGCTTTCGTATAGGTTTCGGTTACATTAGCAGAAACATTCTGTTTTAACTGTGTCATGGCAGAATCACTCATCTTACTTGCAATGAAACTATGCCCACTAGAAGTTTGATAGTTAATATTCATTTGTTCTGGGTGATCTGATAGAATAGAAGCAGCCTTTTCAGATAAGTCACTTGGTAAAGTTACTACCATATAGTAATCACCGTCTTCTAGACCCTTCTTACCTTCTTCTTCACTGACAAAATGAAAATCTAATGATTTATTTTGCTCTAAATTGGACACCATGTCTTTTCCAATAGTCATTGTGTTTCCATTATAAGATGCTTCTTTATCATTATTAACGACCGCTACAGGCAACTCAGATAATTTGCCATATGGATCCCACATAGATGATAAAAATATGATGTTGTATAAAGCAGGAATAAGAGAAATCCCTATCATTACAATGATAAAGGTTGGTTTTTTAAAAATTGCTTTCCATTCTTTAAACATATCGTCTCCTTTTTTACACATATTGTCTAAAATTTTGATATAATAGATTATACATTAATAATTCTTATTTACAAGTCAAAATTATCATTTTTAGACACTTAGTCTATTTTTGTTCACAAGGAGGAACTATGAAAGAAAGTAACAAACGCTTAAAAACCAAACGTACTATTGAGAACGCCATGGTTCAATTATTAACGGAACAACCATTTGATCAAATTAGCACTATTAAGCTGGCAGAAAAAGCCGGAATTAGTCGGTCTAGTTTTTATACTCATTACAAAGATAAGTATGATATGATTGAACATTACCAAAGTAAGCTTTTTCATACCTTTGAGTATATTTTCCAAAAACACGCAAATCATAAAAGAGATGCTATTCTAGAAGTGTTTGAATACTTAGAGTCTGAACCTTTACTAGCTGCTCTTCTATCTGAAAATGGTACAAAAGAGATACAAAACTTCCTGAGAAATAAACTTCACATTATGCTTAGTACTGACCTCCAAAAACGCTTTATGCAATTAAATTTAAACAATATTGAGTTAGAGTATAGCAGTATTTATCTAACAAACGCACTATTTGGTGTATGCCAAACCTGGATTGCTCATGGAAAAAAAGAAAGTCCACAAGAAATGACAAACTTTCTTATGAAAATGTTAGGAGATGTAAATTAGAGACAAAAAAAGAACACCAATGGTGTTCTTTTTGTTTAACTCCGCCAGTAGGACTCGAACCTACGACATCATGATTAACAGTCATGCGCTACTACCAACTGAGCTATGGCGGATAATATAGTCCGTACGGGATTCGAACCCGTGTTACCGCCGTGAAAAGGCGGTGTCTTAACCCCTTGACCAACGGACCATCTATCTGTAGCAGATATAACCATTATATCAATTTCTTACTAATTGTCAATCACTTTTTAGATTTTTTCTCCAGAATATCTCTTAATTTCCGTACCTTTAGACGGGTAATTGGACAACGATGATCCTCATAAAAAACCACTTCTAAATTTTTTCGATCAATTTCCCTAATATTTCCTACATTGACAAGAAATGATTTATGAGCAGAATAAAATCTTTGAGTATCTTTATCTTTTTCTTGAATATCCGCCATAGTGCCATAAAATTCTTTGGCAAAATTCTTACCAATAATCCTTAACTTATGAGATACTCCTGTTGTTTCAATATATAAAATATCATGGTAGGGAATTTTCAAATCATTTCCCTTGTAGTTATAGTCAAAATAATCCACAACATCTTTATTTTCAAGCAGCATACTCTTGGTATATAAGATACTCTGTTCGATACGTTTCTTAAATAATTCATCATTGATATCTTTATCAACAAAATCCAAGGCGGATACTTGATATTTGTAAGTTAAGGTAGCAAATTCTGATCTACTAGTGATAAATACGATAATTGCATAAGGATTGTGGCGACGAATAAACTGTGCTACCTCAAATCCTTTTTTCTCAACTCCATGAATATCAATATCTAGAAAATAAAGCTGGTTTACTTCATCATTTTCGATGTATTCCTTAAATTCTCGTTCTTTACCTGTTGTTTTATAAGAAATAGGAATATTTAATTCCTTTGAAATTTCATCTAGGGTTCTTTCTAGTCTGACCTGATGTTGAATAACATCTTCTAAAATTAATACTTTCATTCAAACTCTCTCTTAAATCTAATAATCTGTCTAAACGTACTATCTTCCATCTCTGTTTCTAAAATGATATTTTCATACTTATCCAAAATCTCTTTGACATTATTAAGTCCAATTCCTCTATTTCTACCTTTAGTAGAAAAACCTAGTTCAAACAAATCTTCTGAAGGTATCATGGTAATTTTACATGAATTTTGAATCACGATAACTGTTTCCAAATCCATTTTAATCACAGCAACTTCCATTTGTTTTGAGGAACTTTCTGCAGCACCCTCAACGGCATTGTTCAATAATACACTCATAATACGCACAAGATCAAGTAAATCAATTGACAACCTTGTGATAATATCCTTTACTTCTAGTGTAAACTCTACGTCATTATTTCTGGCATATACAATAGACTGAGCAATCAAACTTCGTAAAGCTGAGTCTTCTATATTGTTTAAATCAAAGTAGGTATACTTATCTGAACGTAGTTTTTGATTGGCTTTCACTAAAACTTCGTTGTAAATCCTGTCAATTTCCTGTAAATCTTTACTGTCAATCGCTATTTGCATACTGACAAGCATACCTGCATAATCATGACGAAAACCACGGATTTCATTGTACAAACCAACAATTTCATCTGTATATGTCTGTAAATGTTCTTGTTCAAATTTTTTCTGTTTTAGAGCGATTTCTTTTTCAACCCGTACCTTATGAGAATTCATAGCAAAGAAGATTAGTAGTAAGCAAATAAAGACAATTGTTGCTAAAATACTACCAAAGCTATTAAAATGCGCATAAGCACTTACCATATCTGAAATGAATGATAGAATATGTAAAGCAAAGAAACCAAGTATAACTTTTTTTAAAAATGGATAGAGGTAATCTTTATCAAAATAATTGAGTTCCAAGTGAAAATAAAAAATAATTTTTTTTATTACAAAATAAGTCAGCAATAAAACTACTACAAAAAACAAATCTTCATATTTGGTTACAAAAGAATCACCTGTAACAGAGGATATGGTTACGGATAAAAAAGTATGAGTGCCATGATATAATAAAGACAATAGCAGACTGATAAAAATAGCTTTGTATTTATCAAACTTTTTTAACCCTTTTAGAAAAATATATATAATAAAGGGAAACATGAGTTTTTCTAAACCTAACCCATGTAAAAAAACAAAATAAAAGAAAATTTCAACTACGGACTGCAGTATAAAAATCCAACTTATGAATAGAAATCTTTCTTTTTTTGTTGCCCTACAAATTAGTTTGTAGCTATTTGTTAGAATAAAAATATTAAGAATAACTATGAATATTTTTAATAAATCCATCATGTCTCCCTATAATGTTTTCTATTTTTTCCTTTTAGGAAAAAGATTAGTAATAAAGTAAGTTAATCTTTTATCCCCACCTTGGATTTCCTGTAATTCTTTTTCTGTAAGTTTTTTGAACTGCTCTAATTTAACTGTTTTTTCCATATTAAATTCTCCTTTATTGTTTTTTTCTTGTAAATTAACTTACAAGCTTATTATACAAAACGGAGTCTATTTTAAAACATTTCATTCTCAACTGCACATTTTTGTACCTGAACTGTCAATTTTTACAAAAAACGCTGGGTTTCCCCAGCGTTAAATCTAGTATATGATCCCAGCAGGATTCGAACCTGCGACCGTTCGCTTAGAAGGCGAATGCTCTATCCAGCTGAGCTATGAGACCTAACTAGTTTATCTTATCAAAATAATCGAGAATAGTCAATCCTATTTATGATAAGGAGAACCTTGTTGGATAGTAAAGGCTCGGTATATCTGTTCTACAAGAACTAGACGCATTAATTGATGTGGAAGTGTTAAACGGCCAAAACTTACTGATAGGTTAGCTCGTTTTTTCACTTCATTGGATAATCCTAAACTTCCACCGATAACAAAGGTTAAGGTTGAATAACCATTTATAGAAGCTTGTTCTAATTGGCTACTAAATTCTTCAGAAGATAATGTCTTCCCTTCAATAGCCAAAACAACAACAAATTCTCTATCCCCAATTTTGGAAAGGATTCGATTTCCTTCTAAATTCAAGATTTTTTCATTTTCTGAATCGCTGGCACGATCTGGTGTCTTTTCATCAGCTAATTCAATCATTTCTACAGCAGCAAATCGTGATATTCTTTTAGAATATTCTGCAATTCCATCTTTGAGATACTTTTCTTTTAGTTTTCCAACTGTTACAATTTTTATTTTCATGCTTCTATTTTACCATAATCGTGTTCTATTCACATCTTATTCACAAATGAAAAAGGTGAAAAAACATAATAAATTCAAAAATTTTCAACAATTATCCACAGATTGTTGAAAACTTAAGTTTTTTAAGTTAGAATTAAGTTAATAATTCTATACTTTCACTAATTAATCAAATATGGAGGATTCTATGAAAAACTTAAACAAGTTTTCAAAAACAATTGGACAACTTTTACTAGTTATTCTTATTAGCTTTTTTAGTGGTCTATTAGGAAGTTTGGCTGTTCTTCAGTTCAACCAAAAGCAGGGAAGTGGAGAACAAAATAGTGCAGCAGTCACTCAGACTGCTTCGAAAAATGAAAATTCTACCACACAGGCTGTAGATAAAGTTAAAGATGCAGTTGTATCGATTATCACTTATTCAGAAAACTCTCAAGGTGGTTTTGTTGGAACTGATGATACTGATACAGATTCAAACACTGAACAAATCAACAGTGAAGGTTCTGGTGTTATTTATAAAAAAGATGGGGATGATGCTTATCTTGTAACTAACACTCACGTTATTAGTGGAGCTAAAAAAGTTGATATTCGTCTAGCAGATGGAGCAAAAGTACCAGGTGAAATTGTTGGTTCTGATACCTATTCTGATATTGCAGTAGTAAAAATATCTTCAGAAAAGGTCTCTACAGTAGCTGAGTTTGGTGACTCAAGTCAATTATCTGTTGGGGAAACAGCTATCGCAATCGGTAGTCCTTTGGGTTCAGAATATGCAAATACAGTTACACAAGGTATTGTATCAAGCTTGAACAGACACGTTTCTTTGAAATCTGAAGATGGTCAAGCTATTTCAACAAATGCCATCCAAACAGACACAGCTATTAACCCTGGTAACTCTGGAGGTCCTTTGATTAATATCCAGGGACAAGTTATCGGTATTACATCAAGTAAAATTGCCTCTAATGGTGGAACATCCGTAGAAGGTCTTGGCTTTGCTATTCCTGCAAACGATGTTAAGAATATTATCAAACAGTTGGAAAAAGATGGAAAAGTAACTCGACCAGCTCTTGGTATCCACATGATTAATTTGACAAACCTTAGCACTGCTGACCTACAAAAATTAAAACTTCCTGACAACGTTACTTCTGGTGTAGCTGTTCGTTCTGTTCAAAAGAACATGCCTGCAAATGGACATTTACAACAGTATGATGTTATCACAAAAGTAGATGATACCAAGATTTCATCTACCACTGAATTGCAAAATGCGCTATACGGTCACTCTATTGGAGATGAAATAACTGTAACTTATTACCGTAATGGTAAAGAAGAAAAAACTACAATCAAACTAGATAAGAGTACAAGTGATTTAAATCAATAGTTTACATATTTGTAAACCTACTTTACAGAATATCAAAGATATGATACTGTAGAGATATGGAAGAACTCAAACTAATTCGTATCAGTGATATTCAAAAAAATCCCTATCAACCTCGTAAAGAATTCTCAAAAGAAAAAATTCAAGAACTTGCCCAATCTATTAAAGAAAATGGGTTAATTCAACCCATTATTGTCCGTCAATCTCCAGTTATCGGATATGAAATCCTAGCTGGAGAAAGACGGTATCGGGCATCGATAGAAGCTGGGCTATCAGAAGTTCCTGTAATCATCAAAAAATTATCTGATCAGGAAATGATGATTCACTCAATCATTGAAAATTTACAACGAGAAGACTTAAATCCGATTGAAGAAGCAAAAGCTTATCAATCTTTAATTGATAAAGGATATACTCATGCAGACATTGCTGAAAAAATGGGGAAATCACGCCCTTATATCACTAATCTTGTTCGATTGCTAACGCTCCCTGATTTTATTTTAAAAGAAGTAGAAACTGGAAAATTGTCTCAAGCACATGCTAGACTTCTAATCCAACTACCTTTGAAAGAACAAAAAAATTTACTCAATCGCATTCAGAAAGAGGATTTATCAGTTCGGCAGGTGGAATATCTACTTAAAGAAGAAAAAAATAAGAAGAAAAGCAAAGAAAAAGATCACTTTATCAAAGAAGAAGAAGAAAATTTGAAAAAATTGTTGGGATTAGATGTCCAAATCGTCCTTCAAAAAAAAGAGGCAGGAAAAATAACTATCTCTTTTCATAATCAAGAAGAATACCAACGTTTTATTAACAGCCTGAAATAAGGCTGTTATTTTATTTTTCTAAACTCACATACTTATCCACTGGATTAGTATAGAAAAAGTCTATTAAATCAAAATCTAGACCTTTTATCCACAAGTTGTGGATAAATCTTTTAAACATTGTGGATTGTTTTTCACAAGTTGTGGAAAAATTGCTTCCTATGTGATAAAATAGTGTTTAAGATTACACCATTTAGAAAAGGAGGAGTTTGTTGTTGAAAGAAAAACAATTTTGGAATCAGATTTTAGAATTAGCTAAAGAGAGATTGACACGATCAATGTTTGATTTCTACGCAACACCTGCTGAATTAATAAAGGTTGAGGAAAATGTAGCTACCATATTTTTGCCAAGATCTGAAATGGAAATGGTTTGGAGTACAAAACTCAATGATATTATTGTAGCTGTCGGTTTTCAAATCTATGACACTGAAATAAAAGCTCAATATGTATTGACTAAAGAAGATTCTAATACCTCCGATATAGCAAGCAATGTTGAAAACAGTAATCATCAACAGGAAGAAATTAAAAAATCTATACCCTATTCAGAAACAGGATTAAGAGACATCTATACTTTTGATAATTTTATCCAAGGTGATGGAAATATTTGGGCTAAGTCTGCTGCTTTAGCCGTCTCGGAAGATCCTGGACTAACTTATAATCCTCTGTTTATATATGGAGGACCTGGTCTAGGGAAAACTCACTTGCTCAATGCTTTGGGGAATGAAATACTCAAAAAAAATCCTAATGCGCGTGTAAAATATATTCCTGCTGAAAGTTTTATTAATGAATTTTTAGATCATTTAAGACTCAATGATATGGATAATTTTAAAAAAACCTATCGAAGTCTAGATCTCCTTCTTATTGATGATATTCAATCTCTCAGTGGAAATAAAGTACAAACTCAGGATGAATTTTTCAATACATTCAACAAACTTCACAGTAATAATAAACAGATTGTTTTAACGAGTGACCGTAGACCAGAACAACTAGAAAATCTACCTGAACGACTTGTCACGCGCTTCTCATGGGGATTAACAACGGATATTACTCCACCTGATTTCGAAACTCGTATCGCTATCCTAAATAGTAAAACAGAGGATTTAGATTATCATTTTCAACCTGACACAATCGAATATTTGGCTGGACAGTTTGATTCAAATGTACGTGAATTAGAAGGTGCGCTCAAAGATATTAGTCTCATGGCTAAAGTCAAACAAATCAACACTATAACTGTGGATATTGCATCTGAGGCTATACGTGCTCGAAAACAAAGCGTCAGCACCATGATCGTCATTCCGATTGAAAAAATCCAAGAGGAAGTCGGAAAATTTTATGATGTGAGCGTTAAGGAGATGAAGGGAACTAGACGTGTTCAGAATATTGTTCTAGCTCGACAAGTTGCTATGTACCTAGCTAGAGAATTAACTGATAACAGTCTTCCAAAAATCGGAAAAGAATTTGGTGGTAAAGATCATACAACCGTCATTCATGCTCATGCAAAAATCAAATCTATGATTGAAACTGATGATAAATTACGTATAGAAATCGAAACCATCAAAAAGAAAATTAAATAACTTGTGGATAAGTGTTTAAATTTTTACTGATTTATTAACAAATTTTAAACAAGTATAACTTCTTGATTTTTCTAAACTAAACTTGGTTTTCCACAGATTTCACACAGTCTACTATTACTATTAACCTTCTAATAATAAAAATAAATAAAGGAGATTCCATGATTCATTTTTCTATTAATAAAAATTTATTCCTGCATTCATTAAATATTACAAAACGTGCTATTAGTTCAAAAAATGCTATTCCTGTTTTATCAACTATTAAAATTGATGTGACTAACGAAGGAATTACATTAATTGGATCAAATGGTCAAATTTCAATTGAGAATTTCATTTCTCAAAAAGATGAAAATGCAGGTCTTTTGATTAACTCTTTAGGTTCTATCCTTCTAGAAGCTTCATTCTTTATCAATGTTGTTTCTAGTCTTCCAGATGTGACTCTTGATTTCAAAGAGATTGAGCAGCATCAGATTGTATTAACAAGTGGAAAATCAGAAATTACTCTGAAAGGAAAAGACAGCGAACAGTATCCACGTATTCAGGAAATTGCAGCAAGTAATCCTCTAGTTCTTGAAACAAAACTTCTTAAGAAAATTATCAATGAAACTGCTTTTGCTGCTAGTGTACAAGAAAGCCGTCCAATCTTGACTGGTGTACACTTTGTCCTAAGTAATCATCAAGAATTAAAAACAGTAGCAACAGACTCACATCGTCTCAGCCAGAAAAAATTAACTCTTGAAAAAAATAGTGATAATTTTGATGTTGTCATTCCAAGTCGCTCTCTACGCGAATTTTCAGCTGTTTTTACGGACGATATCGAAACAGTAGAGATATTCTTCGCAAACAACCAAATTCTCTTTAGAAGCGAAAATATTAGCTTCTATACACGTCTCTTAGAAGGTAATTATCCTGATACAGATCGTCTGATTCCAACAGATTTTAATACGACAGTAACTTTTGATGTTGTGAATCTACGTCAATCTATGGAACGTGCTCGTCTTTTATCAAGTGCTACTCAAAATGGAACTGTAAAATTAGAAATCAAACAAGGAGTAGTTACAGCTTATGTAAATTCTCCAGAAGTTGGTAAAGTAAACGAAGAAATCGATACAATTGCTGTATCTGGTGAAGATTTAACTATTAGCTTTAACCCAACTTACTTGATTGAAGCACTAAAAGCCTTGAATAGTGAAAAGGTAACAATCAGCTTCATTTCAGCAGTTCGTCCATTTACCTTGGTACCAGCTGATACAGATGAAGATTTCATGCAGCTGATTACACCAGTTCGTACAAATTAAGTTAAAGAGGTTGAGCCTAGCTCACCTCTTTTATGATATAATCAGAAATATGAAAAGGAGAGTAATATGTATCAAGTTGGAAATTTTGTTGAAATGAAAAAACCACATGCTTGTACAATCAAATCTACAGGCCAAAAAGCGAATCGTTGGGAAATTACACGTCTAGGTGCAGATATCAAAATTAAATGCAGTAATTGTGATCATGTTGTCATGATGAGTCGCTATGATTTTGAAAGAAAAATGAATAAAATCATCGACTAGAAACACTGAATTAGAGGGTTAGCAAGTTTTCCCTTTTTGTGTTATAATATTGAAGATTGAAATGTGAACGGAGAATGAGAAATTATGGCTTTAACAGCAGGTATCGTGGGTTTGCCAAACGTTGGTAAATCAACCCTATTTAATGCAATTACAAAAGCAGGAGCAGAGGCTGCAAACTATCCATTTGCAACTATTGACCCAAACGTTGGGATGGTAGAAGTTCCAGATGAACGCCTCCAAAAATTGACTGAAATGATTACTCCTAAGAAGACAGTCCCAACAACCTTTGAATTTACAGATATTGCAGGGATTGTAAAAGGTGCATCAAAAGGAGAAGGTCTCGGTAATAAATTCTTGGCCAATATCCGTGAAGTTGATGCCATTGTCCATGTAGTTCGTGCCTTTGATGATGAGAATGTCATGCGTGAGCAAGGTCGTGAAGATGCTTTTGTAGATCCATTAGCAGATATTGATACTATTAACCTAGAATTGATTCTTGCTGACTTAGAATCTGTTAATAAACGCTATGCACGTGTGGAAAAGATGGCACGTACGCAAAAAGATAAGGAATCAGTTGCAGAATTTAACGTTCTCCAAAAGATTAAACCAGTTCTTGAAGACGGTAAGTCAGCACGTACCATTGAATTTACAGATGAAGAGCAAAAGGTTGTCAAAGGTCTTTTCCTCTTGACTACTAAACCAGTTCTGTATGTAGCGAATGTGGATGAGGATGTGGTTGGAGACCCAAAATCTATCGATTATGTGAAGCAGATTCGTGAATTCGCAGAGACAGAAAATGCAGAGGTAGTGGTCATTTCTGCGCGTGCTGAAGAAGAAATTTCTGAATTAGACGATGAAGATAAAAAAGAGTTTCTTGAAGCCATTGGTTTGACAGAATCAGGTGTGGACAAGTTGACTCGTGCAGCTTACCATCTATTAGGACTTGGAACTTACTTCACAGCTGGTGAAAAAGAAGTTCGTGCTTGGACCTTTAAACGTGGTATGAAAGCTCCTCAAGCAGCTGGAATCATCCACTCAGACTTCGAAAAAGGTTTTATCCGTGCAGTAACTATGTCTTATGATGATTTGATTAAATACGGATCTGAAAAGGCTGTAAAAGAAGCTGGACGCTTGCGTGAAGAAGGAAAAGAATATGTCGTTCAAGATGGCGATATTATGGAATTCCGCTTTAACGTATAATCAACATTTTTAATAGTGTTAATTAGGTTGGAAAAAAATTCCAACCCTTTTGGCTTTTGAAAGGAAATTTAAATGACAAAATTACTTGTAGGATTGGGAAATCCAGGGGATAAATATTTTGAGACAAAGCATAATGTTGGTTTTATGTTGATTGACCAACTAGCAAAAAAACAGAATGTATCTTTTACACACGATAAAATATTCCAAGCTGAATTAGCTTCATTTTTCCTTAATGGTGAAAAAATTTATCTAGTGAAACCAACAACTTTTATGAATGAAAGTGGGAAAGCAGTTCATGCTTTATTAACCTACTATGGTTTAGATATCGAAGATTTACTGATTATTTACGATGATCTTGACATGGAAGTAGGAAAAATTCGACTTCGCGCTAAAGGATCAGCTGGCGGTCATAATGGTATCAAGTCAATTATCCAAAATATTGGTACACAGGTTTTCAATCGTGTAAAGATTGGTATCGGTAGACCTAAAAAAGGAATGTCTGTTGTTCACCACGTTTTGAGTAAATTTGACAAGGATGACTATATAGGTATTTTACAGTCTATTGACAAGGTTGACGATGCTGTAAATTATTATTTACAAGAGAAAAACTTTGAAAAAACAATGCAGAAATACAATGGGTAAGGGAATGTCATTAATCGAATTCTTTTTAGAGAACAAGCAGATACAATTATGGAGTGAACATTTATCTCTCAAGCAGAGGGAATTACTACTAGGTCTCTCTGGTTCAGCAAAGTCTTTAGCTATTGCAAGTAGTGTTAAAAATCAGAACAAGATTTTAGTAATGACATCTACTTATGGAGAAGCTGATCGTCTAGTAAATGATTTAATTTCTATCCTGGGTACTGATATGGTTTATCCATTTTTAGTAGATGATTCACCAATGGTAGAATTTTTAGTATCGTCTCAAGAAAAGATTTTTTCAAGAGTTGAAGCCTTGCGTTTTCTAAGAGATAAATCTCAAAAAGGAATATTAGTTTGTAACATGGCAGCTAGCCGTTTATTCTTACCAGATCCTCAAGTCTTTGATAACAGTGTGTTAAAACTTGAAGTTGGCGAAGAGTGTGAACAAAAAGAATTAAAAAATCAATTGATTTCACTTGGTTATAAAAAAGTTACTCAAGTTCAAAGTCAAGGTGAATTTAGTCTTCGAGGTGATATTTTAGATATCTTTGAAACTTCACAACTATCTCCTTACCGAATAGAATTTTTTGGTGATGAAATAGATGGGATTAGAGAATTCGACGCAGATACACAATTATCAAAAGATAGTCAATCTCAAGTCTTAATCTATCCAGCTAGTGACATTTTATTAACTGTTGAGGATTACAATCGTGGTCAACAATTCTTAGAACATGAGATTGATAAAACTATTTCACCTACATTAAAGTCGTACCTAGAAGAAGTTTTTAGTTGTGCGAAAAAGCAAGTTCTTCATGCTGATATTCGTAAATTTTTGTCTGTTTTTTATAAAAAACAGTGGACCTTGATTGACTACTTGAACCAAGCACCTATTATCTTTGATGATTTTCAAAAAATCATGAATCAGTATGATATTTTTGATAAGGAAACAGCTAGCTACTTTACAGAGGATTTACACAACAGTAAAGCTGTATCAAGTTTACAATATTTTGCTGATGTAGAAAGTCAGTTTAAAAAATATTTACCAGCTAGCTTCTTTTCTATTTTTCAAAAGGGACTTGGAAATCTAAAATTTGATCATCTTTATCAATTTAATCAATATCCTATGCAAGAATTCTTCAATCAGTTTTCTTTTCTGAAAGAAGAAATTGAACGCTATAAAAAATTAAAATATACGATTGTTCTTCAATCAAGTAGCCAAACAGAACTAAAAAAACTGTCAACGATTCTTGATGAATATAGCATTAAAGTTGACAATAGTAATCAAAGTGAAATCTGTAAAGGAACTGTCAATCTTGTTGAAGGAAACCTTCGTCATGGTTTTCATTTTGTGGATGAGAATCTTGTATTCATCACTGAATATGAAATTTTCAAAAAGAGGATTAAACGCAAATACAGAAGACAAAATATTAGCAATGCTGAAAGATTAAAGGATTATAGTGAACTCCAAAAAGGAGATTATGTTGTTCATCAAATTCATGGGATTGGTCAATATTTAGGAATCGAAACGATTGAAATCAAAGGGATTCACCGAGATTATGTAAGTATCCAATATCAAAATGGAGATCGAATTTCTATCCCTGTAGAACAAATCCAAACCTTATCTAAGTATGTTTCAAGTGACGGTAAGGCTCCAAAGTTAAACAAATTAAACGATGGACGTTTTAAAAAAGCTAAGCAAAAAGTTAAAAATCAAGTTGAAGACATTGCAGATGACTTAATTAAGTTATATGCAGAGAGGAGTCAACTTGAAGGTTTTGCATTTTCAAAAGATGATGAAGATCAGGTTGCTTTTGATGAGGCTTTCCCTTATGTTGAAACTGAGGACCAACTTCGAAGTATAGATGAAATCAAAAAGGATATGCAGGCTTCTCAACCAATGGATAGGCTTTTGGTTGGAGATGTTGGTTTTGGTAAGACTGAGGTGGCCATGCGAGCTGCTTTTAAGGTTGTCAATAATCATAAACAGGTTGTTGTTTTAGTACCAACCACAGTTCTTGCTCAGCAACATTATAGTAATTTCAAGGAAAGATTTGAGCAGTTTGCTGTCAATATAGATGTTTTAAGTCGTTTTAGAAGTAAAAAAGAGCAGACTGAAACACTTGAAAAATTAAAAAAAGGCCAAGTTGATATCCTGATAGGAACCCATCGAGTTTTGTCTAAAGATGTTGAATTTGCTGATTTAGGCTTGATCATCATCGATGAGGAACAACGTTTTGGTGTCAAACATAAGGAAGCTTTGAAGGAATTAAAAAAGAAGGTTGATGTCTTAACTTTAACAGCTACACCAATTCCTCGAACTCTACATATGTCTATGCTAGGTATTCGAGATTTATCTGTCATCGAAACTCCCCCAACAAATCGATATCCTGTACAAACCTATGTCCTTGAACAGAATGATCGTGTCATTCGAGATGCTGTATTGAGAGAAATTGATCGTGGTGGTCAGGTTTACTATCTTTACAATAAAGTTGACACGATTGAAAAGAAGGTTTCAGAGTTACAAGAACTGATTCCAGAAGCTTCTATTGGTTTTGTTCATGGTCAAATGAGTGAAATTCGTTTGGAGAATACACTACTTGACTTTATCGAAGGTGAATATGATATTTTAGTAACAACAACAATCATTGAAACAGGGGTAGACATTCCAAATGCCAATACCTTGTTTATCGAAAATGCAGACCACATGGGATTGTCAACCTTGTATCAATTAAGAGGTCGGGTTGGTCGTAGTAATCGTATTGCTTATGCCTATCTTATGTATCGACCAGATAAATCATTGACAGAAGTTTCTGAGAAGAGATTGGAGGCAATTAAAGGTTTCACTGAATTGGGTTCTGGTTTCAAAATCGCTATGCGCGATTTATCCATTCGTGGAGCTGGTAATCTTTTAGGAAGTTCGCAGTCCGGTTTTATCGATTCAGTTGGTTTTGAACTCTATTCTCAGTTACTGGAAGAAGCAATTGCTAAGAAGAATGGAACTGCTAAGAAACGTGAAAAAGGTAATGCTGAGTTAATTCTACAAATTGATGCCTATCTTCCGGATGAGTACATTTCAGATGAGCGACATAAAATTGAGATTTATAAGAGAATTCGTCAAATTGACAACCGTGTCAACTACGAAGAATTACAAGATGAGTTAATTGACCGTTTTGGTGAGTATCCTGATGTTGTTGCTTATCTTTTAGAAATTGGATTAGCTAAAGCTTATCTAGATAAAGTATTTGTCAATCGAGTTGAAAGAAGAAATAATAAGCTTGTCATTCAATTTGAAAAAATATCGCAACAGCTATTTTTAACACAAGATTATTTCCAGGCTCTTTCTCAGACAAATTTGAAGGCTAATATTTCTGAAAATCAAGGTTTGATCGAAGTTGTATTTGATATTCGAAATAAAAAAGACTATGAGATTTTAGAAGGACTCTTAACCTTTGGAGAATCGTTAGCGAAGATAAAAGACTTAAAAGAGTCGCATTAGGGATTACCTTTTTTCTTCTATAAAAGGGATAAAAATGATACAATAATAATTTGAGGTATTATAAGATGAGATTAGATAAATATTTAAAAGTATCACGAATTATTAAACGCCGTACGGTAGCTAAGGAAGTTGCAGATAAAGGGCGAATCAAGGTTAACGGTATCCTTGCTAAAAGTTCAACTGATTTAAAAATCAATGATCAGGTTGAAATTCGTTTTGGAAATAAAATGTTGCTTGTAAAGGTGCTCGAAATGAAAGATAGCACAAAAAAAGAAGATGCAGCTGGAATGTATGAAATTATCAGTGAAACAAGGGTAGAAGACGATGTATAAAAAAATAGTCCAAATGAATAATTCATTTATTCAAAATGAACACCAACGACGTAAATACATGATGGAAGAACGTCAAAAACGTAATCGTTTTATGGGTTGGGTTTTGATTTTGATTATGTTGCTATTCATCTTACCAACTTACAATTTAGCACAAAGTTACCAACAATTACTAACACGTCGCCAGCAACTAGCTGATTTGAAAAAACAATATCAGGACTTGAGCGATGAAAAGGATAAAGAAGCTAGTTTAGCAACTAAGCTAAAAGATGAATCCTATGCGGCTAAATATTCCCGTGCAAAATATTATTATTCAAAAACATGGGAGAAAGTTTATACAATTCCGGACTTACTTCCTAGGTAATGCGAAATGGAAAATTTATTAGATATTATCGAAAAATTTTTAAGTCAGTCAGATGAAAAATTAGATGAGTTAGCTCAAAAGAATCATCTGTTACGACTACAAGAAGAAGAGGGGAAAAAGAATGCGTAAATTTTTAGTGATATTACTACTTCCTATTTTCCTAAAAAGCGTTCAAGTAGTAAGCACTGAGAATCCAGTTATCATTCCAAAACAAGAAGTTTATTCTTTAACTCATACTCCATATCATTTTTATTATCAAGATGTTATAGAATCTCCAAAATTTTATGGTGAGACGCCAGTTTATTCTACAGAAGACCTGATTAATGAATCGGGTAAAGTAAATGCAGAAACAAAATTATCTGTTTTAGAATGGCGATTAAATAAACAAGGACAGCCTGTCTTTAAATTGTCAAATAATCAATTTGTAATGGCTGATAAACGACTTTTATACGATAGTTCCATCGTAAACGATTTTTCTAAACGAGTATGGCTAGAACCAGGATTTGTCGTTTATAATAGTCCTTATGATCAACAAGAATTAAAGTCTACTTTAGCGCCTTATAAAGAAGTTGAAGCAGATATGTCTATTTTTGCTGAAGGTCGTGAATTCATACATGTCAAGCAAACGGGCTGGATTTCGACGGATTATATTTCCGATGATGATAATCGTATTCAGAAAGTACAAGAGTTGCTATCTGCGAATTATCAAAATGAACAGTTCTCTATTTATGTGAAACAATTGAGTACAGGTAAGGAAGCTGGCATTAATGAAAATAAAAAAATGTACGCTGCTAGTGTTATGAAATTACCTTATCTTTATTCTGTTCAAGAAAAAATCAATCAAGGTGATTACCAACTTGACACGAAATTGAAGTATGTTTCCGAAGTTAATGATTTCCCTGGCTCTTATAAACCGGAAGGAAGCGGAAGTCTCCCTAAAACAGCGGACAATAAAGAATACACAATCAAAGATTTAATCACAAAAACTGCAAAAGAATCTGACAATGTAGCTCATAATATTCTTGCTTATTATATTACGAATAAATCAGATGAAGCCTTTAAAACAGAGATGACTACTATCGCAGGTGAAGAATGGAATGTGACAGATAAATTGGCTTCAGCTAAAATGGCTGGTCAAGTTATGGAATCTATTTACAATCAGAATGGTTTTGTTTTAGAATCTCTTTCACAAACATCTTTTGATAATCAGCGGATTGCTAAGAATATTTCTGCTAAGGTAGCCCATAAAATTGGGGATGCAGATGAATTTAAACACGATGTGGGAATAGTCTATACAGATTCTCCTTTCGTTATTTCAATCTTTACCAAAAATTCTGATTACGATACCATTTCTAAAATTGCTAAGGATGTCTACGAGGTCCTAAAATGAGAGACCGCGATTTTTTAAATCATTTTCTAGAAAAAGGTTACTTTGAAAGACATTCAAGAGTTGTGCTAGCCTTGTCTGGTGGATTGGATTCGATGTTTCTTTTTCAAGTTCTTTTGGCCTATCAAAAAGAACTTGGTATTGAATTGTTTTTAGCTCATGTAAATCATAAACAAAGACCAGAGTCAGATAAGGAAGAAAATGAATTAAGAAAATTAGCTGAACAAGCTGGAGTTCCAATTTATGTAGCTTGTTTTACTGGAGATTTTTCAGAAGCAAATGCTCGTCAATTTCGCTATGAATTTTTTAGAGAAGTGATGGAGAAAACTTCATCTACAGCTCTTGTAACAGCTCATCATGCAGATGATCAAGTTGAGACGATCTTTATGCGATTGATTAGAGGTGTTAGACTACAACATTTATCGGCTATTAAAGAAAGACAAATATTTGATAAGGGAGAGTTGATTCGTCCTTTGTTGTCCTTTTATAAGAAGGATTTTCCTGAAATTGAGCATTTTGAAGATTCAACAAATAAAAAAAATCACTATCTTCGCAATCGTATTCGCAACCTCTATCTGCCACAGTTAGAAAAAGAAAATGTTCAGGTAAAAAAAGCAATTTTAGAGTTTGGAAAAGAAGTTTCTGATTATCAAATTGCTCTGGCTGAATTATCTCAAGCGGTTGATGTGGAAGATTTAACTCAGTTTTTATCTTTTTCCGAAGCAACACAAAGAGCTTTACTACAACAATACCTTAGTCGTTTTGCTGATTTAAATGTAACAAGAGAACAATTTCAAGAAATTCATCATATTTTAAAAACTAAGAGTCAATATCGCCATAATATAAAAAATGGTTATGAACTTATAAAAGAATACCAGCACTTTCAAATTGGTAAAATCAGACCAAAGTCTGATGAAAAAAGTAGCGAGTGTGTGTTAAACTATCAAAATCAAGTTCATTATGAAGGTTTTCTATTTTCATTTGGAATTCCTCTAAAAGGTGAAAATGTTCAACAAATAAATGTTTCCCGTGAAACATCATTGATTTTGCGGCATCGACAGCCAGGTGATTATTTGATAATAAATGGTCATCGAAAAAAAGTAAGGCGACTTTTTATTGATTTAAAAATACCTACAGAAAAACGAAAAAATGCGATTATTGTTGAGCAATTTGGACAAATTTATTCAATTTTAGAAATCGAACTCAGTGATTTGAGTATAAAAATGAAAAATGATATAATGAACACTGTACTTTATATAGAAAAAATAGATAGGTAAAATCATGTTAGAACAAGATATCAAGAAGATTTTGATTTCACAAGATGAAATTACAGAAGCAGCTAAGAAGTTAGGTGCTCAATTGACAAAAGATTACGAAGGTAAGAATCCGATTTTAGTTGGAATTTTAAAAGGATCTATTCCTTTTATGGCAGAATTAGTCAAATATATTGACACTCATCTTGAAATGGATTTTATGATGGTTTCTAGTTATCATGGTGGAACTGTAAGTAGTGGTGTCATTAATATCAAACAAGATGTCACTCAAGATGTTAAAGGTAGACACATTGTCTTTGTAGAAGATATTATTGATACTGGACAAACATTAAAAAATTTGAGAGATATGTTTACTGCTAGAGAAGCAGCGTCTGTTAAGATTGTTACTATGCTGGATAAACCAGAAGGACGTACTGTAGAAATTGAAGCAGATTATACATGTTTTACAATTCCAAATGAATTCGTTGTAGGCTATGGTTTAGACTATAATGAAAATTATCGTAACCTTCCTTATGTAGGCGTATTGAAAGAGGAAGTTTACTCAAAATAGAAGGGTAAGTTGTTGAATGCAAAAACAAAATAATGGTTTTATAAAAAATCCATTTCTTTATTTGTTGATGATTTTCTTGCTAGTAACGGGATTCCAGTACTTTTTCGCTGGGAGAGCTGCCGGGCACAGTCAACAAATTAAATACTCAGAATTGGTGCAGGAAATCACTAATGACAATGTAAAAGAAATAACCTATCAACCAAGTGGTAGTGTTATTGAAGTGTCTGGTGTCTATAAAACTGCTAAAACAGAAAAACCGGAAACAGGTATTCAGTTTTTCACACCTTCTGCAACAAAAGTAGAAAAATTTACAAGTATTATTCTTCCATCGGATACTACTGTAGCAGATTTGCAAAAACTAGCTGGTGAACACCAAACACAAGTTGAAGTCAAGCACGAAAGCTCAAGTGGTATGTGGATTAACATCCTAGTTTCGGTAGTGCCATTTGCCATTTTATTCTTCTTCCTATTTTCTATGATGGGAAATATGGGAGGAAATAGCGGACGCAATCCGATGAGCTTTGGACGCAGTAAAGCTAAGGCTGCTAATAAGGAAGATATCAAAGTACGCTTTTCAGATGTAGCAGGAGCTGAAGAAGAAAAACAAGAACTTGTTGAAGTTGTTGAATTCTTGAAAGATCCAAAACGCTTTACAAAATTAGGTGCTCGTATCCCAGCTGGTGTTCTCTTAGAGGGCCCTCCGGGAACTGGTAAAACATTACTTGCTAAAGCAGTAGCAGGAGAAGCTGGAGTACCGTTCTTTAGTATTTCAGGTTCTGACTTCGTAGAAATGTTCGTCGGTGTCGGTGCTAGCCGTGTACGTTCTCTCTTTGAGGACGCTAAAAAAGCAGCACCAGCTATTATCTTCATCGATGAAATTGATGCCGTTGGTCGTCAACGTGGTGTCGGTCTTGGTGGAGGTAATGATGAACGTGAACAAACCTTGAACCAACTCTTGATTGAAATGGATGGTTTTGAAGGAAATGAAGGGATCATTGTCATTGCAGCAACGAACCGTTCAGATGTTCTAGATCCAGCCCTTCTTCGTCCAGGTCGTTTTGACAGAAAAGTATTGGTTGGTCGTCCAGATGTTAAAGGACGCGAAGCAATTCTGAAAGTCCATGCTAGAAATAAACCTCTAGCAGAAGATGTGGATTTGAAGTTAGTAGCACAACAAACTCCAGGTTTTGTTGGTGCTGATTTAGAAAATGTATTGAACGAAGCCGCATTAGTTGCTGCCCGTCGCAATAAATCAGTCATTGATGCTTCTGATATTGATGAGGCAGAAGATCGCGTTATTGCAGGGCCTTCTAAGAAAGATAAAACTGTTTCCCAAAAAGAACGTGAAATGGTTGCTTATCACGAAGCCGGGCACACTATCGTGGGGTTAGTCTTATCAAATGCGCGTGTCGTTCATAAGGTAACAATTGTTCCACGTGGTCGTGCAGGTGGTTACATGATTGCTCTTCCGAAAGAAGATCAAATGTTGCTGTCTAAAGAAGATATGAAAGAACAATTAGCTGGTTTGATGGGTGGACGTGTTGCTGAAGAAATTATCTTTAATGTCCAAACAACAGGTGCATCAAACGACTTTGAGCAAGCTACACAAATGGCGCGTGCAATGGTTACAGAGTATGGTATGAGTGAAAAACTCGGACCTGTTCAATACGAAGGAAATCATGCAATGTTTGGTGCTCAAACTCCACAAAAATCTATTTCAGAGCGTACAGCTTATGAAATTGACGAAGAAGTTCGAGCATTGTTGAATGAAGCACGTAATAAAGCAGCTGAAATTATTCAATCAAATCGTGAAACGCATAAATTAATTGCAGAAGCCTTATTGAAATATGAAACATTGGATAGTACACAAATCAAATCTCTTTACGAAACAGGGAAAATGCCTGAATCAGTAGAAGAGGAATCACGTGCCCTATCATATGATGAAGTCAAATCAAAAATGGCTGAAGAAAACTAAAATATTAGTAGACGAGATACAAGAGAGGGTATTATTATATCCTCTCTTTCTTATTATAGAAACTAATCTATGAAAAACCAGTAAAAAAATTTCAGAAAAAACAAATCAAACTAGTTGACAAGATTCTAAAAGTGGGTATAATAGAAAGAGTTGAAAAAGCTCACGGTCCGTTGGTCAAGGGGTTAAGACACCGCCTTTTCACGGCGGTAACACGGGTTCGAATCCCGTACGGACTATGGGTGTATCGCGGTTGATGGAAATAGGAATTAAAAAAAGTTAAAAAAACCTGTT
>NZ_CBCOON010000008.1:0-100878 GCF_965111625.1 Streptococcus sp. Marseille-Q6504
TGATCGGAGTGTATCCAGATACACCTCAATCCAATTTTTCTCAACCAATTCTATCACAGAGGATTTATCCAATATTTTTAAAAAGATACTTACTGCTTGTTCTTGAAAAAAATCCTAATTATAAGAAAATTAGTCAGTTGTCCTCGAAAGAGATAGATGAACGTATTGAAAATTTTAAGTCCCATGATAAATCTACTTTTTCAATGGCTAGAGATAGAATATTTAAGTATTTGGTAGATAGATTACCAAGTGTAAATGATAGTATTCGTACTTCTGGTGGTGAAATTGCAGTTTTAAAGAAAGAAATTGCTAAAAAAGTTAGATTGATGTCAACTAGAAAACTAATTCAATGTTTACCAAATTTATTACCTAGGTTAAAACCGTGTATTATGATGTCTCCGTTGACTGTAAGCACATACTTTTCTTCAACTGAAAATTGGCAATTTGATTTAGTTATATTCGACGAAGCGTCTCAAGTTAAAACAGAATATGCAGTTGCAGCTATAAGTAGAGGAAAACAGATTATTGTAGCTGGAGATAGTAAACAAATGCCACCAACATCATTTTTTGATTCCTATAACGACGAAGAAGAATTGAAGGATGATGAAATTGATATAGAAGATATGGAATCTATATTAGATGAACTTAGTGTAAAAATACCTGAAACATATTTAAATTGGCATTATCGTAGTAAAGATGAATCGTTGATTGCTTTTTCTAATAAAAAGTTTTATAACAATAGACTATATACATTTCCAACTGATAATTCTGATATTCATAGCAATGTTCAATTCACATATACACCAGACGGGGTATGGGAATCGAAATATGGAAATTCTATTGAAGCAGATAAAGTTGTTGAAGTAATCAAAAATATTGCAATAAATTGTCCAAATAAATCTGTAGGTGTAGTTGCATTTGGAATGAGTCAAGCACGAGTTATAGAAGATAAGGTATTCAAATTTAGAGAGGAAAATCCAGAATTAGAAGCATTTTTTGATGAATCAAAGAATGAACCATTCTTTGTTAAGAACCTTGAGAATGTTCAAGGAGACGAAAGAGATATAGTTGTTTTAAGTGTTGGATATGGTAAAAATCCAGATGGGAAACTTAGAATGAATTTTGGACCTTTAACAAAGTCTGGGGGGGAGCGAAGATTAAACGTTGCTGTATCTAGAGCTAGGGAAACCATGCATGTTATTTCTAGTATCAGAGGAGTAGATATTCCGATAGAAGAAACTACGAATGAAAATAGAATTATTTTTAGAGACTTTCTAGAATTTGCGGAGAAGGGGATTCCAGCCTTACTTGGTTATGAAGAGCATGGAGAACAAAAATCTCCAGAATTTGATTCTGATTTTGAAGAAAATGTATATAATTTTTTAGTGACTAAAGGGTATAAAATTCATACACAAGTGGGGGCTTCAGGATATAGAATAGATATGGCTGTTATACATCCTGATATACCAGGGAGATATGTGTTAGCTATAGAATGTGATGGTGCAACCTACCATTCTTCTAGAACTGCAAGGGATCGTGATCGCTTACGTCAGGAAATTTTAGAGTCTAAAGGTTGGAATTTTTATAGGATATGGTCAACGTCTTGGATTCATGATAATGTCAATGAGAAGAATAAGTTAATAAATGCCATTGAAAAATCAATAGAAAATTATTCTATGTTGTCAGATGATATTGTGATAGAAAATGAAGAAGAAATACCTTCAAATCTAATAACCGTCACTGATTCTAAGATTGGAAATAATCTTCCAAGATATAATGGAGATGTTTATGACTTCGAAGAAAATTTATATGAATTATCGAATATTATTATGTTAGTTGCATCTCGATTCATTGGTTATAATGTAAAGGATTTGATGCGCTATATTAATAAAGAAGTATTTGGGAAATTTCGTCTTACTCAAGGTTATATAGATGTTTACAGTTCTGCCTTTAGATTATTAATAGCCCATGATAGAATTGTGATTAAAAAAGGAATAATAGAATCAGTTACATGATGAACATGATACTTTTAACTGTGACCTGGAAAGTATAAAATTGAAGATTGTGTAGAAAGAGTCAATAAACGTATCTACGGCGGCAATGGGAATCTTTAATTTTTTGATGATTTCGCAGAAAAAATGGATATCCAAACTGTTCCTAATCTTGTGTTCTATTAAAACAGAGCAAATCACACTATTTAGAGCAGGAGAGTATTTCTAGTCTTGAAGAAAGATTATTTTCACTAACAAAAAAATGACTCTGGAAATTGAAATCGTAGAGATGATAAAAGAGGTTGGATTATTTTCCAACCTCATTTTTTGATCTTAATGGAATTGCATACCACCATCGACGATAATGGTTTGACCTGTAATGTAGTTTGAATCTGGTCCAGCAAGGAAGCTAACCGCTGCAGCGACATCTTCTGGTTCAGATAGGCGTTTCAATGTAATATCTTTTGCGAATGTTTGCATACCCCATTCGTCGTCTTTTCCTGCATTTTTCCCAACTTCGTGAGCGATATCATACATCATTGGAGTCTTAACGATACCTGGAGCATACGCATTGACAGTGATACCTGAGTCAGCTAAATCACGTGCCAATGTTTGAGTAATACCACGAACAGCGAATTTTGTACCACCATAAACAGTCAAGTTTGGATTTCCAACAACACCTGCTTGAGAAGTAGCGTTGATGATTTTACCACCGTGACCAAGTGCTTTGAATTGAGCTTGAGCAGCTTGTGCTCCCCAGATTACCCCACCGACGTTAATAGCAAAGGTACGATTGAACTGTTCTTCTGTAATCGTATCTAGAGGTGTAGTCGGAGCGACACCAGCATTGTTTACCACAACGTTCAAGTCTCCAAAATGGTCTACAACTTTTTGGAAAGCTGCAGCAACCTCTGCTTGTTTAGACACATCTGCTACAACAGCTAAAGCATTCTCTGCTGACAATTCAGCAACTGCTTTTTCAGCTGTTTCAGCATTGTAGTCTAATACCCCAACCTTAAAACCATCTTGGACCAAGCGTTTTGCGATTGCAAAACCGATTCCTTGACCTGCACCTGTAACAATAGCTACTTTAGACATATGATTCCTCCTTCGGTATCCGTGATACCATTCAAACGTTCATAAAAGAACAGCAAAGGGTTATAAGTGAGTTGTGATAGATTCTAAAAGAAGTCCTATCACGTTTTAGTATACAACTTTGTGAAATTTGTGTCAAACAAAGACTGGTTTTTGGAAAAAATTAACACTCTAAGAGTGAAAAAACTATCTGAGACTGGAGCTGAAGACTGGCTCAATCTCCTCAAATCAGGTGCCACTTGAGTCTGCTATGATTATCGGAGCAGATATCTCAACGGATAAACCTCTCCGCGATACCATTCAGTTCTTGTCTGATACGGTTGATAAGATTATCGCCTACAGTGCTGAGTAATGAGTATAAGCAAAAACAGATTGGATTTTTCCAATCTTTTTTGCTTATCCCCAAAAGCTATCTTCTTCAGCTTGATCTGAAGAGAAGAGCCAAACTTCTTTGATTTTCCCGTCTTCAATACGGAAGAGGTCAATCCCGTTCATATTGAGTTCAGTACCATCAGCCCGTGTTCCAAGAAAAGTAACATTAGCTGCGATTAAATCCTTATTGTCAGAAACCCAATTTGTTATCACCTTAAAGGTTCCATTAGTTTTCTCAGCAAATGTAGCTAGGTGAGTTCCTAGCTTGTCCTTACCAACAACTGTACCAGATATACTATGAGTACCAGGTTGATGCCAGACAATATCGTCTGCCATTGTTTCAAAGACACCAGGAAAGTCACCAGCAATTAAAGCTTGGTTATAAGTATTGAAAATTTCTAAGTTTGTTGACATATCTATTCTCCATTTCTTTTTTATGATATAATTGTAACAGTTACAATCAAAAAAACAAGTAGACACTTTTTTGATAGTTGGTATCAAAAATGGTACTATTGTTGATACTAAAAGATAAATTTTTTAAAAAAAAAATAGAAAGAAGATATTTTATGCCAAATAAAGTGAGCGAGTATGGTATTTGTCCATTCGCGACAACGCAGAGGGTTTTAACGGGGAAATGGGCACTGGTAATCATTTATCAGTTGAGTACGGGTACTAAACGATTTAAAGAATTGCAGAGATTATTGCCTGGGATTACTCAAACTATTTTGACACGTCATCTCCGTCAATTAGAAAAGGATAAGATTATTCAACGAAAGGTCTATGCGGAAGTTCCCCCACGAGTTGAGTACAGCTTAACCGAAATGGGACAGGAATTCAGAGTTGTTTTAGATGCTGTCGAGAAATGGGGTCTGGATTATATCAAGTTGCTAAATGCTAGTGAGATAAGCGACTGATAAGCTCTATAGAGGAAATGTATTTTTCTGTTTAATTCCTCAATTAAAAGATAGTAAGGCAAACCATTATTTTCCAAGCACATTTCTTGAAACCCTTTCCTTCTTCTGATAGACTAATACATAGTTTGAAAAAAGGAGACTTAACATGAAAAAATTTGTTGCTGAATTAATCGGTACTTTTATGCTTGTGTTCATCGGAACAGGAGCTGTTGTTTTTGGAAATGGTGTTGAAGGACTTGGACACCTTGGAATTGCTCTTGCCTTTGGTTTGGCAATCGTAGTTGCAGCTTTCTCAATCGGAACTGTTTCAGGTGCTCACTTGAACCCAGCTGTTTCTATCGCTATGTTTGTTAACAAACGTTTGTCATCTTCAGAGCTTGTAAACTACATCCTTGGTCAAGTAGTCGGTGCTTTCCTTGCGTCAGGATCTGTGTTCTTCCTCTTGGCAAATTCAGGTATGTCAACTGCAAGTCTTGGTGAAAATGCCTTGGCAAATGGTGTAACTGTCTTTGGTGGTTTCTTGTTTGAAACAATCGCAACTTTCTTGTTTGTTTTGGTGATTATGACTGTAACTTCAGCAAGCAAAGGAAATGGCGCAATCGCTGGTTTGGTGATCGGTTTATCATTGACAGCTTTGATTCTAGCTGGCTTGAATATCACTGGACTTTCAGTAAACCCGGCTCGTAGCTTGGCTCCTGCTGTATTGGTAGGTGGCGCAGCTCTTCAACAAGTTTGGATTTTCATCCTTGCACCAATCGTTGGTGGAGTTCTTGCAGCCCTTGTTGCTAAAAACTTCCTTGGAACTGAAGAATAATTGAAACTTAAAAAGCCTTGCTTCTCATCTTGAGGAACAGGGCTTTTTCGTATGATACTCTTCGAAAATCTCTTCAAACCACGTCAGCACTATCTGCAACCTCAAAACAGTGTTTTGAGCTGACTTCGTCAGTCTTATCCACAACCTCAAAGCAGTGATTTGAGCAGCCTGCGGCTAGTTTCCTAGTTTGCTTTTTGATTTTCATTGAGTATGAGTTTAGCGGTTGTCAATTTTCTCTGGATAGAGGTCATGTTGGAAGAGGCGTTGTTCTGCCAATCCTTCATACTTGGTTCCAGGTCTACCGTAGTTGTAGTAGGGGTCGATTGAAATGCCACCGCGAGGTGTAAATTTTCCCCAGACTTCTAAATAGCGAGGGTCTAGCAAGTTGACCAAGTCTTTCCCGATAGTGTTGATACAGTTTTCATGAAAATCTCCATGGTTTCGGTAGCTAAAGAGGTAGAGTTTGAGGGATTTTGACTCGACACAGAGCTTGTCAGGAATGTAGGAAATATAAATAGTTGCAAAGTCTGGCTGAGCAGTGATGGGACAAAGTGAGGTAAATTCAGGGCAGTTGAACTTGATGAAATAGTCATTTTCCACATGACGATTGTCAAAGGATTCGAGGACTTCGGGTTGATATTCGAAAATGTAGTTGGTTTCTTTGTTGCCGAGGAGGCTGAGGTTTTTCATTTCTTCTTGTTGTGACATGATTTTTTCTTTCTAATCTTAAACACCACGTTGGTTGTCGTAGAGGAGGGTATGGAGTTGAGGAAGGACGCGGACATTGCCCCAGCTATCGTCGGCAGCGACACGTTCCCAGAGTTCTTTGAGGCGGTCCAGTTGGTCTTGGACAATATTGCCTGTAGCCTTGGGCTCAGGATTTCCCGCCGATAAGAAGAGGACATCTGGTTGGTAGCGTTCTTGAATACCTTTGGCAAAGGCTAGATCTGCATCATCAAAGACAGGGATTTTAAAGGTTACTTTGTCTGGGTCTAGTTGGGAAACGATAAAGTCCAAGGTCTCAAAGTTGACTTCCATCTTGGAGGAAGGAGGCTTAGGACTCAGAGTGACTTGGTCGATATCTTTTAACCAATTTTGCCAGCGCGAGCCTTGGGTCTCAACAGCAAGAGTGATACCACGTTCCTTGAGCTTGGTGACAAGTTGAGCCATGTTGGCTGCTAGGATAGCAGGATTTCCCCCAGATAGGGTGACATAATCGTAGCTTCCTAGTTTGTCTAACTCAGCGATTACTTCATCGGCTGTCATACGAGTTGGTTTTTCAGAACCGTCCCAAGTAAAGGCGGAATCGCACCAGTCGCAGTGGTAATCGCAACCAGCAGTGCGGACAAACATGGTTTTCTGGCCAATAGCACGACCTTCACCTTGAAAGGTAGGCCCAAAAATTTCTAGAACTGGTAGTTTGAGGACACGTTCCTTAGTCATCTAACCACTCCCGTCTAAACTCTGCAAAGGCAGTCGGAGTTTCATAGAGGCGAACATATTCCAAACGGAGACCGCGCTCGTCTGGCAACTCTTGGCTCATGGTTTGGAAAATCCAGTAAACCATATTTTCAGCAGTCGTATTCATGTAGGGCAGGGTTTCATTGAGATAGCGATGATCCAAGTGGGGCTCTAAGTAGTCCTTGTAGATAGCTTTGATGTCTCCGAAATCGTGGGTCATACCTCTATCATCTAAAAATCCACTGACAGCGATTTGTAGATGATAGGTGTGACCGTGTAGGGATTTGCATTTTCCTTCATAGTGAAAGAGGTGGTGGGCAGCATCGAAGGTAAATTCTTTTGAGACTAAGGTTCTGTGAGGATTATAGACAAGAGATTCCCCAGTTTCTTGTTTGATTTCTTTGGGGGCAAAAAACATCAGTCCTCTCCTTTCTGAGAGAGATAAACCTCTAAACCATGTTGGCGTAGATGGCAGGCAGGACAATCTCCACAACCAGTACCGATAATCCCATTGTAGCAGGTCAAGGTCTTCTCACGAACGTAGTCAAAGGCACCAAGTTGGTCAGCTAATTCCCAAGTTTCAGCCTTGTCTAGCCACATGAGAGGCGTTTGGATCACAAAGTCGTAATCCATAGCAAGGTTGAGCGTGACATTGAGTGATTTGACAAAGACATCCCGACAGTCAGGATAACCTGAGAAGTCTGTTTCGCACACTCCTGTCACGATATCCGCAATTCCACGCTGCTTGGCAAGGACTGCCGCAAAGGACAGAAAGAGATGATTGCGACCGTCAACGAAGGTATTAGGAATCTCTCCTTCTTTTTGCTCAATTTCTAGATCTGAAGTCAAGGCATTTTCAGTAATTTGTCCTAGCAGAGACATATCTAGGATATGATGACGAATTCCTTGTTCCTCAGCGATTTCTTTGGCCACTTGAATTTCTAAATGGTGGCGTTGACCGTAGGCAAAGGTAACGGCTTCGACCCTTTCATAGTGTTGCTTAGCCCAGAAAAGGCAGGTTGTTGAATCTTGACCGCCACTAAAGACGACCAAGGCTGATTGACGTTTCATAGTACTCCTTCCAAAACGGGAAATGTTCAGAGCACGCAAAAAGCTCCCTAGAGGGAGCTAAAAAATACCAAGTAGAGGTTTTTTTTAGCGATGGCATGTCCCAAACATCGTGATATTCTAGTTACAGTCTAGCATATTTTTTGAAAAATGGCAAAGGGCAAGAAAAAAGAGACCAAATGAATGCACTTGGTCTCTCTTTTGATTAGCTCAATTCAGCAACGATGGCTTTGATTTGTTCTGCGGTGTGGACACCTGCCACTTGTTTAACAACTTGTCCATCTTTCTTGAAGAGAAGAGTAGGGATAGACATGATACCAAATGCACGAGCTGTGTTTGGATTTTCGTCAACGTCCATTTTAACGATCTTCAAGACATCTTCTGAAAGTTCTTCAGACAATTTGTCCAAGATTGGACCTTGCATACGACATGGACCACACCAAGTAGCCCAGAAGTCTACCAAGACCAATCCGTCTGTAGTTTCTTGTTCGAATGTTGCATCTGTAATTGCTTTTGCCATAGTATTTCTCCTTTTTAATTATATTGGCTTAAATCTTGTTTCATGAGATAGAAGAAAACATCTCCATAAGTCCCATGGTAGTCCAGAACATGACCATTGTAGGTTAGTTTTTGGACAGGGTAATAGTCGGCGACACCAATCAGGCAGGCATGTTGAGAACGTTCAAATTCTTCGTATGAATCGAAGGTCATTGTTCTCTCTTGCTTGCTGGCATCTAAATAAGTGATTTCAATCATAGGATTCTCCTTTGCTAAATCATGTCTTCATTTTACTCCTTGGAAAAAGGAATGTCAAGAAAATTGCTTGCGCACGCAAGTTTTTTGTAAAAATTTTAGGAAAGCCAACTTGCTTTTGTTTCAAGGCTTTCTTCTACAGCCTTTTGTAGATAGGCAAGAGTGGTCTGACCCTCCTTAGTGAGGCAGATAAAACTAGCTCGCTTATCCTGGTCACAACATCTCCGACTAAGTAAACCGCAGTTTTTGGCTTCTAGGCGTGCCACCATTCGTGATACAGCACTTGGACTCAGATGGAGTTTGTCCGGCAGGTCAATCTGTCTCAAAGATTTTTCTTGAGCCTGATTTAAAAAGTGCAAGAGATAGAATTCTTTGAGCGTTAGGCTTTGGTCACTCTGCTCAGCAATCGTTTGCTCTAAAAGAGCTTCTAGCTCTACTTGTCGGCGGTTGAAGTCAAACCATTTTTCTAAGTAAGTCATATCAATCTCCTTTCTATATGGTAGTTATAAACAGATTTGCCTATCTGAGATGCTTGCGCACGCAATTAGTATACAACTTTTTGGAATAGATAGCAAGAAGGATGTTTCTTGTGTATTTCCTTGAAATTTTCTGAAAAAAGAGTAAACTGGTATGCAGAAAGTCTATTTGTGGAGTAAACGATGAAATTATATGTCCAGTTAATGATTCTCTTTGTCATTTCACTGATTGGTGAGGGAATCTCTAGCTTTTTCCATTTGCCTATTCCTGGAAGCATTATCGGTTTGATTATTTTATTTTTAGCCCTACAGTTCAAGTGGTTGCGGGTACGTCATGTCAACATGGTTGGGAATTTTCTCCTAGCTAATATGACCATTCTCTTTCTACCTCCTGCAGTTGGGATTATGGAGAAATTTGATGTGATTGCTCCTTATTTATTACCAATTATCTTGATTGTCTTTTTTGCGGCAGTCATCAATATCATTTTGATTGCGTTGGTCGTTCAGTTTATCAAAAAGCGTTATGAAGGTGATTACGAAGAAAGAGGTGCCAAATGAGCGAATTTGTATCCAATCCACTTTTTGGGATAGCTCTGTCTATCCTAGCCTATCTCGGAGGCATGATTATCTTTAGACACTACCCTCATCCTCTGACAACTCCTTTGCTACTAGCGACCTTGTTTATCATAGCGTTTCTGAAATTGACTGGTATTTCTTACGCTGCCTATTATCAAGGTGGGGTTTATCTGAATAACCTGATTGTACCCTCAACAGTAGCACTCGGTATTCCACTCTATAAGAGTTTTCACCTCATGAAGCACCATGTTAGAAGTATTCTGCTAGGCAGTCTTCTAGCAGTCATTGTGAATACCACTTTTACAGCACTAGTCGCCAAATTTTTCGGCATGGATTTCTTCTTGGCGATTTCACTTTTTCCAAAGTCAGTAACGACTGCGATGGCGGTTGGAATCACGGAAAAGCTACAAGGGATCACAACAATTACCTTGGTCGTAGTAGTAGCGACTGGTATTTTGACTAGCGTTATCGGACCGACACTTTTGAAATGGCTGAAAATAGATGACCCAGTAGCTGCCGGTTTGGCTCTAGGAGGAACAGGTCACGCAGTTGGAACTGGGACAGCCTTCCGTTATGGATCAGTGGCTGGTGCCATGGCCGGCTTGGCAATCGGTGTCACAGGTTTGCTTTATGTCTTTATCAGTCCCATCGTAGCTGGTTTAATATTAAGTTAAAGGTCAAGTATCTCTTGGCCTTTTATCTGTTTAACAATAAAAATCCCCTAGCAAAACTTTATCTGCTAGGGGTTATTGATTATTGAAGGTTGACTTTATTCTTCAAGATGTAGTAGGTACCGATATAGTAGACAACAATCAAAATGATATCTTTAACGATTTCATAAGTGAGCAAAGAGGTGTAATTTACACTAATATTTAAGAAAAGATCGCTAAATCCAATGAGAGTTTGAATGACAATATAGGCTACAACAGCTAGAGCTGTACGGTATTCATCAAATAGTTGACCGATAGAAATAGACAAGTAGATACAAAGGATGCTGGCAAGGGTATTTAAGATATAGGTTGTCAGGGTTAACCATAAATTGCCTAGATAGTAGTCGAAAACATCTTTGAATAAGGACGATATGAAAACATCTGGGCTAATCATGGCAATGATGATGTAAAGACTCAAAAGAAAGACCACTGTACTTGTCAAAGACCAGACAAAGGCTCCAAGGATTTTAGCAGAGAGAATCTGGTGTTCAGATACTGGAAGGGTGAGAGTCAGATAGCCACGACGGTCGTAAACGCTCCCCTTAAATCGTTGAATGATCAAAATTAAGGTTGAAATACTCAGAGTAATAACGAGGCCCCCAAAAACCAGAGCTAGAAAGAATAACATGACAACACCCTTGTCTTGGTAATAGGTGTTTGATAAGGCACTACCATGAATTCCTATGATGACAGATAGGGATAGTACAGCTGCATAGAGGGCAAAAAACCATTTGTTGACATTTTTAAATTCATAACGAACTAAATTCCAAAACATAAGAATCTCCTTTACCTAAGCTTTGAATTCGTGACGGAAGAGCTGGTCGATAGACTCTCCTGATTCGTAGCGAATATCATCCACATTTCCTTGACGGACGATTTTTCCATCCTTGAGGAAAATAATCTCATCCAAAATTGGCTCGATGTCTGAAATCAAGTGAGTTGAAATCAAGACAGTCGAAGTTGGAGAGTAGCTGTTGATGATGGTGTTCAAGATATAGTCACGAGCTGCAGGGTCGACTCCTCCGATGGGCTCGTCAAGAACATATAAGCGAGCATCACGACTCATGACAAGAATCAATTGGACCTTTTCTTTGTTCCCTTTTGAGAGTTTTTTAAGGCGACTGTTTTCGTCGATACCCAGATCACGAAGTAAGTGTTGAGCGCGATCAAGATTGAAATCCTTGTAGAAGGTTTTGAAGAAGGTAAGAGCTTCTTTGACTTTCATTTGCTCGTTAAGGTAGGTCGTGTCAGGTAGATAAGACACAATGGCTTTTGTTTCGGGACTAGGCTCTGTATTGTTGATAAGAATACGTCCTTCATCAGGTTGGAGCAAGCCATTAATCAACTTAATCAAGGTTGTCTTTCCAGAACCATTTGGGCCAAGGAGACCAACAATCTTACCAGCTGGGATTTCAAAGGAAACATTTTTTAGGGCAGGATTTGGTCCATAGGATTTTGAAACATTTTCAAATTCTAATAAGGTCATAGTCTAAACTCCTTCAATATAATCTCTCAAAACAGTAGGTAGTTCTTCTTTTTCATAGCCAAATTCTACCATGGCTGTGACAAACTGTTGCAGTTGTTCTTCGGATAGTTGTTTGCGGGATTGGAAGATCAAGTCCAAGTCCTCTGTGACAAAGCGGCCAGCAGTCCGCTTGCTGTATACAAAGCCTTCTCTTTCCAGGTCTGATAGGGCGCGTTGGATGGTGTTTGGATTGACACCAGCTTCACTTGCCAATTCTCTAACAGTTGGTAGTTGTTGACTAGGCTCAAGTTTGTGGGAAATAATTTGCAGTTTGATTTTATCCATAATCTGCAAATAAATGGGTTTGTTGTTATCAAATGTCCAGGACATCACGGTCTCCTTTCTATTTTTCTCTTGTGTTAATTAAATAGTACAACTAAACAAAAAACTTGTCAAGCCAAAAGGAGAATTATTTTGGGAATTGCTCAAAAAATGGTATAATGAAAAGAAAACGACAAGGAGGGGAAGGCATGCGTTGTCCAAAATGTGGCGCTACAAAATCAAGTGTTATCGATAGCCGTCAGGCTGAAGAAGGAAATACGATTAGAAGAAGACGTGAGTGTGAAGAATGCCAGCATCGTTTTACGACCTATGAACGTGTAGAAGAAAGAACGCTGGTTGTGGTCAAAAAAGATGGTACACGGGAGCAGTTCTCAAGGGATAAAATCTTTAACGGGATTATTCGTTCGGCTCAAAAACGTCCGGTGTCTAGTGATGAGATTGGCATGGTGGTCAATCGTATCGAACAAAAACTCCTCAGTCGCAATGATAATGAAATTCAAAGTGAAGATATTGGTTCTCTTGTCATGGAAGAATTGGCTGAACTGGATGAAATCACTTACGTTCGTTTCGCCAGCGTCTATCGTAGCTTTAAAGATGTGAGTGAGCTCGAAAATCTTCTCAAACAAATTACGCAATCTTCAAAGAAGAAAAAGGAAAAATAAATGAAGCCTAATGATCGTTTTTCTTTTCTAAAGAATAATCGGGTGTCGCAAGATCCCACAACTTTGGTGCAGTGCTACCTCCCGATTATCGGTCAGGATGCGCTGAGTCTTTACCTTTATACCTTAGCTTTTTGGGATGGTGGACAAAAAGAACACCTGTTTGCAGCTATCCTCAATCATCTCAATTTTGGAATGGACAGGCTGTTAAAGGCTTTTAAAATCTTATCAGCCTTCAATTTAGTTACCCTCTATCAAAAGGGTGACTGCTATGAACTTGCTATTCATCCAACGCTTTCTAGCTCAGATTTCTTGCGTCATACGGTTTATCGTACCTTATTGGAGAAAAAAATCGGTGAGCCAGCAGTTTCTGATTTACGCCAAGAGCAGGCAGGCGGAGAGCCTTTGACTGTTTCTTTGAGTCAAGCCTTTCCAGAGATAGAAGAATTGGCTAGTCATGACGAGATGTCAGTAAAAGCTGATTTTAAAAATGATTTTGATTTGGAGCATTTTCGTCAGCTCATGGCGAGAGATAATCTCCGTTTCCAAGATGAACAGTCAGATGTTTTAGAGTTATTTAAAATTGCTGATGAGAAAAAATGGACCTGGTTTGAAACCTATCAATTGGCTAAGGTGACAGCAGTTTCACAAGTTATTTCTGTCAAGCGTATGCGTGAAAAATTAGCACAAGAGTCTGTTGCATCGGACTTTAGTCCCCAAGAAGCGACCATTATCCGAGAAGCTAAAAGTAAAACGGCCCTGCAATTTTTAGCGGGTATCAAACAAACCCGAAATGCTGGAATTATCCAAGCCGAACGCGATTTGCTAAAACAGATGGCGGATTTGGGACTGCTTGATGAAGTCATCAATGTCGTTATACTCTTGACCTTCAATAAGGTTGATTCGGCCAATCTCAATGAAAAATATGCCATGAAAGTGGCTAATGATTACTCTTATAACAAGATTCGTTCTGCTGAAGAAGCTGTGCTTCGAATCAGAGAGAAGAATCAAAAGGGGCAAGAACAAAAATCAGCGAAGCCAAGCCAAGCCAAAAGCAATGTCCCAAAATGGAGTAATCCAGAATATAAAAATGAAACCAGCAAAGAAACTCGCTTGGAGTTAGAACGTAAGAAAAAAGAAATGTTAGACCGATTAGGAAAAGGAGGAGACTAGATGGAAAGTGTAGGAGATGTGCTTAAAGATCATCCCAGCCGTTTTCAATACCAGGACCTGGTCCAGCAGATTGTAAAAGATCCGGATGTTGCGGCTTTTATCCAGAAGGAATCTCTCAGTCAAGAGGAATTGAATCGTAGTATCTCTAAGTTTAACCAATACATCACCGAGCGAGATAAGTTCCTTCGTGGAGATACCGACTATATCGCGCGTGGCTATAAGCCAATTCTAGTTATGAATCATGGTTACGCAGATGTATCCTATGAGGAAACTCCGGAACTGATTGCGGCTGAGAAAGAAGCAGCTATCAAGAACCGTCTCAAACTGATTAATCTTCCAGCCAGTCTTAAAAAAGCTAGTTTGGCTCAAGTTGATTTGGATGATTTGGGACGTTTGCCAGTTTTTGAAAAGCTCTTTACCTTTGTTGAGCAATATCCAGAAGTCCGTAAAGGTCTCTATCTCTATGGAGACTTTGGAGTTGGAAAGAGCTTTATGGTGGCTGCCCTAGCCCATGATTTGTCAGAAAAACGTGGGGTTTCATCAACTCTTCTTCACTATCCTAGCTTTGTCATTGATGTCAAAAATGCTATCGGTGATGGGAATGTTAAGAATTTGGTGGATGAAATCAAGCAAGCTGAAGTCTTGATTTTGGATGATATTGGTGCAGAGCAATCAACGCCTTGGGTTCGTGATGAAGTCTTGCAAGTCATTCTTCAATATCGTATGCAGGAAGATTTGCCAACCTTCTTTACCTCAAATTTCAATTTTGAAGATTTGGAAAAACATTTTGCTAAAGGCAAGAACGGAAACGATGAAACATGGGAAGCTAGACGCGTTATGGAGCGTATCCGTTATTTAGCAGAAGAAACACGACTAGAAGGAGAGAATCGCCGATGAGTGAAACAATCACCTTAATGAAATCTCATACCTCGGTTCGCAGATTTAAAGAAGAAGCGATCCCTCAAGAGGACTTGAATGAGATTTTATCAGCTGCCCAAATGGCTTCTTCTTGGAAAAATTTCCAATCTTATTCTGTGATTCTAGTCAGAAGTCAAGAAAAGAAAGATGCTCTTTTTGAGCTGGTTCCTCAGGAAGCGATTCGTCAGTCTGCCGCCTTCCTCCTCTTTGTAGGAGATTTAAACCGTGCAGAAAAAGGGGCTCGTCTCCATACCGATACTTTCCAACCTCAAGGGGTGGAAGGACTCCTCATTACTTCAGTAGATGCAGCCTTGGCTGGACAGAATACCTTGCTTGCGGCAGAAAGCCTTGGCTATGGTGGAGTAATCATCGGTTTGGTGCGTTACAAATCTGTTGAAATAGCAGAATTGTTCAAGCTTCCTGATTATACCTACCCAGTTTTTGGGATTGCACTCGGTGTGCCGAACCAAAAACATGATGTAAAACCAAGATTACCACTAGAGAATGTTGTTTTTGAGGAAGAATACCAAGAACAAACAGCTGAGGCTATTGAAGCCTATGACCGTGTGCAGACCGAATATGCAGGAGCTCGTGCGACTACCACTTGGAGTCAACGTCTTGCAGAGCAATTCGGTCAGCCTGAACCAAGCTCAACTAGAGAAAATCTTGAACAAAAGAACTTATTGTAGAAAGTGAGAAAACATGGCCTTACCAACTGTTGCCATCGTAGGACGTCCCAATGTTGGGAAATCAACCCTGTTTAACCGTATTGCAGGGGAACGCATCTCAATCGTAGAAGATGTCGAAGGAGTGACACGGGACCGTATCTATGCTACTGGTGAATGGCTTAACCGTTCTTTCAGTATGATTGATACTGGAGGGATTGATGATGTTGATGCTCCATTTATGGAACAAATCAAGCACCAGGCAGAGATTGCCATGGAAGAAGCTGATGTCATCGTTTTTGTAGTTTCCGGAAAAGAAGGCATCACAGATGCTGACGAATACGTAGCCCGTAAACTCTATAAAACTCATAAACCTGTTATCCTTGCAGTTAACAAGGTCGATAATCCCGAAATGCGAAATGATATCTATGATTTCTATGCTCTTGGCTTGGGAGAACCATTGCCAATTTCATCTGTGCACGGGATTGGTACAGGGGATGTATTAGATGCCATCGTTGAAAATCTTCCACATGAAGTCGAAGATGAAAATCCAGATGTCATTAAATTCAGTTTGATTGGTCGCCCCAATGTCGGAAAATCTAGCTTGATCAATGCCATTTTGGGAGAAGATCGCGTAATTGCCAGTCCTGTTGCTGGTACAACTCGTGATGCTATTGATACGCATTTTACAGATGCTGACGGCCAAGAGTTTACTATGATTGATACTGCTGGTATGCGTAAGTCTGGTAAAGTCTATGAAAATACTGAGAAATACTCTGTCATGCGTGCTATGCGTGCTATTGACCGTTCAGATGTAGTTTTGATGGTCCTCAATGCCGAAGAAGGCATCCGTGAGTATGACAAGCGTATCGCTGGATTTGCCCATGAAGCTGGTAAAGGGATGATTATCGTGGTCAATAAGTGGGATACTCTTGAAAAAGATAACCATACTATGAAAAACTGGGAGGAAGATATCCGTGAGCAGTTCCAATACCTGCCTTACGCACCGATTATCTTTGTTTCGGCTTTGACCAAGCAACGTCTTCACAAACTTCCAGAGATGATTAAACAAATCAGCGAGAGTCAAAATACCCGTATCCCATCAGCAGTCTTGAATGATGTCATTATGGATGCTATCGCCATCAACCCAACACCGACAGACAAAGGGAAACGTCTTAAGATCTTCTATGCGACTCAAGTGGCAACTAAACCACCGACCTTTGTGATTTTTGTCAACGAAGAAGAACTGATGCACTTCTCTTACTTGCGTTTCTTGGAAAATCAAATCCGCAAGGCCTTCGTCTTTGAAGGAACGCCAATCCATCTGATCGCAAGAAAACGGAAATAAAAAAATAAAAAGAAGAAGGTTCTCGGACCTTCTTTTTTGGGAACAACATCAAGAGACTAGAACTAAATTTGTCATCAAATTAACATCATTTTCCTGGTCCTTGTCATGGATTTGTAATGAAAACGTACTTTCTTTGTAAGGTTCAAAATGCTATAATGCTCTAAACAATTTTCCTTGCATAAGGAGGTTATTATGAAAAAAGATAGATTGTTAAAGAATCGATTCGTGGTGCATTTACTTGGATTGCTGATGGTATTTCTCTTCTTGTCAGCATTCACAGCACCTGAAAAACCAGACTATGGTATCTATGATCCAAATCATTATTTGACAGAGGAAGTAGTTACTCAGATTCGTGATTTGAATGAAGCCAATAGTCAAAAGGCAGAAAAGCTTCAAATAGGGGTCTATATCGTAGACAGTCTGGAAGGAGAAAGCATTGAAACGGTGGCTAATGAAACTGCCAGGGCTTGGAAGATTGGCTATTCAGGAGATAATTTTGGAAGTCTCATTGTAGTAGCCGTTCAAGACCGTAAATCAAGAATTGAAACCAGTAATAACACCGCCATTAGAATAACGGACTATCAAACCAAGCAGATCTTGGCAGCCAGTCGTACAGATTTTAAAACTGGTGACTATAGTAAAGGAATTCTAGCGATTGCCAAAGGCTTGGACAATCAGTTTTATAGAGGAAGTGGAACATTTCCATCTGATGATTCCTCTGAAATAAAACGTTATTCTGATAGCATCAGTGGGAAGAAATCGAGTCGCAATAGTAGCTCGTCTAGTCATCGTAAGAACAGTGACCCTATGGACAATGTGTTCGGAGTCGGGATAATCATTTATTTCATTGTCGTATTTATAGCCATTATTAGAGGAGGCGGCGGTGGCCGAGGAGGAGATTCCTCTGACGGAGGATGGTGGTTTAGTGACTCATCTGACTCAGGTTCATCTTGGTCCGACTCAGGATCAGACTCCTCTAGTAGCTGGGACGGTGGCGGCTTCGATGGCGGTGGTTCATCCGATGATTGGTAATGATCGTGTAAAAATTAAGGAATTAAGTAGGTTTAGATATGAAAAATAAAGGAATTATTTATGTGTTGAGCATTTTGCTGGCTATTATCTTGCTTGGCGGTTGCTCAGTAGTAGGCACTTATAACGGACTTGTCTCCGAACAAACCAAGGTCGAACAAGCGCAAGCAGATGTAGCAACAGCTCTTCAACGTCGTTCTGACTTGATTGGAAATTTGGTAGAGTCTGTAAAAGGTCAGATGAACCATGAGACAGAAGTCTTTACCCAAATTGCAGAAGCTCGTGCTAAAATTGGGAATGGCTCCGTAACTTCAAAAGAAAATCAAGAGGCTCAAGGAGAGTTGAGTTCCGCTATTTCACGATTGATCTCGCTAACAGAAAATTATCCAGAGCTCAAGAGCAATCAAAATGTGGAACAACTCATGACGGAGTTGGCTGGAAGTGAAAACCGTATTTTTGTAGCCCGTAAGGATTATAACCAAGCTGCAACAGAATACAATCAAAAATTAAGAAGCTTCCCAACAGTTCTTTTTGCTAACATGATGAACTTTAAAGAGGCAGAAACCTTTAAAGAAAGCGAAGAAGCCAAGACAGCTCCAAAGGTTGATTTTAGTACTTCTACAACTAAAGAATAGGCTTGAAATTTCTAAAAGAAAATCAATGATTAGCAATAGTTTGAACATTTACAAAAAAAGGCTCTAAATGAGCCTTTTTTAGCTTGTATAAACACGGATTCTTTCTTGAAAAAGCTGGGCAAATATGCTACAATAAAAAGAACATTCTAAAATATTCAGAATTTAAAGTAAGGAAAAAAATGGCAAATTTATTAAAAACAATCATCGAAAATGATAAAGGGGAACTTCGCCGCTTAGAAAAGATGGCTGATAAAGTCCTCAAATACGAAGATGAAATGGCTGCTTTGACAGACGAGCAGTTGCAAGCTAAGACAGAAGAATTTAAGCAACGTTATCAAAATGGTGAAACGCTTGATCAACTCTTGTACGAAGCCTTTGCGGTTGTACGTGAGGGAGCTAAGCGTGTTCTTGGACTTTTCCCATACAAGGTTCAGGTTATGGGTGGTATCGTTCTTCACCACGGTGACGTTCCAGAAATGCGTACAGGGGAAGGGAAAACCTTGACAGCGACAATGCCTGTTTACCTAAACGCTCTTTCAGGTAAAGGTGTACACGTAGTTACCGTCAACGAATACCTTACAGAACGTGACGCGACTGAGATGGGTGAGTTGTACTCATGGCTTGGTTTGTCAGTAGGGATCAACTTGGCTGCGAAATCTCCAATGGAGAAAAAAGAAGCTTATCTCTGTGATATTACTTACTCAACAAACTCAGAAATTGGTTTCGACTATCTTCGTGATAACATGGTGGTTCGTGCGGAGAACATGGTTCAACGCCCACTTAACTATGCCTTGGTCGATGAGGTTGACTCTATCTTGATCGACGAAGCTCGTACACCATTGATCGTTTCAGGAGCTAATGCAGTTGAAACAAGTCAACTCTACCACATGGCTGACCATTTTGTGAAGTCTTTGGATAAAGATGACTACATCATTGATATTCAGTCTAAGACAATCGGTTTGTCTGACTCAGGTATTGACAAGGCTGAAAGCTACTTCAAACTAGAAAACCTTTATGATATCGAAAATGTGGCTTTGACTCACTTTATCGACAACGCCCTTCGTGCCAACTACATCATGATTCTTGATATTGACTATGTGGTCAGCGAAGAACAAGAAATTTTGATTGTCGACCAATTTACAGGTCGTACTATGGAAGGTCGTCGATACTCTGACGGATTGCACCAAGCGATTGAAGCTAAAGAAGGTGTGCCAATCCAAGATGAAACTAAGACATCAGCATCGATTACCTACCAAAACCTTTTCCGTATGTATAAAAAATTGGCAGGTATGACAGGTACTGGTAAAACAGAAGAAGAAGAATTCCGCGAAATCTACAACATCCGTGTTATTCCAATTCCTACAAACCGTCCGATCCAACGTATCGACCATTCAGACCTTCTTTACGCTAGCCTCGATGCAAAATTCAAGGCTGTCGTTGAAGATGTTAAGGCTCGTTACCAAAAAGGTCAACCAGTCTTGGTAGGTACTGTTGCCGTTGAAACCAGTGATTTTCTTTCTAAGAAATTGGTTGAAGCAGGCGTGCCTCACGAAGTATTGAATGCTAAAAACCACTACAGAGAAGCACAAATCATTATGAATGCTGGTCAACGTGGTGCGGTGACTATCGCAACAAACATGGCCGGTCGTGGTACCGATATTAAGCTTGGTGAAGGTGTTCGTGAGCTTGGTGGACTTTGTGTTATCGGTACAGAGCGTCATGAGAGCCGTCGTATAGATAACCAGCTTCGTGGACGTTCAGGCCGTCAAGGTGACCCAGGTGAGTCACAATTCTACTTGTCGCTCGAAGATGATTTGATGAAACGTTTTGGTTCAGAACGTTTGAAAGGTGTCTTTGAACGTCTTAATATGTCTGACGAAGCCATCGAATCTCGTATGTTGACACGTCAGGTCGAAGCAGCGCAAAAACGTGTTGAAGGAAATAACTACGATACTCGTAAACAAGTCCTCCAATATGATGACGTTATGCGTGAACAACGTGAGATTATCTACGCACAACGTTATGAAGTTATCACTGCAGAACGTGACTTGGCTCCTGAAATTCATGCTATGATTCGCCGTACGATTGGACGAATTGTCGATGGCCATGCTCGTTCTAAACAAGATGAAAAGCTTGAAGCAATCTTGAACTTTGCGAAGTACAATTTGCTTCCAGAAGATTCAATTTCACTTTCAGACCTAGAAGGTTTATCAGACCAAGCTATCAAGGATGAATTATACCAACGTGCATTGAAAGTCTACGATAGCCAAGTTGCTAAACTTCGTGACGAAGAAGCAGTGAAAGAATTCCAGAAAGTCTTGATTCTACGTGTTGTAGATAACAAGTGGACTGACCATATCGATGCCCTTGATCAGTTGAGAAATGCTGTTGGTCTTCGTGGTTATGCCCAAAACAACCCTGTCGTGGAATATCAAGCGGAAGGCTTCCGTATGTTTAATGATATGATTGGTTCGATTGAGTTTGATGTGACTCGCTTGATGATGAAAGCACAAATTCATGAACAAGAACGACCACAGACCGAACATCATATCAGTACGACAGCAACTCGAAATATTGCTGCTCAACAGACAAATCTCCCAGCTGATTTGGACCTCAGTCAAGTAAAACGTAATGACTTATGCCCATGTGGATCTGGTAAGAAATTTAAAAACTGTCACGGTAAACGACGTTAAGAATGATTAATTTTCAGGCGGATGCCTAGTGAAAAGTGAATTTTCGCTTGGCGTCCGTTTGCTTTATAAGGAGATGGATAATGGTATTTACAGCAAAAAGCCCTAAAATTAATATTGATGAAGTTCGTAGTTTGTCTAAACTGGAAGGACAAGTACTTGCGAACAAACTCCAACGTGATCAAGAGCTTGAAGCAATTATTCGTGGGGAAGACCAACGCATCTTGTTGGTGATTGGTCCGTGTTCGTCTGACAATGAAGAAGCAGTCCTAGAGTACGCTAAGCGTTTGTCAAAACTTCAGGAAGAAGTCAAAGACCGCGTCTTTATGGTCATGCGTGTCTATACTGCTAAACCACGTACTAATGGTGATGGATATAAGGGATTGATTCACCAACCAAATGCCAAAGAAGCGCCTAGCCTCATCAATGGAATCAAGGCGGTTCGCCATCTGCACTACCGTGTTATTTCTGAAACAGGAATGACAACAGCAGATGAAATGTTGTACCCAGAGAACCTTCCCTTGGTAGATGATTTGATTTCTTATATGGCAGTTGGAGCCCGTTCGGTAGAAGACCAACAACACCGTTTTGTAGCCAGCGGAGCAGATTTTGCGACAGGTTTTAAAAATCCAACCTCAGGAAATCTCAATGTCATGTTCAACGGTATTTATGCAGCTCAAAACAAGCAAAGTTTCCTTTTCCTAGGGAAAGAAGTCGAAACTACTGGAAATCCTCTATCGCATGCTATTCTCCGTGGAGCTCTTAACGAGTACGGGAAAAACATTCCTAACTACTACTACGATAATTTGATGGATACTATTGCTCAGTATGAAAAGATGGGACTTGAAAATCCATTCATCATTATTGATACCAACCATGATAACTCAGGTAAACAGTATATGGAGCAGATTCGTATCGTTCGCCAGACTTTAATTAACCGTGATTGGAATGAAAAGATTAAAAAATATGTTCGTGGTTTCATGATTGAGTCTTATCTAGAAGACGGTCGTCAAAATGAACCAGAGGTCTTTGGCAAATCTATCACGGATCCATGTCTAGGATGGGAAAATACGAAAGCTCTTGTTCGCGAAATCTACCAAAGACTAGGAGAATAATATGGCATTTATCGAGAAAGGTCAAGAAATCGATATTGAAGCGATTAAGGCGGAAACACGGCTATCTGCAGAAACCTTGCAACATAAGGAAAATCGTGATCAAGAATTAGCAGATATCCTTTCAGGTAAGGATGATCGTATCCTTTTGGTCATTGGGCCTTGTTCGTCTGATAATGAAGAAGCAGTCCTAGAGTATGCCCGTCGTTTAGCAGACTTGCAGAAAAAAGTGGCAGATAAGATTTTCATGGTTATGCGTGTTTACACGGCCAAACCACGTACCAATGGTGATGGATATAAGGGTTTGGTTCATCAGCCAGATACTTCTAAAGCTCCAAGCTTAATCAATGGTTTACAGGCTGTTCGTCAGCTTCATTATCGAGTGATTACAGAAACTGGATTGACTACAGCAGATGAAATGCTTTATCCAGCCAATCTCGTCTTGGTTGATGACTTGGTGAGCTATCATGCAGTGGGTGCGCGTTCAGTCGAAGACCAAGAACACCGTTTTGTAGCTTCAGGAATTGATGCACCAGTGGGAATGAAGAACCCAACATCTGGAAACCTATCTGTGATGTTTAATGCCATCTATGCTGCACAAAACAAACAAACCTTTCTCTTTCATGGTCAAGAAGTTGAAACTTCAGGAAATCCCTTGGCTCACGTCATCCTTCGCGGTGCTTTGAATGAATACGGGAAAAATGAACCTAACTTCTACTATGAAACTCTTCTAGATGCTATTGGGCGTTACGAGTCTATGGGGCTCGAAAATCCCTTTATCATGATTGATACCAACCATGATAATTCAGGGAAACAGTATATGGAGCAAGTTCGCATTGTTCGCCAAACTCTTCTCAACCGTGACTGGAATGAGAAGATTAAGAAGGCGGCTCGAGGCTTCATGATCGAGTCTTACTTAGCAGATGGGCGCCAAAACCAGCCAGAAATCTTTGGACGTTCTATTACAGACCCATGTTTGGGCTGGGAAAACACAGTAGCTTTAGTAGAAGAAATCTATTCTACCTTAACAAAATAAGTGAAAAGGATGGAGTTGGGGGAATCTCAACTCCTTTTGATGAAAATGATAGTTGGACACGGAATCGATATTGAAGAATTAGCTTCTATACAAAATGCAGTTGAAAAAAGAGAAGGCTTTGCGCAGCGTGTCTTGACAGACAAGGAAATGGAGCGCTTTGCCAGTCTCAAAGGTCGCAGACAGATTGAGTATTTGGCTGGTCGTTGGTCAGCTAAAGAAGCTTTCTCAAAGGCTATGGGAACGGGAATTGGGAAGCTAGGCTTTCAGGATTTGGAAGTCTTGAACGATGAAAAGGGAGCTCCCTACTTCAGCAAATCCCCATTTTCAGGAAATGTTTGGTTATCGATTAGCCATACAGAACAGTTTGTGACAGCTAGTGTTATTTTGGAGGAAAATCATGAAAACTAGTCCACATAGACCAACCAAGGCCCTTATTAATCTAGAAGCAATCCGCTACAATATCCAACAAATGGGAGCGCATATTCCCAAAGATACCCTCAAATGGGCAGTTGTGAAAGCCAATGCCTATGGACATGGAGCGATAGCTGTTGCAAGAGCTATCCAGGATGATGTAGATGGCTTTTGTGTGTCAAATATTGATGAAGCCATCGAACTCCGTCAGGCAGGTATCGCTAAGAAAATTCTTATTTTGGGAGTATCTGAGGTTGAATCTTTTTCATTGGCTAAGGATTTTGATATTACCTTGACAGTGGCAGGATTGGAATGGATTGAGAATCTCCTTGCTGCTCAGTCAGACTTAGCTGGTTTAACCGTTCACCTTAAGATTGACTCAGGCATGGGACGAATTGGTTTTAGAAGCGCTAGTGAGGCCGAACAAGCCCAAGCTATGCTCAAAAACCATGGTGCTAATGTTGAGGGAATCTTTACGCACTTTGCTACTGCAGATGAAGAGTCAGATACCTACTTTAAGCAACAGCTAGAGTATTTCAAGGGAATCCTAGATGATTTGCAAGAAGTGCCAAGATTCGTTCATGCTAGTAACTCCGCAACTACTTTATGGCATGCGGAAACGATTTTTAATGCTGTTCGCATGGGGGATTCCATGTATGGTCTCAATCCAAGTGGACAAGTATTGGACTTGCCTTATGAACTAAAACCAGCCTTAACTTTGGAGTCAGCCATCGTTCATGTCAAAACAGTAGAGGTTGGAACTTGTATGGGCTACGGAGCGACTTATCAGGCAGACAGTGAGCAAGTCATTGCTACTTTGCCAATCGGTTATGCAGATGGTTGGACACGAGACATGCAGAATTTCTCAGTTCTGGTGGATGGCCAATTGTGTCCCATTGTAGGGCGTGTATCCATGGACCAAATCACCATTCGCTTACCTAAGCTTTACCCATTGGGTACCAAGGTAACTTTAATTGGCTCAGACGGTAACAAAGAAATTACTGCAACAGATGTAGCAGTTTACCGAGGAACCATCAATTATGAGGTGGTTTGTCTCCTCAGTGATCGAATTCCAAGAGAATATTATTAAGAAACAGAAAGAAAGGAGTAGAGCATGAATTTACATCAACCCTTGCATGTCTTACCAGGAGTAGGACCTAAATCAGCAGAGAAATATGCAAAACTAGGAATTGAAAACTTGCAAGATCTCTTGCTCTACTTCCCTTTCCGTTATGAAGATTTTAAGACTAAGCAGGTGCTAGAGCTAGAAGACGGTGAAAAGGCTGTTTTGTCTGGTCAGGTAGTGACACCAGCCAGTGTTCAGTATTATGGTTTTAAGCGCAATCGCCTACGCTTTAGCCTTAAGCAGGGAGAGGTTGTTTTTGCAGTTAATTTCTTCAACCAACCCTACCTAGCTGACAAGATTGAACTAGGAGCAACCTTGGCTGTCTTTGGCAAGTGGGATCGTGCCAAGGCAAGCCTCATAGGCATGAAGGTTTTAGCCCAAGTCGAGGATGACCTCCAGCCTGTCTATCGCCTAGCGCAAGGTATCAGTCAAGCGGGACTTGTTAAAGTCATCAAGACCGCCTTTGATCAAGGACTGGACCTCTTGATAGAAGAAAACATCCCCCAGTCCTTGCTCGATAAATACAAACTCATGTCCCGTAGTCAGGCTGTTCGTGCCATGCATTTTCCTAAGGATTTGGCAGAATACAAACAGGCTCTCCGTCGAATCAAATTTGAGGAACTCTTTTATTTCCAAATGCAATTACAGACCCTCAAGTCTGAAAATAAGGTTCATGGAAGTGGTCTGGTCCTAAATTGGTCTCAGGAAAAACTAACTGAAGTGAAAGAGAAATTGCCTTTTGCCTTGACCCAAGCCCAAGAAAAAAGCCTACAAGAAATTCTAACAGATATGAAGTCGGACCATCACATGAATCGACTCTTACAAGGGGATGTAGGAAGTGGGAAGACAGTGGTTGCAGGTTTAGCGATGTACGCAGCCGTAACGGCAGGGTATCAGGCTGCTCTCATGGTTCCGACAGAGATCCTAGCAGAGCAACATTTTGAAAGTCTAGAGAGTCTCTTTCCTGATTTGAAATTAGCTCTCCTGACAGGTTCATTGAAAGCTGCAGAAAAACGCAAGGTCTTGGAAAGCATTGCTAAGGGTCAAGTTGATGTAATCATTGGTACCCATGCTCTTATACAGGATGGGGTGGACTATGCTAAACTCGGCTTGATTATCATCGATGAGCAACACCGCTTTGGTGTAGGGCAAAGGCGTATTTTACGTGAAAAAGGTGAAAATCCAGATGTCCTCATGATGACGGCAACTCCGATTCCACGAACCTTAGCCATCACAGCCTTTGGAGATATGGATGTTTCTATTATTGACCAGATGCCAGCAGGGCGCAAACCAATCGTAACACGCTGGATTAAACATGAACAGTTACCCCAGGTCCTGACTTGGCTCGAGGGAGAAATTCAGAAAGGTTCTCAAGCCTATGTCATTTCGCCCTTGATTGAAGAGTCTGAAGCTCTTGATCTGAAAAACGCTATTGCTTTATCAGAAGAGTTAACGGCTCATTTTGAAGGAAAAGCAAAAGTTGCTCTCTTACATGGGAAGATGAAGAGTGATGAAAAAGACCAGATTATGCAGGAATTCAAAGAGAGAAAGACAGATATCTTGGTTTCTACAACGGTTATCGAGGTCGGGGTCAATGTGCCAAATGCAACAGTCATGATTATCATGGATGCTGATCGCTTTGGTCTTAGTCAGCTCCATCAGCTCAGAGGTCGTGTCGGTCGTGGAGACAAGCAGTCCTATGCAGTTCTAGTGGCCAATCCAAAAACTGACTCTGGGAAAGACCGCATGCGTATCATGACGGAAACGACCAATGGTTTTGTCCTTGCAGAAGAAGATTTGAAAATGCGCGGTTCTGGTGAAATTTTTGGGACCAAACAGTCAGGTTTACCAGAGTTCCATGTAGCTGATATCATCGAAGACTTTCCAATCCTTGAGGAAGCTAGAAAGGTAGCCAGCTATATCAGCTCCCTCCCAAATTGGAGAGAGGACCCAGAGTGGCACATGATTGCCTTAAATCTCGAGAAGAAAGAATATTTGGATTAAGCTTTTTCTAAGATATTGTTAAGTTTGCTTTTAGGGTGAGTATCTATACTAGAGTCATCAAAAAGAAACGAGGACTCTCTCATGACTATTAAAGTAAATTACCAAAAGATATTTCAAAAGGAAACTCAACCTTCTCCTAAATACTAAGAAAAGAGCGAAATCGCTCTTTTTTATTTTTTTAAAACTACTTTCAGAGGGATTCTTGCTGGGGTCGGACATTAAATCCACTTTCCGTTTCCCTTTCTTTCTTGCATTGCTTTCCCATATGTGCTACAGTTATGATAACGGTTACAAGAAAGGAGAATTCTATGAGAAATCCAGCATTAGTAGAAGAAATGAAAACATATAAAGGAAGAGATGAAGTACCTCAGGATTTTGATGCTTTTTGGAATGGGGAGATTGACAAGGTTTCGGTCTTGCCAGACTACCAACTAGAGGAACGTGACTTTCATATTCCAAATGTTAAGTGCTATGAGTTAACCTTTAAAGGTACACGTGATGGCCTTGTCTATGCGCGTGTGGTCTTACCAAAATCAGAAGAGAAAGTACCAGTCATTTTCCATTTCCATGGTTATATGGGACGTTGCTGGGATTGGACAGATATGCTAGCCTTTACCGTCGCTGGTTATGGGGTTGTATCTATGGATGTTCGTGGGCAATCTGGTTACTCACAAGACGGCTTGCGTTCGCCTCTCGGAAATACAGTTAAGGGTCAAATCATCCGTGGTGCAGTAGAAGGAAAAGAGCAACTCTTCTATAAGGATGTTTATCTTGATATTTATCAATTGATTGAGATTGTAGCCAGTCTCCCTCAAGTAGATGAGGGGCAATTGGCTAGTTATGGAGCTTCGCAAGGAGGAGCCTTGGCTCTAGTGGCTGCTGGTCTCAATCCACGTATCAAGCGAACAGTGGCTATCTATCCATTCTTGTCAGACTTTAGACGAGTGCTAGAAATTGGGAATACCAGCGAAGCTTATGATGAGCTTTTTCGTTACTTTAAGTTTCATGATCCTTTCCATGAGACAGAAGAACAAATCATGGAGACGCTTGGTTATATCGATGTGAAAAACCTTGCCCATCGCATTAAAGGTGAGGTGAGAATGATTACAGGGCTTGATGACGATGTCTGCTATCCAATCACCCAGTTCGCTATTTACAATCGTTTGAATTGTGAAAAGAGCTATCGTCTCATGCCAGAATATGCACATGAAGCTATGAATGTCCATGTTAACGACCAGGTCTACAATTGGTTGTGTGGTAGTGAGATTCCCTTTACCTATGTAGGTCATTAAAAAATGAAAAAGAGCCCTGCTAAAACAGGGCTCTCTTTGTTGAGGAGTACAGAAAGTAGTTTCAAAAAACTTGAAACATAAAAATATATCTGAAAGTAAATTCTATTATAGTTTATTAAGGCTATTATTTAGAATATTTATTATATAATAGGTGTAACATCAAGTCGAAAGGAGTAAAATGGTTGCTTACTGGAAGGAAGTAAATAAAGGCAGCCACATTTCAGATGAAAAGAATGGGAAAAACCCATCAACAATACAGTTTCTTTCTTGCTCAAAGTCCTAGGGGCTAAAATTTTTAAGCAAAAAAGAAAGCGCTTTATTTTCGTGGATAATGGAAGGAAATATATGACACAGAGAGATTTTGAACGGAAACAACGTTTTGGAATTAGAAAGTTTACAGTAGGAGCTGCATCAGTAGTCATTGGGGCAGTTGTTTTTGGTGCGTCACCAGTTTTAGCTCAAGAAGCTCCAGCAACCAGTGGTGAAACAGCTGGACAAGCTTTGCCAGAATTGCCAAAAGAAGTAGAATCAGGAAATCTGGCTAACATAGATAAGGAACTTGCTGATAAGTTGGCAGCGGCGACGGACAAAGGAACAGAAGTTAACCGTGAGGAGCTACAAGCAAATCCAGGTTCTGAAAAACCAACAGAAACTGAAAAACCAACAGAAACTGAAACTCCAGTAGCTGAAACTGATAAGACAGAAGAAACTGAGAAACAAGAAGCTATCGCTCGTGATTATTACTCAAGAGAATTGGAAAATGTCAACACTGTCGTAGAAAAAAATGACGTTACAACCAATGCAGAAAATAATCAGAGAGATGATCTTACAAGTGACTTAGAGAAACTAAAGAAACTTCAAGATGCAACAGTGCATATGGAGTTCAAACCAGATGCATCGGCACCACGTTTTTACAATCTTTTCTCTGTATCAAGTGATACCAAGGAAAATGAGTACTTCACCATGTCAGTCTTTGATAATACAGCCCTTATCGAAGGTCGTGATGCAAATGGTGCGCAATTCTATGATAAATACACCGATGCGCCATTAAAGATTCGCCCAGGTCAGTGGAATTCAGTTACCTTTACTGTGGAAAAACCAACAACTGAAGTCCCTACTGGAAGAGTTCGTCTATATGTAAATGGTGTCTTGTCTAGAACAAGTCTAAAATCTGGGAAATTCATCAAAGATATGCCAGATGTTAACCACGTTCAAATCGGAGCAACCAAACGAGGAAGCAAGACAGTTTGGGGCTCAAATCTACAAGTTCGTAATCTAACAGTCTACGACCGTGCCTTAACACAAGATGAAGTTCGAACACGAAGTCAATTATTTGAAAGAGGAGACTTGAAGCAAGAACTTCCAGAAGGGGCTGAAATTTCTAAAAAAACAGATGTCTTTACAGCGGGTACAAATGGGCAGTCAAATCCAGATGGTATTAATAGCTATCGTATTCCAGCCCTCCTTAAGACTGACAAGGGAACTTTGATTGCTGGTGCTGACGAACGGCGCTTACACCACTATGACTGGGGTGATATCGGTATGGTCGTTAAACGAAGTGAAGACAAGGGCCAAACATGGAGCGATCGCATCACTCTTACGAATCTACGTGACAATCCAAAAGCCAAGGATCCAAACATTGGTTCACCAGTAAACATCGATATGGTTCTGGTCCAAGATACGGAAACTAAACGAATCTTCTCAGTTTACGATATGTTCCCAGAAGGTAAAGGAATCTTCGGAATGTCTTCTGAAAGAGAAGTTGCCTATAAGGAAATCGATGGAAAAACTTATCAAATTCTATACCGTGAAGGAGAAAATGGAGCCTATACGATTCGTGAAAATGGTGTTGTCTACACACCAGATGGTCAGGCAACGGATTACCGTGTTGTTGTAAATCCTGTCAAACCTGCTTATAGTGATAAAGGCGATCTTTATCAAGGTGAGCAGCTACTAGGAAATATCTACTTTACAAGCAATAAAACTTCTCCATTTAGAATTGCTAAAGACAGCTACCTATGGATGTCTTACAGTGATGATGATGGGAAGACTTGGTCTGCACCACAAGATATTACTCCAATGGTTAAAGCTGATTGGATGAAATTCTTAGGTGTGGGACCTGGTGTGGGAATTACCCTCCAGAATGGACCTCATAAAGGTCGGATTGTCGTGCCTGTCTATACGACAAACAGAACCCACCACCTCGACGGTTCTCAATCATCTCGCATCATCTATTCAGATGACCATGGTAAGACTTGGCATATGGGTGGCGGTGTCAATGACAACCGTACACTTCATGATGGCACAGTAGTTGATTCAAGCAACATGAAGAATTACTACGCTCAAAATACAGAAGCTTCTGTTGTTCAGTTGAATAATGGTCAGTTAAAACTCTTTATGCGTGGTTTGACTGGTGATTTGCAAGTTGCGACAAGTAAAGATGGTGGAGCAACTTGGGAAAAAGATGTGAAACGCTATTCTGATGTCACAGATGTTTATGTTCAAATGGCGGCAACTCACACAGTTCAAGATGGTAAAGAGTATATCCTTCTAGCCAATGCTAATGGACCAGGTCGTAAGAATGGTCATATTCGAGTGGCTCGCGTAGAAGAAGATGGCGAGTTGACTTGGTTGCATCATCATTTGATTCAAGAAGGTGAGTATGCTTATAACTCACTTCAACAAATCGGTCCAAAAGAATTTGGTCTCTTGTACGAACATCATGAAGCGGGTGGCAATCCATATACTCTATCCTTCAAGAAATTCAACTGGGATTATCTAACTAAAGAGAGACTTGCTTCTAAAGAAGTGAAAGTTACAGCGGCTATGGAAAAATGGCCAGGCATTATTGCTATGGAATTTGATTCAGAAGTCTTGGTAAATCAAGCTCCAACTCTCAAATTAGCTAATGGTAAGACTGCAACCTTCATGACTCAGTATGATACGAAGACCCTCCTATTTACAATAGCTCCTGAAGATATCGGTCAAAAAGTTACAGCTATTGAAGCGGGTGCAATTGAAAGTATGCATAACTTGCCAGTATCTGTGGTAGGTACTAAATTTACGAATGGTTTTAATGGTGACGAACCGGCAATCCATGAAGTCCCAGAATTTACAGGTGGTGTCAATGGTGACGAAGCGGCTGTAACAGAACTTCCTGAGTACACTGAAGCTATTGGAACTGCAGGTGATGAAGCAGCACCAACAGTAGAAATTCCAGAATTCACAGGTGGCGTCAATGGCGACGAAGCGGCTGTAACAGAGCTCCCTGAGTACACTGAAGCTATTGGAACAGTAGGCGATGAAGCAGCACCAACAGTAGAAGTCCCAGAATTCGAAGGTGACGTAAATGGTGAAGCATCATCTGAATCTGAGCTTCCTGAACACTCTGTTCCTAGTGCAACAGTAGGTGATGAGGCGGCACCAACAGTGGAAGTTCCAGAATTCGAAGGTGGTGTCAATGCAGTCGAAGCTGCAGTTCATGAGCTTCCAGAATTCACAGGCGGAGTAAACGCAGTTGAAGCGCTCAAGAATGAGCTTCCAGAATTCACAGGCGGAGTAAACGCGGTTGAAGCGCTCAAGAACGAGCTTCCAGAATTCACAGGCGGAGTAAACGCAGTTGAAGCGCTCAAGAATGAGCTTCCAGAATTCACAGGTGGAGCAAATGCCGTTCAAGCCCTTAAGCATGAACTTCCAGAATTCACAGGCGGAGTAAATGCAGTCGAAGCAGCCAAAAACGAACTTCCGGAATATAAGGTTGAAGAAAAACCGCTTGTCACTTTAGTAGCACAACAAGACAAGACATATCAAGCTCCAGCAGCTCAACCACAACAACCAACCCTCCCTGCAACAGGAAGTGAGGTTTCAACTCCTCTAGTATCTGTGGGAATGGTTGGAATGCTTCTCGGCTTGTTTGGAATGGCTAAGAAAAAAGAAGATTAATGGCAACATTGAATCTAAAGAGTCTCTATAAAAAAGGTTTAGACTTATATTAGAAGGGTCTGTAACGTTTATTCGTTACAGGCTCTTTATTTGCAGAAAGCGAAGATTTTAGTGGAAATAAGCGGATGGAAGACGATTCAAACTCGGGTATTTCTCCCTGAAACTACTTTCAGGAGATTCTGTTTCATAAAATTGTTTTGAAACTTCAATCTATTCTAGTACAAGATATTGAAAGCGCTTTAAAAATGATATATAATAGGCTCATAAGAAAAAAGAAAAGGAGGAAAGTGGATGCCACAGATCAGTAAAGAAGCTTTGATTGAGCAGATTAAAGATGGAATCATCGTTTCTTGTCAGGCACTTCCTCACGAACCGCTTTATACAGAAGCGGGAGGTGTAATGCCCTTGCTAGTCAAAGCGGCTGAGCAAGGTGGAGCAGTCGGTATCCGAGCAAATAGTGTTCGGGATATTAAGGAAATCAAAGAGGTCACAAATCTTCCGATTATCGGAATTATCAAACGTGATTATCCACCACAGGAACCATTCATCACAGCTACTATGAAAGAAGTTGATGAACTAGCAGCTCTAGATATTGAGGTAATCGCTCTAGATTGTACCAAGAGAGAACGCCATGATGGCCTAGAGATTCAAGAATTTATCCGTCAAATCAAAGAAAAATATCCAAACCAACTCTTGATGGCTGACACAAGTACCTTTGAAGAAGGACTAACAGCAGTTGAGGCGGGAATTGACTTTGTCGGAACAACCTTGTCAGGCTACACATCTTATAGTCCAAAAGTGGATGGTCCAGATTTTGAACTCATCAAGAAACTATGCGATGCAGGTGTAGACGTCATCGCAGAAGGAAAAATTCATACACCAGAACAGGCTAAGCAAATCCTAGGTTACGGAGTGCGAGGCATCGTAGTTGGTGGCGCTATTACTAGACCAAAAGAGATCACGGAACGATTTGTTGCAGGTCTCAAATAAGATAATTAAAACACGAGGAGAGTGGTTGATTCGTAAAACAAAATGTAAACGTATACAAAGTTGTCAATACTCATTATCCGTTTCGGATACGCATATCATCATTTAGGAGAATACTAATGAAATTTAGAAAACTAGCTTGTACAGTACTTGCGGGTGCTGCTGTTCTATCTCTTGCTGCTTGTGGCAAATCAGACGCTAAAAAAGACGCTGCAAGTGATGCAGGAAAAACTGAAATCACTTGGTGGGCTTTCCCAGTCTTCACTCAAGAAAAATCTGGTGACGGTGTAGGAACTTATGAAAAATCTATCATCGAAGCTTTCGAAAAAGCAAACCCAGATATCAAAGTTAAACTAGAAACAATCGACTTCAAATCTGGTCCAGAAAAAATCACGACAGCTATTGAAGCTGGAACTGCGCCAGATGTACTTTTCGATGCACCAGGTCGTATCATTAATTACGGTAAAAATGGTAAATTAGCTGAGTTGAATGACCTCTTTACAGATGAATTTGTTAAAGATGTTAACAATGAAAACATCATTCAAGCAAGTAAAGCCGGCGATAAAGCATACATGTATCCAATCAGTTCTGCACCATTCTACATGGCTATGAACAAGAAAATGTTGGAAGATGCTGGTGTAGCTAACCTTGTTAAAGAAGGTTGGACAACAGATGATTTTGAAAAAGTCTTGAAAGCACTTAAAGACAAAGGATACACTCCAGGTTCATTGTTCAGTTCTGGTCAAGGGGGAGACCAAGGAACACGTGCCTTCATCGCTAACCTATACGGTGGTTCTGTAACAGACAAAGAAGTTACTAAATACACAACTGATGATCCTAAGTTCGTCAAAGGTCTTGAAAAAGCAACTAGCTGGATCAAAGATGGTTTGTTGAACAACGGTTCACAATTTGACGGTGGAGCAGACATCCAAAACTTTGCAAACGGTCAAACATCATACACAATCCTTTGGGCACCAGCTCAAAACGGTATTCAAGCTAAACTCTTGGAAGCAAGTAAAGTTGAAGTGGTAGAAGTTCCATTCCCATCTGATTCAGGCAAACCAGCTCTTGAGTACCTTGTAAACGGATTTGCAGTATTTAACAACAAAGATGAAAAGAAAGTTGCTGCTGCTAAGAAATTCATCCAATTCATCGCTGATGATAAAGAATGGGGTCCTAAAGACGTAGTTCGTACAGGTGCCTTCCCAGTTCGTACTTCATTTGGAAAACTTTACGACGACAAACGTATGGAAACAATCAGTGGTTGGACTCAATACTACTCTCCATACTACAACACAATCGACGGATTTGCTGAAATGAGAACTCTATGGTTCCCAATGTTGCAATCAGTGTCTAACGGTGACGAACAACCTGCTGCAGCTTTGAAGACATTCACTGAAAAAGCGAATGAAACAATCAAAAAAGCAGCTAAACAATAAGCCCTAAATAAAAAGTAAAATCCCCCCTTTTCCCTGTGCACATCTGTGTACGAAAAGGGGGAGTTTTATTTAAAAAATGTAAGGAACTGACAGGTCAAAATTAAAATGAAGTTCTTACATAGGCTTTTCTTGGAAAAAATTTCATTTTGATTTTACATCAATGTCAGATAACAAATAAAAAAACAAAAACTATTTGAAAGTGAGGTGCCGACTGTGAAAGTCAATAAAATTCGCATGAGAGAAACAATTGTTTCTTATGCTTTCTTAGCACCAGTATTAATCTTCTTTACTGTCTTTGTCCTAGCTCCAATGATCATGGGATTCATCACTAGTTTCTTTAACTACTCGATGACTAGCTTTGAGTTTGTGGGACTTGACAACTACATCCGCATGTTTAAAGACCCTGTCTTTACAAAATCTTTGATTAATACCGTAATCTTAGTTATCGGATCTGTACCAGTCGTTGTACTCTTCTCACTATTTGTGGCATCACAAACTTACCAACAAAATGCAGTTGCTAGATCCTTCTATCGTTTCGTATTCTTCCTTCCTGTTGTAACAGGTAGTGTTGCCGTAACGGTTGTATGGAAATGGATTTATGATCCTCTATCAGGTATTTTGAATTTCGTGCTTAAGTCAAGCCATATCATTAGCCAAAACATTTCTTGGTTGGGTGACAAAAACTGGGCTTTGATGGCGATTATGATTATTCTTTTGACAACATCAGTTGGTCAACCAATCATCCTCTACATCGCTGCAATGGGTAATATTGACAACTCTCTTGTTGAAGCGGCACGTGTCGACGGAGCAACTGAGTTACAAGTTTTCTGGAAGATTAAATGGCCAAGCCTCCTTCCAACAACTCTTTATATCGCAATCATTACAACAATCAACTCATTCCAGTGTTTCGCTTTGATTCAGCTTTTGACTTCCGGTGGTCCCAACTACTCAACAAGTACACTTATGTACTACCTTTACGAAAAAGCCTTCCAATTGACTGAGTATGGTTATGCCAATACTATTGGTGTATTCTTGGCAGTTATGATCGCAATTGTCAGCTTTGTTCAATTTAAAGTACTTGGAAACGACGTAGAATATTAATAGAAAGGAGACAGCTATGCAATCTACACAAAAGAAACCTTTAACAGCCTTCACTGTTATTTCAACCATCTTCTTGCTTTTATTGACTGTACTGTTTATCTTTCCATTCTACTGGATTTTGACAGGTGCATTCAAATCACAGCCAGATACCATTATGATTCCACCACAATGGTTCCCTAAAGCTCCAACTATGGAGAACTTCCAACAATTGATGGTGCAAAACCCAGCCTTGCAATGGATGTGGAACTCAGTCTTCATTTCATTGGTAACTATGTTCTTGGTTTGTGCAACCTCTTCACTAGCAGGTTATGTATTGGCTAAGAAACGTTTCTATGGACAACGCATTCTCTTTGCAATTTTTATCGCTGCCATGGCTCTTCCAAAACAAGTTGTTCTTGTGCCATTGGTACGTATTGTCAACTTCATGGGAATCCATGACACTCTTTGGGCAGTTATCTTGCCTTTGATTGGATGGCCATTTGGGGTCTTCCTCATGAAACAATTTAGTGAGAACATTCCTACAGAATTGCTGGAATCTGCTAAAATCGATGGATGTGGTGAGATTCGTACCTTCTGGAGCGTAGCCTTCCCTATTGTGAAACCAGGATTTGCAGCTCTTGCAATCTTTACCTTCATCAATACATGGAATGACTACTTCATGCAATTGGTAATGTTGACTTCACGTCAAAACTTGACTATCTCACTAGGGGTTGCAACCATGCAGGCTGAAATGGCAACCAACTATGGATTAATCATGGCAGGGGCTGCTCTTGCAGCGGTGCCAATCGTAACAGTCTTCCTTGTCTTCCAAAAATCCTTCACTCAAGGGATTACTATGGGAGCCGTTAAAGGTTAATACTCTGCGAAAATTGAATATAGTACAATCTGTTTATCAGAATGCAGAAGTATAGTTGATAGACTAAGAGAATACAGGATATATAAGTGTCGACAAAATGGAGAGGAGTTGGTTACTTCATGAAGTTTTGTTTGACACTTATAAACTTACTGGCTAGACATTTTGTGTCTGAAGATAACAATCAGGTAAAGGAAATTACTATGATTTTTGATGATTTAAAAAACATTAGCTTTTACAAGGGAATTCATCCAAATCTCGATAAGGCCATCGATTATCTCTATGAGCATCGTAAAGATAACTTTGAATTAGGGAAATACGAGATTGATGGGGATAAAGTTTTCCTAGTTGTACAAGAAAATGTTCTCAACAAAGAAGAAAATGATCGCTTTGAGCATCATAAAAACTATGCAGACTTGCATTTGTTAGTTGAAGGACATGAGTATTCTAGCTACGGTTCTCGCATCAAAGATGAGGCTGTAGCCTTTGATGAAACTAGAGATATTGGCTTTGTTCATTGTCACGAACAATACCCACTCTTGTTGGGATATCACAATTTTGCAGTTTTCTTCCCAGGAGAACCTCATCAGCCTAACGGTTATGCAGGTATGGAAGATACAGTTCGCAAATATTTATTTAAAATTTTAATCGATTAGTCAGTTAGGAGGAGAAACAATGGCACATAAAGGATCTGGATTGATAAAAGCGGCATTCGATACGGATAACTTTCTGATGCGTTTTTGCGAGAAAGTTTTAGATATCGTGACGGTTAACCTACTCTTTGTTGTGTCTTGTTTGCCTATTGTGACTATTGGAGTAGCTAAAATCAGTCTTTATCAGACAATCTTTGAAGTGAAGCGCAGCCGTCGTATTCCTGTTTTCAAAATCTATATTAGAGCCTTCAAGCAAAATTTGAAATTAGGTTTTCAGTTAGGTTTGCTGGAATTAGGAATCTTTTTGATCAGTGTGGTTGACTTATCACTATTTTGGAGTCAAACTGGTGTTGCCTTTCAGCTCATTAAAGCTATTTGCTTGGGAATTCTGATATTTTTAACACTAGTTATGTTGGCTAGCTATCCAATTGCTGCACGCTATGAATTAACTTGGAAAGAAGTGCTCCAAAAGGGCTTACTTTTGGTAAGTTTTAATTTCGTTTGGTTCTTCTTGATGCTTGCAATTATTTTGTTAATCATGATGCTTCTCTATCTATCAGGCTTCACTCTAGTGCTTGGTGGTTCAGCATTTCTACTCTTTGGCTTCGGTCTTCTTGCCTTTTGCCAAGCTGGATTAATGGAAAAATTGTTTGCTAAATATCAGGCAGATTGAAAACGACATGAAACTACTTTCAAACAAGAAAAGCTATGGGAGATGAATAGAAATTAAAATCTAAGTGGCTGAGATGTATTGAAAGCGCTTTTTACAAGGTGTATACTAAAATAGTAAAAAATCATCTGCTCAAAGCAGAAAAAAGAAATCTTAGGAGAAATCTATGTCAGATTTAAAAAAATATGAAGGTGTCATTCCTGCCTTCTACGCATGTTATGATGATGCGGGTGAAGTTAGCCCAGAACGTACTCGTGCCTTGGTACAATACTTTATTGATAAAGGTGTTCAAGGACTTTACGTTAATGGTTCTTCAGGTGAGTGTATCTACCAAAGTGTAGAAGACCGTAAATTGATCTTAGAAGAAGTTATGGCAGTTGCCAAAGGTAAATTGACCATCATTGCTCACGTAGCTTGTAACAATACAAAAGATAGTATTGAACTGGCTCGTCATGCAGAAAGTTTGGGAGTAGATGCTATCGCAACAATCCCACCAATTTACTTCCGTTTGCCTGAGTACTCAGTTGCTAAATACTGGAACGACATCAGTGCGGCAGCACCAAATACAGACTATGTCATCTACAACATTCCTCAATTGGCAGGTGTTGCTTTGACTCCAAGTCTTTACACAGAAATGTTGAAAAACCCACGTGTTATTGGTGTTAAGAACTCTTCAATGCCAGTTCAAGATATCCAAACTTTTGTCAGCCTTGGTGGCGATGACCATATCGTCTTTAACGGTCCAGACGAACAATTCCTAGGCGGACGTCTCATGGGAGCAAAAGCTGGTATCGGTGGTACTTATGGTGCTATGCCAGAACTCTTCTTGAAACTCAACCAATTGATTGCAGATAAAGACCTAGAAATAGCGCGTGAATTGCAATACGCTATCAACGCTATCATCGGTAAATTGACTGCAGCTCATGGGAATATGTACTGTGTGATTAAAGAAGTCTTGAAAATCAATGAAGGACTTAACATCGGATCAGTTCGTTCTCCACTTACACCAGTGACCGAAGAAGATCGTCCAGTTGTAGAAGCAGCTGCTCAATTGATTCGTGAAACTAAGGAGCGTTTCCTCTAATCAATAGGAGGCTTTATGACTAATTACGTTGCAATTGATATTGGTGGAACTAATATCAAATATGGTTTAATTGATCAGGATGGACAACTTGTAGAGTCTAACGAAGTAGCGACTGAGGCTCACAAGGGTGGTCCACACATCTTACAGAAAACAAAAGATATCGTAGCTAGCTATCTAGAAAAAGGACCAGTGTCAGGTGTAGCCATTTCCTCTGCGGGAATGGTTGATCCTGATAAGGGTGAGATTTTCTACGCTGGTCCACAGATTCCAAATTATGCCGGAACCCAATTTAAAAAGGAAATTGAAGAAAGCTTTAACATTCCTTGTGAAATTGAAAATGATGTTAACTGTGCAGGGCTTGCTGAAGCTGTCTCTGGTTCAGGAAAGGGTGCAAGTATTACCCTTTGCTTGACGATTGGAACTGGTATCGGTGGTTGCTTAATCATTGATGGCCAAATTTTTCATGGCTTTAGTAATTCTGCCTGTGAGGTTGGTTATCTGCATATGCAGGATGGAGCTTTCCAGGATTTAGCATCTACGACTGCTCTTGTTAAGTATGTAGCAGATGCGCATGGAGATGAAGTGGAACAGTGGAACGGTCGCAGAATTTTCAAAGAAGCTACCGAAGGCAATAAACTCTGTATGGAGGGGATTGACCGTATGGTGGATTACCTTGGTAAGGGTATCGCAAATATTTGTTATGTTGCCAATCCAGAGGTTGTCATCCTTGGTGGTGGTATCATGGGGCAAGAAGCAATTTTGAAACCAAAGATCCGTAAGGCTTTGAAAGATTCGCTTGTTCCAAGCTTGGCAGACAAGACTCGACTTGAATTTGCCCACCATCAGAATACTGCTGGCATGCTCGGTGCTTATTATCATTTCAAAACCAAACAGTCCTAAATTGGCTTTGCCAATTTAGGTTTTTTTGGCAGGAAAAAAGCTAGGTAAAATTTTAATAAAACTTTGGAAGCCCTTGCATTTCTTGAAATAATATAGTATATTTATTATGCTGAGAAATCTCGAAAAAGCATTTGTAAAATCAAGTCATTTTTTTATTTAGAAAAATGTAAGCGATTTCTAAAAATGAATTTAACAGAAGATAAGAGTGGGAGGAAGAAGAGTTTTATAGTAGGTACTGAGAAATAAAATTGTCGCCAGCAGAAACTGGGCTCTTGCAGTAGCTGACTGCTTTTGTTCATTAGGAGAATTTGATGAAACAGTATTTTTTTGAAAGAAGTCGTATATTCAGTATTCGTAAACTAACGGTTGGTGTAGCCTCTGTGGCAGTTGGACTGGCTTTTTTTGCATCTGGAAATGTTGCCGCTAACGAAGTTGTGACAGAGCCAAAACTGGAAGTAGAAGGTCAAGTCAAAGAAGTAATCGATGTCGATAAAGAAAAAGCGGAAGCAGTTAAGGAAACTAAAGAAGTAGTGAGTCCTGTTAAAGAAGAAGTTGCTAAACAAGCAGCTCCTGCTTCAGAAAAAGTAACAGAAGAAACTAAAACTACTGAAGAGGCTGGAGATTTACTTCCAGAAGAAATTCCTGACCGTGCCTATCCTGATACACCAGTGAAAAAACTGGATACCTCAGCTATTGTATCAGAAAAAGATAGCCCGAAAGTTGAAACTAAAAGTATTTTAAAAGCTGAAGAAGCAAGTACAACTGAAGGTGAAAAAGAAAATAGAGCCATTATCAATGGTGGTCAAGACCTTAAGCATATCAATTATGAGGGGCAACCAGCTACATCGGCTACCATGATTTACACAATCTTCAGTTCACCTCTAGCAGACGGTGGAACTCAGCGTTACCTCAATTCAGGTTCAGGTATCTTTGTGGCTCCAAATATCATGCTGACAGTCGCTCACAATTTCTTGAAGAAGGATGCCGAAACCAATGCTGGTAATATCTTAGGTGGTGATACTGCTAAGTTCTACTACAATGTCGGTTCTAATACTCCAAAAGAAAGATCTTTGCCAACTTCAGGAAAAACTGTTTTGTTCCAAGAAAAGGATATTCATTTCTGGAATAAAGAAAAGTTTGGCGAAGGGTACAAAAATGACCTAGCCTTGGTCGTAGCTCCAGTTCCAGTACAGATTGCAAGTCCCAATAAGGCAGCAACCTTTACTCCGTTAGCAGAGCATCGGGAATACAAAGCTGGAGAACCTGTGAGCACAATTGGCTATCCTACAGATTCAACTTCTCCAGAATTGAAGGAGCCGATTGTGCCAGGTCAATTGTATAAGGCAGACGGTGTCGTTAGAGATACTGAAAAGTATGATGATAAGGGAACAGTAGGTGTTACCTATCGTTTGACTTCTGTATCAGGTCTTTCTGGTGGTGGGATCATCAACGGTGATGGTAAGGTCATTGGGATCCACCAACGTGGTACTGTTGATAATGCGAACATTGCTGAAAAAGACCGCTTCGGTGGAGGTCTAGTCTTGTCTCCAGAACAATTAGCATGGGCTAAAGGCGTCATTGATAAATACGGTGTTAAAGGCTGGTATCAAGGCGATAACGGTAGCCGTTATTATTTCACTCCAGAGGGAGAAATGCTTCGAAATAAGACAGCAGTTATCGGTGAAAACAAATATTCATTCGATGAAAGTGGTGTAGCAACTCTCCTTGAAGGCGTTGACTATGGCCGTGTAGTTATCGAGCATGTGGACCAAAATGATAACCCAGTCAAAGAAAACGATACTTTTGTAGATAAGGCAGAAGTTGGCGCTCAATTCAACTATAACTATAAAACAGAAATTGAAAAGACTGACTTCTTCAAGAAGAATAAAGAAAAATATGAGATTGTGTCGATTGATGGCAAAGCTGTCAATAAACAATTGAAAGACGCTTGGGAAGATGATTATAGTGTTGTGAGCAAGGCTCCTGCAGGAACTCGCGTCATCAAGGTGGTTTATAAAGTGAACAAAGGTTCCTTTGAGGTTCACTATCGCTTAAAAGACTCTGATAAAGAGTTGACAACTGCAGATGTGGATAATAACGAAGGTAAGGAATACGATGTTTCCTTTGTTCATAATTTCCAAGCCAAAGAAATTGCAGGTTATCGTGCAGTAAATGCAAGTCAAGAAGCAACTATCAAGCATAAAGGGGTGAATGAAGTTATTTTTGAATACGAAAAGATTGAAGATCCAAAACCAGCAACTCCTGTAACTCCAGTAGTTGATCCAAAAGATGAAGAAACAGAAATTGCTGCTTACGGTCCACTTCCAAGCAAGGCTCAATTGGACTACCACAAGGAAGAATTGGCTGCCTTCATCCACTATGGTATGAATACTTATACCAACTCTGAGTGGGGGAACGGTAGAGAAAATCCTCAGTACTTCAATCCAACAAATCTTGATACAGATCAGTGGATTAAGACTTTGAAGGATGCTGGATTCAAACGAACAATCATGGTTGTAAAACACCATGACGGATTTGTGATTTATCCATCTAAATATACAGACCATACGGTGGCTGCAAGTCCATGGAAAGATGGTAAGGGTGACCTTCTCGAAGAAATCTCTAAATCAGCGACTAAGTATGACATGAATATGGGTGTTTACCTATCACCATGGGATGCCAACCATCCTAAATATCATGTTGCAACTGAGAAAGAGTACAACGAATACTACCTCAACCAACTCAAGGAAATCCTTGGCAATCCTAAATACGGAAACAATGGTAAGTTTATCGAAGTTTGGATGGACGGTGCGCGTGGTAGCGGGGCTCAAAAAGTAACCTATACCTTTGACAAGTGGTTCGAGTACATCAAGAAAGCTGAAGGAGATATCGCTATCTTCTCTGCTCAACCAACAAGTGTACGTTGGATTGGTAATGAACGTGGGATTGCCGGTGATCCAGTTTGGCATAAGGTCAAGAAAGCTAAAATCACTGACGATGTGAAGAATGAATATCTCAACCATGGGGATCCAGAAGGAGATATGTACTCAGTTGGTGAAGCAGACGTTTCTATCCGTTCAGGTTGGTTCTACCATGACAATCAACAGCCAAAATCAATCAAAGATTTGATGGATATCTACTTCAAGTCTGTTGGTCGTGGAACGCCACTTCTCCTCAATATTCCACCAAATAAAGAAGGTAAATTCGCAGAAGCAGATGTCGCTCGCTTGCAAGAATTCCGAGCAACCTTGGATCAAATGTATGCAACTGACTTCGCTAAGGGTGCAACTGTAACTGCAAGCTCTACTCGTAAGAATCACTTGTATCAAGCAAGTCATTTGACAGATGGTAAGGATGATACGAGCTGGGCACTGGCAAATGATGCTAAGACAGGTGAATTTACTGTCGATCTTGGACAAAAGAGACGTTTTGACGTAGTCGAACTCAAAGAAGATATCGCTAAGGGTCAACGTATCTCTGGCTTCAAGGTTGAAGTTGAACTTAATGGACGTTGGGTACCATACGGTGAAGGTTCGACTGTTGGCTATCGTCGTCTTATCCAAGGTCAACCAGTAGAGGCGCAAAAGATTCGTGTAACCATTACTGGTGCACAAGCGACTCCAATTTTGACAAACTTCTCTGTTTATAAGACACCAAGCAGTATCGAGAAGACAGATGGTTACCCTCTAGGACTAGATTACCATTCAAATACAACTGCTGATAAAGAGAATACAACTTGGTATGATGAATCTGAAGGCGTCCGCGGAACATCTATGTGGACTAACCAAAAAGATGCTAGCGTAACCTACCGATTCACTGGGACAAAAGCATATGTAGTGTCTACAGTTGATCCAAACCACGGTGAAATGTCCGTTTACGTAGATGGTCAAAAGGTTGCAGATGTCCAAACCAAAAATGCAGCTCGTAAGCGTAGTCAGATGGTCTATGAAACAGATGACTTGGCTCCAGGTGAACATACTATCAAGCTTGTCAATAAGACTGGCGAGCCTATTGCAACGGAAGGTATCTACACGCTCAACAATGCTGGTAAAGGTATGTTTGAGATGAAAGAAACGACCTATGAAGTTCAAAAAGGTCAACCGGTTACTGTAACCATTAAGCGTGTTGGTGGTAGCAAAGGAACAGCAACAGTCCATGTCGTGACTGAACCAGGAACAGGGGTTCATGGTAAAGTGTACAAGGACACAACAGCTGACTTAACCTTCCAAGATGGTGAAACTGAGAAAACAATCACGATTCCAACTATCGACTTTACAGAGCAGGCTGATTCAATCTTTGACTTCAAAGTGAAAATGACTAGCGTTTCTGACAATGCCCTTCTTGGATTTGCTTCAGAAGCTACTATTCGAGTGATGAAGGCAGAATTGCTCCTAAAAGACCAAACAAGCTATGACGATCAGGCACCTCAGCTTGACTATAGTCCAGGTTGGAACCATGAAACGAACTCAGCGGATAAATATCAAAATACAGAATCATGGGCGTCGTTTGGACGTTTGACAGAAGAACAGAAGAAAAATGCCAGCGTAACAGCCTACTTCTACGGAACAGGTCTTGAGATCAAAGGATATGTAGATCCAGGACATGGTATCTACAAAGTAACGTTAGACGGTAAAAAAGTCGAGTATCAAGATGGCCTAGGTAATGCTTCTGAGTACAACGGTAAGAAGTACTTCAGTGGTACAGCCACTACTCGTCAAGGTGGTCAGACTCTTGTTCGTTTGACTGGACTCGAAGAAGGTTGGCATGCTGTAACCTTGCAACTAGATCCAAAACGTAATGATACTACGAGAAATATTGGTATCCAAGTTGACCAGTTCATCACTCATGGTGAAGGTAGTGCTCTTTATACCAAAGCAGAGTTAATCCAAGCCATGAAGAACTGGAAGGATGAGTTGGTTAAGTTTGACCAGACAAGCTTGAAGAATACTCCAGAGGCACGTCAAGCCTTCAAGTCAAACTTGGATAAATTATCTGAGCAACTTTCAGCAAGTGATGCCAATGCACAAGAAGTTCTGAAGACAGTAGCCGCTTTGCAAACGATCCTTGATAAGGAAGAAAATTATGGCACAGATGATACGCCAACACCAGAACAGCCAGAAGAACCAAACTATGACAAGGCTATGGCAAGTCTGACCGAAGCGATTGAAAGAAAAACAGCTGAACTCGGTGATGACAAGGAAGCTAAGAAGAAGCTAGTTGCATTAACAGAGCAAGCCTTGACAGCCATCCAAGAAGCTAAGACTCAGGATGCAGTAGATAAGGCCTTGCAAGCAGCTTTGGCATCTATCAACAGCCTTCAAGCGACTCCAAAAGAGGAGCCAGCACCAGAGGAGCCAAGCAAGCCAGAAGAACCAAAACAGCCAGAAGAACCAAGCAAACCAGTAGAGCCTAAGCTTGACTACGATAAAGCTATGGCAAGCTTGTCCGAAGCCATTAAAAGTAAAACAGCTAAGTTGGGTGATGACAAGGAAGCTAAGAAGAAACTAGTTGAACTAGCAGAACAAGCCTTAGCGGCTATTGAAGAAGCCAAAACTCAGGATGCAGTAGATAAGGCCTTGCAAGACGCTTTGACATCTATCAACAATCTTCAGGCGACACCAAAAGAGGAACCAGCTCCAGAAGAGCCTGCGAGACCAGAAGAGCCTGTAAGACCAGAGGAGCCAAGTAAGCCAGAAGAGCCTGCAAGACCAGAGGAACCAAGTAAGCCAGAAGAGCCTGCAAGACCAGAGGAACCAAGTAAGCCAGAAGAGCCTGCGAGACCAGAGGAGCCAAGTAAGCCAGAAGAGCCTGCGAGACCAGAGGAGCCAAGTAAGCCAGAAGAGCCTGCAAGACCAGAAGAGCCAAGTAAACCAGAAGAGGAAGTGAAACATTCAAATCTTCCAACTGAAGGTGTTAAAGAATTGAGTGTAACTCAACCAAGCCTTGAAGTGACGACAGATCCGATTGCCTTCAACACTATTCGTCGTGAAAATTCTCTCTTAGCTAAAGGTAAGGAACAAGTCGTTTCTGAAGGAAAAGACGGACAAGTAACGACTTATGTAGAAGTTGATGGTGACAACCGTAAGGTTGTTAAGGTTGAACGTGAGGAAGCTCAAGACCGCATCGTTGAAGTAGGTACTCAAGAAGGAACTGCTATGCCGACAGAAGGCGTTATGAATTTGGACTTTAACCTACCAAATCTAAAAGTAGAGAAAGAACCAATAGCCTTCAAGACTGTTCGCCGTGAGAATGCTGATTTAGCTAAAGGTAAGGAACAAGTTGTTTCTGAAGGAAAAGACGGACAAGTAACGACTTATGTAGAAGTCGATGGTGACAACCGTAAGGTTCTTAAGGTTGAACGTGAGGAAGCCCAAGATCGCATCGTCGAAGTTGGAACTAAGGAAGAAAGTCCATCAACTGATAGCACATTGAAGGTCTTGAAAGATTCATCAACAAACTTGAAACTGATTGCTCGAGAAGGGGACCTCAATGGTGGTTCTGTTCTAGAGGTCGATAAGGTTGCTGATCAGGTCTTGGAAGGTCGCCGTTTCGATGCTTATCAAATTCAATTGAAGAATGAGAAAGGTGAACTTGTTCAATTGAAAGGTGCAGCCCTTGTTCAAGTTGCTGTGGCGTCTGATGTAGCCAATGTCTATGCCATGAATGCAAATCAAGAATTGCAGGAAGTGAAGTTTGAACAGAAAGGTTCAGCACTTGAATTTGTAGCTCCACACCTAGGTGTCTATGCGGTAGTGTACAAGGATGCAGCTCAACCAAGTGCACCAACAAATGCAGAAACTCCTGCTCCACAACCTATGGGAGAAGATAAGCCTTTAGCAGAGGTCAAGGGAACTGTAGCAGATTCTACAAGCAAACAGTTGCCGGCAACAGGAGAAGAAGTAAGTTCAGCTCTCTTGCCTGCCCTCACTCTTGTTTCAGGAATAATGCTATTCTTCTTCAAAAAAGAGATGAAGGATTAGCAGAGACTAAATCAAAGAAAGTGTTTTAAACACTAAAAAAAGGGAGTCCCATAGTGGACTCCCTTTTATTGATGAAGTTGTTCCAAACAGAAAACCCTGAATAGTTTTCAATTTCAGGGCTTTCTATGTCTTGTGTTTCTACGATAACCATTCAGTCTATTATTCTCCCAATAGCTATTAAAGATTTTTTCTTTACTTTCGCGATCAATCTCTAGGAAATAAGCGTAGAGTAAATCAATGATAATCAGCATTGGAATCTGAGCAGAAATTCGTTGAATATAAGATGCTTGGTTTTGGCTTGCGACCAAAACAGTTTCTGTAAATGCTTGAGTATCCTTATTCGGTGAACTTGTAAATAGAACTGTCTTAGCTCCCATATCCTGGGCATCTAATAAACTATCGATGATGGACGGTGTTGTTCCTGAGAGGGAAAAACCAAAGACCAAACATTTTTCATCAATGATACTAGTCGTCCAGGCAAAACCGTCTGGATCTGTTAAGGCTTCACAGACGACACCCAATCTCATAAAACGTAGCTTCATCTCACGTGCGACTAGACCAGAACTCCCAGTTCCGAAAAAATACACGCGTTCTGATTGCTCAATCATCTGAGCTACACGTTCCAACTGCTCATCGTCAATCAATCCTTGAGAAATTTCTCGCACATTTGCATAACTTCTGAGAACTCGTTGAGTCAAAGGATTCATATCCTGTTGAGGAGCAGAAAGAGTGTCTTTTTGTTGTTGATATTTGAAGATGAATTCTCGATAGCCCTTAAAACCACACTTCTTGGCAAAACGAGTGAGCGCTGCCTGGGAAATATGAAGTTTTTGCGTGACTTGTTGAGAGGATAAGTCATCATTTATGGTATCTGCCTGCAGAAAATAGCGGGCAATTTCTTGCTCTAAATCGGTCATTTCTTCAAAGTGAAGGTCGATAATCGTAGAGATATCTTGCTTATTCATGGAACTCCTTTTATAGCTATTTGCCAAAATTACTTTGACAAATCTAACAAATAAAATAGCGCTTACCTCCATTATATCATAGAAAATACTTTTTGGACCAAAAAGGAAAAGTCTTTTCTTTTTCCATAATTTTCGGATTAAATTATGGTACAATGAAGAGTGTGATTTTGATTAGAAATGAGATTGATGTGTATGAGAAAATTCAATAGCCACTCGATACCGACACGGCTTAATTTGTTATTTGCAATCGTTATCTTGCTCTTTTTAGCAATTATTGGTCGTTTACTTTATATGCAAGTTCTTCACAAGGATTTTTATGAAAACAAACTCGCTTCTGCTAGCCAAACTCGAGTAACCATGGGTTCCGCTCGTGGAGAAATTTATGATGCAACAGGAAAACCTTTAGTCCAAAACACCGTTAAGCAAGTTGTTTCCTTTACACGAAGCAATAAGATGACTGCGGCTGATTTAAAGGATATTTCTAAGAAATTGTTGACCTATGTCACAGTCACCTCTCCAGAGTTGACGGACCGTCAAATGGCTGATTACTACTTGGCTGATGCTGAAGTTTATAAGAAGACAGTTGAAGCTCTTCCAAAAGATAAACGATATGATTCAGATGGCAATCAACTTTCCGAATCTGAACTCTATAACAACGCTGCTGAGAGTATTACTTCCAGTCAATTAAACTACTCAGAGGATGAAAAGAAGGCAATCTATATCTTTAGTCAGCTCAATGCAGTAGAAAATTTTGCGACAGGAAATATTCAAACGGATCCTTTGAGCGATACACAGGTAGCTGTGATTGCTTCTGCATCTAAGGAATTGCCAGGTATTTCCATCTCTACTTCATGGGACCGAAAAGTCTTAGAAACCTCTCTTTCATCAATAGTTGGAAGTGTTTCTAGTGAAAAATCTGGTCTTCCAGCAGAAGAAGTGGATGCTTATTTGAAAAAAGGTTACTCACTCAATGACCGTGTTGGGACTTCCTATCTTGAAAAGCAATACGAAGAAGTCTTGCAAGGAAAACGTACTGTCAAGGAAATCCATTTGGACAAGCACGGAGACATGGAGAGTGTAGAAAATATCGAAGAAGGAAGCAAGGGTAAAAATATCAAATTGACCATTGATTTAGCCTTCCAAGATAGCGTAGACAGTCTCTTGAAGAGTTATTTCAACTCAGAACTTGCAAATGGTGGAGCCAGATATTCAGAAGGCGTCTATGCAGTAGCCCTCAATCCTAAGACAGGTGCTGTATTAGCCATGTCAGGGATGAAGCACAATGTAGAAACTGGAGAACTGACCACAGACTCACTCGGAACTGTCACCAATGTCTTCGTTCCAGGATCTGTCGTTAAGGCAGCTACCATCAGTTCAGGTTGGGAAAATGGGGTCTTGTCAGGAAATCAAACCTTGACAGATCAACCAATCGTCTTCCAAGGTTCTGCGCCGATCAATTCCTGGTATACCCCTTATTATGGTTCTTTCCCGATTACAGCAGTTGAGGCCTTGGAGTATTCATCCAATACCTACATGGTCCAAACTGCTCTTGGAATCATGGGGCAAACTTATCAGCCGAATATGACAGTAGGAACCAACAGTCTCGAATCTGCCATGGGAAAACTTCGTTCAACCTTCGGTGAGTATGGTTTAGGAGTTTCTACAGGAATCGACCTACCGGATGAGTCAACAGGCTTTATTCCTAAAGACTACGATTTGGCCAACTATCTAAATAATGCCTTTGGGCAGTTTGATAACTACACACCGATGCAGTTAGCTCAGTATGTAGCAACGATTGCTAATAATGGTGTCCGCTTAGCTCCTCATATCGTGGAAGGAGTCTACGACAACAATGAACAAGGTGGTTTGGGAGAACTCATTAAGCAAACGGATAGCACAGAAATGAATAAAATCAATATTTCTGAGTCTGACATGTCTATCCTACAACAAGGATTTTATCAGGTATCGCACGGAACAAGTGCACTTACGACAGGTCGTGCCTTTTCAAATGGGGCAGCAGTCTCTATCAGTGGAAAAACCGGTACAGCCGAAAGTTATGTCAATGGTGGTCAGAATGCTGATAATACCAACGCAGTAGCCTATGCTCCAACCGATAATCCGCAGATTGCAGTTGCGGTAGTATTCCCGCATAACACCAACCTAACTAACGGAGTCGGACCTTCGATTGCTCGCGACATTATCAATCTATACAACCAACACCATCCAATGAACTAGAAAGGAAGCCATGCTTTACCCAACACCTATAGCTAAGCTGATTGACAGTTATTCTAAACTTCCGGGTATCGGGATTAAGACAGCAACCCGACTGGCCTTTTATACCATTGGGATGTCGGATGATGACGTCAATGAATTTGCAAAAAATCTCCTTGCAGCTAAGCGAGAATTGACCTATTGTTCTATTTGTGGACGCTTGACAGATGAAGACCCGTGCTCTATCTGTACCGATCCTAGCCGTGATCAGTCTACGATTCTGGTCCTTGAGGATAGCCGAGATGTTGCTGCTATGGAAAACATCCAGGAATACCACGGACTTTACCATGTTTTACACGGCTTGATTTCCCCTATGAATGGAATTAGCCCAGATGACATCAACCTCAAAAGTCTCATGACTCGTCTCATGGATAGCGAAGTTTCAGAGGTCATCGTAGCCACCAATGCAACAGCTGATGGTGAGGCGACCTCTATGTATATCTCTCGACTACTTAAACCTGCAGGGATTAAGGTTACTCGTCTAGCAAGAGGTCTAGCAGTAGGAGCAGATATCGAATATGCAGATGAAGTAACGCTCTTAAGAGCCATCGAAAATCGTACAGAACTCTAGTCTGTGAGGATATAGAACAGGCAATTAGCTAGTAGATAAGATTTTAAGAAACTAAGAGGCTGGATTTATTTTTAATCCAGTCTCTTTTTTGCTATTCAAGTTTAAAAAAATAAACAAATGTGATATACTAAAAAGCGAGTATTCTAGTAGAAATAGGACAATCATATGAAACAAACAATTATTCTATTATATGGTGGGCGCAGTGCAGAGCGTGAAGTATCTGTATTGTCAGCTGAGAGTGTCATGCGTGCGGTTAACTATGACCGTTTTGAAGTCAAAACTTTCTTTATCAGCCAGTCTGGTGATTTTATCAAAACCCAAGAATTTACCCAAACTCCTAGCCAAGATGAACGTCTCATGACCAATGAAACGATTGATTGGGACAAGAAAATTGCTCCAAGTGCCATCTACGAAGAAGGCGCAGTTGTTTTTCCAGTTCTTCATGGACCTATGGGAGAAGACGGTTCCGTTCAAGGTTTCCTAGAAGTCTTGAAAATGCCTTATGTCGGTTGCAACATCTTGTCTTCAAGCCTTGCTATGGACAAAATCACGACTAAACGTGTCTTGGAATCTGCTGGGATTGCCCAAGTCCCTTACGTAGCCATTGTTGAAGGGGATGACTTAGCTTCTAAGATCGCAGAAGTTGAAGAAAAATTAAGGTATCCAGTCTTTACCAAACCATCTAATATGGGTTCTAGTGTTGGTATTTCTAAGTCTGAAAATAAAGAGGAACTCCATCAAGCTCTCGAACTTGCCTTTAAATATGATAGCCGTGTCTTGGTAGAGCAAGGCGTCAATGCGCGTGAAATCGAAGTTGGGCTTTTAGGAAACTATGATGTCAAGAGCACTCTACCTGGTGAAGTTGTCAAAGACGTAGCCTTCTATGACTACGAAGCAAAATACATCGATAACAAGATTACTATGGATATTCCAGCCAAGATTAGTGATGATGTAGTAGCGGTCATGCGTAAAAATGCAGAAGCTGCCTTCCGTGCTATTGGCGGACTTGGTCTCTCACGTTGCGATTTCTTCTATACAGATAAGGGAGAAGTTTTCCTAAATGAGCTCAACACTATGCCAGGATTTACCCAATGGTCTATGTATCCCTTGCTTTGGGACAATATGGGCCTTCCTTACCCAGAACTAATCGAGCGTTTGGTTGATCTTGCTAAGGAAAGTTTTGACAAGCGTGAAGCGCACCTATTGTAAAGACAGACATAAGGGCGGGGAAGGACTCCTTGCCCCTTTTTAAAGGAGTAAACATGAAACTTACGATTCACGAAGTTGCGCGTGCCGTCGATGCAAAAAATGATGTGACAGGCTATGCGGATAGCCTGCTAGTCAAGGCTGAGTTTGATAGTCGTTTGATTGGACCTGGTGATCTATTTGTGCCACTAAAGGGGGCGCGTGATGGTCATGACTTTATAGAGACAGCTTTTGAAAATGGCGCTGTTGTAACCCTGTCAGAAAAGGAAGTAGAAGGTCATCCTTACATTTTAGTAGATGATGTCTTGACAGCCTTCCAAGCACTTGCGGCCTATTACCTTCAAAAGACAGGTGTCGATGTCTTTGCTGTTACAGGTTCAAATGGGAAGACAACGACCAAGGATATGTTGGCTCATTTGCTTTCTACAAGCTACAAAACCTACAAAACGCAAGGGAACTACAATAACGAGATTGGCCTCCCTTATACGGTTCTCCATATGCCAGATGATACTGAAAAGCTGGTCTTGGAAATGGGACAGGATCACTTAGGAGATATCCATCTCTTGTCTGAACTAGCTCATCCAAAGACAGCTATTGTGACCTTGGTAGGAGAAGCTCATTTGGCCTTCTTTAAAGACCGTTCTGAAATTGCCAAAGGGAAATTGCAAATCGCTGATGGGATGGGAAAGGGTGCCTTGCTTTTAGCACCAGCTGATCCTATTGTAGAGGATTATCTACCTACTGGCCAAAAAGTAGTCCGTTTTGGTCCAGGTGCAGAACTCGAAATTACAGAATTGATTGAGTGTAAGGATAGCTTAACCTTCAAGGCTAATTTCTTGAAGCAAGCCCTTGATTTGCCAGTAACTGGTAAATACAATGCGACCAATGCCATGATTGCATCTTATGTAGCTCTTCAAGAAGGAGTGACTGAGGAGCAAATTGGTCAAGCCTTCCAAAATCTTGAATTGACCCGCAATCGTACCGAGTGGAAAAAAGCTGCCAATGGAGCAGATATCTTGTCAGATGTCTACAATGCTAACCCAACAGCTATGAAGTTGATTTTAGAAACTTTCTCTGCCATTCCAGCCAATGAAGGTGGCAAGAAACTCGCAGTTCTGGCAGATATGAAAGAACTTGGAGACCAGTCTGTTCAACTCCATAATCAGATGATTTTGAGCATTTCACCTGATGTACTTGATACCGTTATTTTCTACGGTGAAGACATTGCTGACTTGGCTCAGTTAGCTAGTCAAATGTTCCCAATTGGTCATGTTTACTACTTCAAGAAAACAGCTGAGGAAGACCAGTTTGAAGCTATGGTTAAGCAGGTCAAGGAAAGTCTTGGTGCACATGACCAGATTTTGCTTAAAGGTTCGAACTCTATGAATCTAGCCAAGCTAGTAGAAAGTTTAGAAAATGAGTGCAACTGATTTCGCTAAAGCTATTCAGAGAATGTTGGCCATTACTGACACTGGACTGACCTATACCAAGGATCCTTTTGAGCGTGAACGTTATGAGGATTTACGGCAGATTTTATCAAGTATCTTGCAGGATCAAACAGAGCTCGATCAAGAGGAATTGACTGCAATTTTAAAACCAACAGGTAGCTATGCAACTCCCTTGATGGATGTGCGGGCATGGATTGTTCAAAATCAGAAGATTTGCCTGGTTAGAGGACAAGGAGAGGATACTTGGGCATTACCTGGTGGCTTTGGCGAGGTAGGATATTCTCCCAAGGAAAATATCCGAAAAGAAGTTCAGGAAGAAACAGGATTTTCGGCAGAAGTAGGTTCTTTATTGGCGGTTTTTGATACCAACCGCTTTCAACTTCAGAACAAACAGTATGCCAAGTTCGTTTTTGACTGTCAGTTATTGGATGGACAATTTCAAGAAAATCAAGAAATTGCAGAACTTGAATTTTTTGATATCAAGAATCTCCCACCCCTATCTGAAAAACGGATAACCCAAGAACAAATGGAAATTCTATGGCAGGTTTATCAGGGTGAGCGGGAACAATATGTCGATTAGAAGCTTTGCTTTATATTAAGATCGACAGTTTCTTTTACACAAAATTATAAGAAATAAATGTAAGCTAGGCTCTATAGAGATGAGTAAGAGGCCTGCTTATATGAAAATGAGGAAAGTTACATGAATGTTTGGGATGCTTTATTTAGCACGCAGCCGACGGAGCCACCCCGATTTGATCTTCTTTGGTATGGAAGTCTATTTAGTTTATTGGCATTGACTGTATTTCTTGCCTATCGCTATGGTGATAAAAAAGTTTGCCAACGATTTTTCCAGATTTTACAGGCTCTGCAGTTAATCCTGCTCTACGGTTGGTATTTGGTCAACCAGATGCCTCTAACAGAAAGTCTGCCCTTTTATCATTGCCGTTTAGCAATGTTTGTAGTGCTTTTGACCCCGGGTGTCTCTAGAGTCAAACAGTATTTTGCTGTTCTCGGAACCTTTGGGACTTTGGCGGCCTTTGTTTATCCAGTGCCAGATCCCTATCCCTTCCCCCACATCGCTATCCTGTCCTTTATTTTCGGGCACTTAGCCCTCTTTGGAAATTCCTTGATTTATCTTTTGAAGGACTATGATGCTAGCTTATTGGACTTCAAACGAATCCTAATCATCACATCTTCGCTTAATGCGCTGATCTTTGTGGTTAATCTAATGACGGGTGGAGATTATGGCTTTTTGACAAAACCACCATTGGTTGGAGACCACGGTCCTTTGATCAATTATTTAGTCGTTACCCTATTCTTGACTTTCGCCATTTACATAGTCTCTAAAGCTTTTCAGACCATGCTTGAGGAGAAGGGTGAAAGAAGATTACGAATCTGGCAGAAATAAAAAAATATTTTCCCAACCGCTTGACTTTTATCTGAGAATTTTGATACAATAGTAGGCGGTATTGTTTACCCCATTTGTAAGGCCCCGGAACCTTTCAAATAACTTGCGGACCGGAACATCCGCCCTGTAAACAAAAACGACATTCATATAGGAGAAATCATGAACAAAACTACATTCATGGCTAAACCAGGCCAAGTAGAACGCAAATGGTACGTTGTTGACGCAACTGATGTACCTCTTGGACGCCTTTCAGCAGTTGTTGCTAGCGTGCTTCGCGGAAAAAACAAACCAACATTCACACCTCACACTGATACAGGTGACTTCGTAATCGTTATCAATGCTGAAAAAGTTAAATTGACTGGTAAAAAAGCAACTGATAAGATCTACTACACTCACTCAAACCACCCAGGTGGATTGAAATCAATCTCTGCTGGTGAACTTCGTTCTAAAAATGCAGTACGTTTGATCGAGAAATCAGTTAAAGGTATGCTTCCACACAATACTCTTGGCCGCGCTCAAGGTATGAAATTGAAAGTATTCGTTGGAGCTGAGCACACTCACGCTGCACAACAACCAGAAGTTCTTGATATTTCAGGACTTATCTAAGGAAAGGAACAATAAAGTATGTCACAAGCACAATATGCAGGTACTGGACGTCGTAAAAACGCTGTTGCACGCGTTCGCCTTGTTCCAGGAACTGGTAAAATCACTGTTAACAAAAAAGATGTTGAAGAGTACATCCCACACGCTGACCTTCGTCTTGTCATCAACCAACCATTTGCAGTTACTTCAACTGCAGGTTCATACGACGTTTTCGTTAACGTTGTAGGTGGTGGATACGCTGGTCAAGCAGGAGCTATCCGTCACGGTATCGCTCGTGCCCTTCTTCAAGTAGACCCAGACTTCCGCGATTCATTGAAACGCGCAGGACTTCTTACACGTGACTCACGTAAAGTTGAGCGTAAGAAACCAGGTCTTAAGAAAGCTCGTAAAGCATCACAATTCTCAAAACGTTAATCAATACGATTATATCAACGTTTACAGACATTCAAGAATTATTTCTTGGATGTCTTTTTTGTTTCAAAAAATCAAAGTTCACCCCAAAATTCACCCCATATTCACCCCATCAATTTTTTAAACTACGAAAAGCAATATCACCTACAGTCTGATTGACTTTATCTTTGATATTAACGTAAGTTTTTGTAATCTCTTTATCACTATGAGTAAGAGCTTCTGAGAAGGCTTCAAGAGAAACCCCAGCTTGTTTTGCGAGTGTCGCACCAGTATGTCTTAGTTTGTGTGGGGAAGCTGGTGCTAGTTCAGGGTGCCTGCGTCTGACTGATTTCATCTTGATAAAACTTAAAATCTTTCTAATTATAACAAAGCATAGTCAAAAAGCTATGACCTCTATATTCACAAAAAAATCCAGACCAATACTAGTCCAGATTTCTTGTCTATTAAACATTCTTTTCAAAGAATGGAAGAACGGCTGTAACGGATTTGTCAACGCAATTATTTAACTGTGAGAATCCGACGCACATAAATTTTAAATGGTGTCTCAGTCACATTTAAATTTATGAGACGCTTAGACGTTAGGCTTTCAATTTATCAAATTTTGATTTGATGTTTGCCTTGAACTCTTCAAGTTTGGCCTTGCGATCTGCTTTACGTTCAGCCTTCATTTGCGCACGCGCTTGGTTGTAGAGGTCTTCTTGGACTTGCAGGGCTGCTTCAACTTCAGCTACGACGGTTGCTACATCCCAACGCATGATTTGGGTGTCGTACTTGGTGAAGTAAGCATCGATGACTGCTTCGTTGTCTTCTTGCACCAAGGCAACAACGGCTGTTTCACCGTTAGTCAATTTCTGAGAAACAACGTCAATCAGGCCAGTTTCTGCCGTATCAATGGTATCACCAGCAGCCAAACCATAGAGGCTACCCATACCATAACCAAACAAGACGCCGATAGGACCACCCAAAAGCCCGATAACTGCACCGAACAAGCCACCTTTTAGGGCTGCATCCGTCGTTGAATCTTCAAAGTCATAGCGTTCTTTTTCAACGATATGACCGTTTTCATTTTTGACCAAGGCGATTTGAGCAACCTTGGTCGTCTGAGTTTGGCGGAAAGCCTTCAAATCCGCAAAGGACTGATAAGCTTCGCTTTCAGTGTTAAAGATTGAAACTACTAGGTTTTCCATAGTTAGTACCTCTTTTCTAAAAATTACATATACATTATAACACAGTTTCAATTACTTTTCAATCATTTTAGTGCGACATTTTATTTGATATGTCGCGTTTATCAGCGTTAAAGAACAGTTTCAGGCAGCGGTATATCTTTGCCATATCCCAGCCCAGACACTCTGGAGACTCTGAGTGACTATCAAGAAAGATGTCCATTAGATTCTTAAAGCCTCCCGTGCAAAAAGTAAATAAATAGTGTTTTTCCTGTATGCCTGTCACACGGCTAAAAGACCGCTTGACCAAATCTTCCAGAAAATTATAGCAGATATTATGTACCAGCTCTGTGTAGCGAGTCTGATGAGCGTGCCGAATCACAACGACACTTTTATAGAATCTGCCAACTGTTTCCTTATGGTCGAATCCTTGAAAGAAGTCGCTTTATTCGTCGGTCAAGACAATTAATTTGGCTGGTGCAACTGATTCGCCAAGCTATGAATAAGCAATTATTACCTTTTGAAAGCGAAAATGGCAATTATGAAGGTGAAGCTACTCAGGTCTTAGTTCTTCTATCTAATTACTATGCAGACAAAAAACTATTTGATGAAAATACAGATGGATATGGAAATATCTTGATTTTAAAGGATTCATCCATCATTTCTAAATTATCGGTTATCCCAGATTTATTAAAAAGGGGATCTAGTAGGTAACAATAATATCGAATATATCAAAGCACGCAATATTTGGATTTCTTCAGAGGTTGAGTTAGAGTCAGATATTGATGGGGATAAGTAGGATAATCTGCCAGTAGATATAAAAATACTAGAAAACAGGCTTGAAAAAGGCTCGTAAAGCTAGCCAGTTCTCTAAACGTTAATTCGTTGCTGGACAGCAGAATACAAACGAAAACACTTTGCATCTTGCAAGGTGTTTTTTTCTATGAGAACTGGCGGTGCGCAATTAGGATAGCTCTAGCGACTTTAGTCGCATAGAGATATGCTATGCACAGTTGCCCCAAGAAAACAAGCGAAGCGATGTTTGATTGGATGGCAACCACTGCACTCAAAACGTTCTTCGAAAGAATTACTGTACTTACAAAGAGCACCTTTCGGGGTGTTCTTTTTTAATCCTCAATAGAGAGTTCACCCCAAAATTCTCACCACTAGTCTTTGTCTTATACAATTTCTTCCTAGTATCAGTTTAGTATGATATAATTAAATACGAATAATTTAAAGGAGTTATAAATGAAAATAGGAAAAGGCATCAATTGGATTTTGATTCTGTTAAGTTCCTTAATTGCTATAGTACTGATAAGTTTTATGTTCTTCTTTAATCATAAGAAGCAAGATGCAGAAGCAGTAAATGCTACAACAGAACAGGTTTCTACTACTAGTACGACAGCGACTAGTATAACAACCACTAGTTCAACGACTACTCAAGATAGTGTTACGACTACTGAGGAAAAACTCTCGACACAAGAAGAGCAAACGAATGCTAGATCACAAAAACTAGATGAGCAAGCTATTCTCAATGGAGATTACTCTACTCTAGTTGGAACTTGGAGAAATGGACTCGGTCAAGAGTTTACATTCGATAAAAATGGACTAGTAAACAGTGGAAATATTGAAAAAGTGCGCATAGGGAGCCATGGAACGATTGAATTCAGTATTAGAGATGGTATCTCAGGGTATGGAATGAGTATTTATCCTGCTGGACTTATTATGGATGGGTTAGATACTGATTTAACTAAAAATAGGCTTATTGCTGGTCAATCTGCTCCAACCAGATCAGAACAAGTTTTTTATAAAGTAGACTAAATGATTAACCATCTCAGAGTTGATGAGATGGTTTTCTTCTTTATTTGTGAGTCGTTATCACTTTATGAAGATGAAGCAAGTAGGGTTTAAAAATTGATTTTCCCAGTAGACATTTGTCTACTTTTTTTATATAATAAAACTAAACCGAAATGGTTGAATTTTAAATTAGAGTCAACCTACGATGAAAACATCACACTAGGAGGGAAGTCATGTACCAACCAGAAAAACTCAAGGCTCGGAGAAAAGAGTTAAAGCTAACACAAAAAGAGATTGCAGAGCAGCTTGGGATTAGTTTTCAGGCTTATTCAGCTTGGGAACGTGGAGTCAAGGAACCTTCCAAAGAAAAAGTTTCACAACTAGAAGAAATTTTAAAAGTACCAAAAGGCTATTTCACCCAAATCGAAATTGTCCGCCTCTATAATAGCCTTTCCAACAAAGGAAAAGAAAAGGTGATAGTCTATGCTCGCAACTTGGCTCAAGAAGAACAAGCCAAGAAGGTGACGGCTATTTCAGAAAAACTCTACGAGTATCATGTCTATGAACGCATGTCGGCTGGTATCGGTGCTTCAGTTTATGATGATCGAAACTTTGACACGGTTTACTTTAATGAAGAACTAGCTCACGATTTTGCTTCATGGGTCTCTGGAGATTCCATGGAACCCAAATATCAAAATGGTTCAGTAGCTCTGATTCGAGAGACTGGATTTGATTATGATGGCGCTGTCTATGCAGTGGTTTGCAATAACCAGACCTATATCAAACGTGTCTATCGAGAAGAAGATGGCTTACGTTTGGTCTCTATCAATCCTAAATACAAGGATATTCATATTTCTTACGAAGAAGATCCGCGGATTGTGGGTATTATCGTGGGCAATTTCGTACCCATGGAGGGATAGCCTATGGGCTACTTTGATTATTCCAGAGAGCCCAAAAGTGATATTGCCTTTGTCGATATGAAGTCCTTTTATGCTAGCGTTGAGTGTGTAGAAAGAGGACTCCATCCCCTCAAAACCTCCCTTTGTGTCATGAGCCGGGCGGATAATTCTGTTGGGCTTATCCTTGCCTCCTCGCCTATGTTTAAAAAGGTTTTTGGGAAAGCAAATGTCGGACGTGCCTATGACCTGCCCTTTGATATTAAGACGCGTAAATTTTCCTACTGTAATGCCAAAAAACAAGGCTTACGGACAGACCCGGACTATGTGAAATTTATCGAAGATTGGGCTCGGGTGACCGTCATTGTCCCTCCTCGGATGGATAAGTATATCGCAGTCAACATGGAAATTCAGCGCATTTTCCAGAATTATGGCAGTCCAGATGATATTTATCCTTATTCAATTGATGAAGGCTTTATTGATCTAACCAGTTCGCTCAATTATTTTGTCCCGGACCAGCAGATTTCTCGTAGAGATAAGCTGGACATGCTTTCGGCTCGTATCCAGAGAGATATCTGGCGGCAGACGGGGATTTACTCGACAGTCGGTATGTCGAATGCCAATCCTCTGCTTGCTAAGTTAGCCTTGGATAATGAAGCCAAGCACACACCGACCATGCGAGCCAATTGGTCTTACCAGGACGTGGAAGATAAGGTCTGGTCCATTCCAAAGATGACCGACTTTTGGGGGATTGGGCATCGGATGGAGAAACGCTTGAATAGCTTAGAAATCTATTCGATTAAGGAATTAGCTAATAGCAATCCTGATGCCCTGAAGAAAGAACTTGGGCAAGCTGGACTTCGTTTGTGGTTCCATGCCAATGGAATAGACGAGAGTAATGTTCACAAGCCCTATAAAGCCAAATCTCACGGCTTAGGCAATTCGCAAATTTTACCGAGAGACTATGTCAAACAGCGAGACATCGAAATTATCCTTCGAGAGATGGCTGAACAGGTGGCTGTCAGGCTTCGACGGGCCAAAAAAAAGACTACAGTTGTGTCTATTCATCTTGGGTTTTCTAAGCAGGAACAAAAACGCTCCATCCATACCCAGATGAAGGTGGAGCCGACCAATAACACCGGCCTTTTAGTCAGTTATGTACTGAAACTATTCCATAGCAAATATACTTCTGGAGCTGTCAGAAGTGTTGCCGTTAGTTATTCAGGATTTGTGGATGAATCCTTTGCGATGATTTCCCTTTTTGATGATGTTGACAAGCTAGAAAAAGAAGAAAGGCTCCAGATTGCCATTGATTCTATTCGAGAACAATTCGGCTTTACTTCCCTTTTGAAGGCAACTGCCTTAGAGGATGCATCGAGAAGTATTGCCAGAAGTAAGCTGATTGGAGGGCACTCTGCTGGAGGATTAGATGGATTAAAATGATTGATCGCTCTTATTTGCCCTTCCAATCCGCGAGGGATTATCAGGATCCAGGCATGCAGAAGTGGATGGGCTTTTTTCTATCGGAGCATACCAGTTCACTCAGTGCAGAAAAAAATCGTGTGGATTTATCGACAGATTTGAATCCAGTCGAGAAGTTGTTGCTGCTTTCCCAGCTCTACGTTGGACGACTAAAAGGCTCTTTTGTGGTCAAGGAGAAAAATCATAAAAGCACGATAGTGGGTGAGGTAAGAGAATTATCTCCTCAAGAAATCTCTGTTAGAACGGATGAAGGCTATCGATTAATCAGGCTAGATGATATTCTCGCCATCCAACTGTGTCAGGAGGAAGTTGATGACTAGAAAAGAGTTATATGAAAACAAATTGCAGATGGATTATTTTTCAGATGACTATATTCGTTTTGAGGAAGATTTCCAAAAATACTCTGCCATGAATGTACCCTTGACTTTCTTGATTGATGACATTCTACGAACCATGGCTATCAACCAAAAAGACTACTTTGTCTTGAACAAGGAAAATGCCAAGGACGGTAGGGAACATCGGTTTTATTTTAGAGTGAAGATGGAAAAAGATTGTCCACGTACTCGAACCTATACCTATCTTGGACTGAAACAAAAGTGCCCGTAGATTGTATAGGAAATACCGAAACATTAGTAAACATGGTATAATGAAGGAAATTCATGAAGTATTACCTGTGGACAGGAGAAAAACTTCTAGGGGGTAGCTTATGCTAGGAGCAGTTATTGGAGATATTATTGGTTCCCGATTTGAGGCGGATAATCATAAAAGTAAAGAGTTTGATTTGTTCACTCGTGATTCTTGCCCGACGGACGATAGTGTTATGACTTTGGCGGTTGCTAAAGCCTTATTGGCTAGTAGGGAAGACTGGAGTCAACTCTCGAAAAATGCAGTGAAATACATGCAAGAGATAGGGAGACAATATCCAAATTGTGGCTATGGCGGTCATTTTTTCTACTGGATCTTTTCAGATGATCCTCAACCCTATGGGAGTTATGGGAATGGATCTGCCATGAGAATTAGCCCTGTCGGTTTCGCGGCAGATAGCATAGAGCAGGCAAAGGCTTTGTCCCAAGCAGTGACAGAAGTGAGTCATGACCATCCTGAGGGACTAAAAGGTGCAGAAGCAGTTGCAGTAGCTATCTTCTTGGCTAGAACTGGTTCTAGCCGCCTTGAAATCAGAGACTACATCGATAAAAACTACTATTCCATGGACTTTACCCTGGACCAAATTCGTGAGGACTATAGCTTTGATGTGACTTGTCAAGGTTCGGTTCCTCAGGCCTTCCAAGCCTTTTTCGAGTCACAAGATTTTGAAGATGCTATCAGAAATGCTATTTCCATCGGAGGAGATAGCGACACCATCGCTGCTATCTGTGGAGGTCTTGCGCAAGCCTACTATGGAATTCCTGCTCCAATCAGAAATCAAGCTATGGCCTATCTGGATGATTGTTTAGTAGAGATAGTGGATACTTTTGAAAGTGCCTATCCCATCCACCCTAATCAATAATTGGCTGCGAGGAGTGAGAAAAGATAAACTATGATATCTAGTGTTAGATAGGGTATGGATATCAGTTGATTAGCTATATTTCTAAGCCGTTCAAGAGCTATTTCTTGAATGGTTTTTTGTTTGCTGTTTAAAAACAATTGAGCTATACCAATTTTTATTCTTGACAAGTGAAAGAAACAAGTATATACTGTTTTCACTGATTCTAAAAACATAAAATCAGACTATACCAATTTCGATAAGGAGAAAGCACAGCTTGCCTGTGTCGTATATACTATGTGTGGAATTGTTGGTGTTGTTGGAAACACAAATGCAACTGATATTTTGATTCAAGGACTTGAAAAGCTCGAATACCGTGGTTATGATTCGGCGGGAATTTTTGTCCTAGGTGGTGCTGAAAACCATTTGGTGAAGGCTGTTGGTCGTATTGCAGAATTGTCTGCTAAGACTGCTGGCGTTGAGGGGACAACTGGTATTGGACATACTCGTTGGGCCACTCACGGTAAACCAACAGAAGACAATGCTCACCCACATCGCTCTGAGACAGGACGTTTTGTCTTGGTCCACAATGGGGTGATCGAAAACTATCTTGAAATCAAGGAAGACTACCTTGCAGGTCACCATTTCAAGGGACAAACAGATACAGAAATCGCCGTTCACTTGATTGGAAAATTTGCGGAAGAAGACGGCTTGTCAGTACTTGAAGCCTTCAAAAAAGCTCTTCATATCATCCGTGGTTCTTATGCCTTTGCCTTGATCGACTCTGAAAATCCAGATGTTATCTATGTAGCGAAAAATAAATCACCACTCTTGATTGGTCTTGGGGATGGCTACAACATGGTCTGTTCAGATGCCATGGCTATGATTCGTGAAACCAACCAATACATGGAAATCCATGACCAAGAGTTGGTAATCGTGAAAGCTGATAGCGTCCAAGTGCAAGACTATGATGGCAATAACCGTGAGCGTGCTAGCTACACTGCTGAACTTGACTTGTCAGATATCGGTAAGGGAACTTATCCTTACTACATGCTCAAGGAAATCGATGAGCAACCAACGGTGATGCGTAAGTTGATTCAAGCCTATACTGATGAGGCTGGTCAAGTAGTAGTAGACCCAGCTATCATCAAGGCTGTTCAAGAGGCAGACCGTATCTACATCCTTGCAGCTGGAACATCTTACCACGCAGGATTTGCTTCTAAGAAGATGCTAGAAGAATTGACAGATACACCAGTTGAACTTGGAATCTCTTCTGAGTGGGGTTACGGAATGCCACTTCTCAGCCAGAAACCGCTCTTCATCTTTATCAGTCAATCTGGTGAAACAGCTGATAGCCGTCAGGTTTTGGTCAAGGCCAATGAAATGGGAATCCCAAGCTTGACAGTGACAAATGTGCCAGGATCTACTCTTTCTCGTGAAGCCAACCATACTATGCTTCTTCATGCAGGTCCTGAAATTGCTGTAGCATCAACCAAGGCATATACTGCGCAAATCGCAGCCCTTGCCTTCCTTGCAAAAGCAGTCGGTGAAGCAAATGGGAATGCTAAAGCGCAAGCCTTTGACCTGGTTCACGAGTTGTCTATCGTGGCTCAGTCTATCGAATCAACCCTTTCAGAAAAAGAATTAATTGATAGTAAGGTTCGTGACCTTCTTGAAACAACACGCAACGCCTTTTACATCGGACGTGGCCAAGACTACTATGTAGCCATGGAAGCTAGTCTCAAACTCAAAGAGATTTCTTATATCCAGTGTGAAGGTTTTGCGGCTGGAGAACTCAAGCATGGAACAATTGCCTTGATTGAAGAGGGGACACCAGTTTTAGCTCTCTTGTCAGACCCAGTCCTTGCCAACCACACTCGTGGAAATATCCAAGAAGTGGCAGCGCGTGGCGCTAAGGTCCTTACAATCGCAGAAGAAAATGTTGCCAAAGATACAGACGATATCGTTCTTACGACCGTTCACCCTTACCTCTCACCAATCTCAATGGTCGTACCAACGCAACTAGTCGCTTACTTTGCAACCCTTCACCGTGGACTTGATGTGGACAAACCACGGAACCTTGCTAAGTCTGTAACGGTAGAATAAGGAAGTCCTGTTGCTGAATTCCAACATTTCTTGTCAACCTAGCAAAATCTTGTTATACTATAGAAAAGTAGTTAATAGTGAAGTATAAGGAGATTGGAGCGGAAATGAAAAAGGGGAAAATTTCATCTATCATAGGACTCTTGTTTGCAAGTTCATTTTTGATTCGGACTGTAGTGATTCATCAAATGAGAGCTTCAAAGAAACAAGAGAGTGAAAAGATTGCTGCAGTTCAGGAATTTATCAAATCCCAAGAACAGGCTGAGGCAGAAAAGCAAAAGGATACTTTTAAGGGTATCCTTGGAAATGGATCAGGAACTTCTGAACCAAGACCTAGCTACGACAAAACCATATTTGTGAATCAACAATACGATATTGGTGTTCGAGACGGAGCCTATTATCTACTGACACTCAGTAGCAACAAAGAACTCTTGCTAGAAGGGGTCGATGACGCCTATGCCTTGGCTGTTAAGAATGAAGATAAAAACAAACAAGAAGTTGCTATGGTTGTTCATAAAGATGGAGCTTGGCATATTATAAATGGTGAAGGGGAAGTTACAACAACCCTTGACCGACAATATATAACAGCTCATACCAAGCTTGTGATTAAGAATAATACTGTTGATTTTGAATAATGTGATTGGTTCATGATTCTTTAGAGAAAACATAGATTTACAAAAACCTCCTAGATATTTTCTAGGAGGTTTTTAAATTTATAAATCTTGCATAGAAATCTTATTGAGTTCGTTGACAACTTGCAGGATAGATAGTCGACTGATATTAATGACGAGCATGTCTTCGAGGCCTTTGATATCAAAATTAGTGATAATAGCATCGTAGTCACTATCCATGATTTCTTCGATGTTAAGGGTTTCTTTATCCCAAGTTTCATACTGGATGTTATTTGAAGTATGGAATTCGTAGAGAGAAATCAAGAATTGTGGGTGGGCAAAGTCATACTCACTCAGAACTAAGACCTTGACTTTCTTTTTATGTTCAAATAATTGATCTGTAAGCCCTTCAGCGTGGGTAAACAGGGTGTAAATCAGGTGAGAAAGGGCAGGAGTCTTCTCCTTTTGTCCCATAATGTTTTTGTATCGCATCATTTCAAAGACAGTTGCTTCATAAAATTTAGGGAAGAATTTTTTAATTTTTCCAAGCGTATAATCCTTGTTTTGTGAAATGATCGATTCGGAGTTGATTTCTCTTCGCTCAAGCAAGGCAGTGTTGTGCAGGTTCCAAATCAAGGTATCCGTATTTGAAAATTGAACACCAAATCTTCGAGTTAAGTTGTCTAGGATGTCTCGCGCAGCATGATAGGAACGATCGACTTGTTCGTAAGACTGACGAGCCTCTAGGAAATCTTCGACTGTAAAGAAAAGACCAGGCTCAGCAAAGGGACTGAAAATCTGATTAAGGTTTTCAGGGGTGACTTCAACATTGAGCCCTTGGGCCAAGTTTTGTAACTGATGCTGAAAATTAGAGAGTTGGTCGTAGATAGGGCTCAACCAGGAAGTGGTCTGTTTTGGGAAACGAACAAAATAACCTCTCTTCATTCGGTGCAAATCGACTGTAGCCTGAGTTCTGATTTGGTAGAGGTTTTGATATTTTGCAGGGAATTTTGCCAAATTGATAAAGAAGGAAACAAAGCTATCAATGTCTGCTTCTTTGATTTCTGTGAAGGGCCATTCTAAAAAGCTATATGCTTCATGGAAATATTGGGAGAAGAAAAATCGAATATCTTTTTCATCACCAATAATAGAGATAGGGGTTACCTTGAGCTTGAAGCGGTAGGTTCCGTCAAGAATCTTATTGATATCTGCAACCTTCTTACGCAAAGAAGGAAGGGAAATATCCAAAGATTCGGCCAGATGTTCATAGGTAAAGGGGCTGTTCAAGAGGAAGAAAGCTTTTAAAATTTGGAAATAATCAGATGTCTGTAAAAAATATTGGTAGATTCGCTCAATACCATTATTTTGTACATTCACCATCATAATCCCTGCAGTTGAGTGTCTGATATCAAAGTCTGGGAAGACTTCGCGTAAATCCTTGATATCACTCTTGATGATGCGAGCATTGTAGCCAATGATCTTAGATAAATCATCTAGGTAAATCCAGTCAGGATTTTCAAACAAATATTCTAAAACCTTTAATTGCCTTTGCTCTTTTTGGCTGAGTAATTCTCTCATTATAAATAAACTCCCGAAGTAATGTTAGAATAATTAGAAAAGAAGATAACCGAAGATTATCAGAATTCTAGCATAAAAGAAAGCCACCCCTTAAGAGAGATTCGAAATCTATCGAGGAGGGGTGATGCTTGATATGAAGTTCTTACGAGTCTTCAATCTACTTACGATATAAACGATCGTATTGGTAGTATGGATCAAAGGTTACGTTAATTCCCAATTTACGGAGAACGTTCTTGTCTTCATCTGTTAAGATAATCGTAGAATGAGCTTCGCTACCTTTGAGATTTCCGAGTTCTTTCATAGCGCGGTCTGCATCAGGATTCTGCATAGCTGTGATTGCCAGAGCGATAAGAATCTCATTAGAATGAAGACGTGGATTGCGACTACCTAAGTGATTGATTTTCAAACCTTGGATTGGTTTCACCACTTCTGGTTCAATTAATTTTGTTTCGGCATCGATGTTCGCTGACTTCTTGATTGCATTGATTACGGCAGCAGCTGTCGGACCAAAGAGTTCTGAATTCTTACCAGTGACGATTTCACCAGAAGGTAACTCAAGTGCTAGAGCAGGTCCATCTGTTTCTTCAGCTTTTTGTCGAGCGGCAACAGCAACCTTACGGTCAGCTGGCGTGATGCCGAGATCATTCATGAGAAGTTCGATTTTCTTGACAGCAGATTCAGCAACTTTTTCAGCCTTGAAGTCGAGAACTGTTTGGTAGTAGCGACGGATAATTTCTTGTTTCGATGCTTCGATTGCAGCGTCGTTATCAGTGATTGCAAAACCAACCATATTTACACCCATGTCAGTTGGAGATGCATAAGGAGATTCACCCAAGATACGTTCGAGCATACGCTTGAGAACAGGGAAAATCTCGATATCACGATTGTAGTTGACAGTAGTTTCTCCGTAAGTTTGGAGATGGAATGGGTCAATCATGTTGATATCATCAAGGTCTGCTGTAGCAGCCTCATAAGCCAGGTTAACTGGATGATGGAGAGGTAGATTCCAAACTGGGAAGGTTTCAAACTTAGCATAACCAGATTTGATACCATTCAGTTGGTCGTGGTACATGTTGGACATACAAGTTGCCAACTTACCTGATCCAGGTCCAGGAGCAGTCACGACAATTAAATTGCGACTCGTTTTGATATAGTCGTTTTTCCCCATACCTTCAGGAGAGATGATATGGTCCATATCTGTCGGATAACCCTTGATTGGGTAGTGGAGATAAGAGTCGATCCCATTTTTAGCTAATTGATTACGGAAGGTATCTGCAGCAGGTTGACCGGCGTATTGTGTGATAACGACAGAGCCAACAAAGATACCAAGTTCGTTAAATTTGTCAATCAAACGAAGCACTTCTTGGTCGTAAGAAATACCCAAGTCACCACGAGCTTTTGAGTGCTCGATATTGCTAGCGTTAATGGCAATAACAACCTCGACTTGTTCTTTCAACTCTTGTAAGAGTTTGATTTTGTTATCCGGCTCATAGCCAGGAAGGACACGGGCAGCGTGGAAGTCCTCCAACATCTTGCCTCCAAACTCCAAGTAAAGTTTGCCGTCAAACTGGTTAATACGCTCCAAAATATGGTCGCGTTGTAAATTTAGATATTTTTCAGAACTAAAAGCTTGTTTTTTCATTTTTTTACCTCTATTTTCTATTATATAAAAAAAATAGAAGATAAGAAACTACAGAGTAATAAAAGTAAGAAAAAAGATAACGCAAACGCTTGCACAAATCATAAAAAAAGTCTATGATGGAGTAAAGTGAATTTAAAAGAGGTGAAAATATGCAAGAAAAATGGTGGCATAATGCAGTTGTCTATCAAGTCTACCCTAAAAGCTTCAAGGATAGTAATGGAGATGGGATTGGTGATTTACCTGGAATTACTAGCAAGTTAGATTATCTAGCTAAGCTTGGAATTACAGCAATTTGGCTTTCACCAGTTTATGATAGCCCTATGGATGACAATGGCTATGATATTGCCAATTATCAAGACATCGCTTCTATCTTTGGAACTATGGAAGACATGGACGAGCTCATTGCTGAAGCCAAAAAACGAGATATTCGAATCATCATGGACTTGGTTGTCAATCATACATCCGATGAGCATGCTTGGTTTATTGAAGCGCGTGAAAATCCTCAAAGCCCCGAACGTGACTACTATATTTGGCGAGATAAACCCAATGATTTAACCTCTACTTTTAGTGGTTCTGCATGGGAATACGATGAAAAGTCTGGCCAATATTATCTGCACTTTTTCAGTAAGAAACAACCAGACCTTAACTGGGAAAATGAAGAGCTCCGCCAAAAAATCTATGAAATGATGAATTTCTGGATTGATAAAGGGATTGGTGGATTCCGTATGGACGTTATTGACATGATTGGGAAAATTCCTGATCAGAAGATTGTCAACAATGGTCCTATGCTCCATCCCTATCTCAAGGAAATGAATCAGGCTACTTTCGGCGACAAAGAGCTCTTGACAGTAGGGGAGACTTGGGGAGCAAATCCAGAAGAAGCCAAGAAATATTCGAATCCAGAAGGTCAAGAACTGTCTATGGTCTTCCAATTTGAACATATCTGTCTTCAGTATCAGGAAGGACAACCTAAGTGGCACTACCAAAAAGAGCTAAATGTAGGGAAATTAAAAGAGATTTTCAACAAATGGCAGACAGAATTAGGAGTTGAGGATGGCTGGAATTCCCTCTTCTGGAACAACCATGACCTCCCTCGAATCGTCTCTATCTGGGGAAATGACCGAGAATACCGCGAAAAATCGGCTAAAGCGTATGCAATCTTGCTTCATCTTATGAGAGGGACTCCTTATATCTACCAAGGTGAGGAGATTGGGATGACCAATTTCCCATTTGAAAGTTTGGAGCAAGTAGAAGATATTGAATCCCTCAACTATGCCAAAGAAGCGCTAGAACAAGGTGTACCACTAGAGCAAATTATGGATAGCATTCGTGTGATTGGACGCGATAATGCGCGTACCCCAATGCAGTGGGATACTACAGACTACGCTGGATTTTCAAGCGCTAAACCATGGTTAGGAGTCAATCCAAACTATGCGAAGATTAATGTAGAAGAGGCTTTAGCAAATCCAGATTCCATCTTCTATACTTATCAAAAATTAGTTCAGATTCGCAAAGAAAACAGCTGGCTGGTTCAAGCTGACTTTGAATTATTAGAAACGGCTGAGAAAGTTTTTGCCTATATTCGCAAGGACGGGGAACGCCGTTTCCTAGTTGTGGCTAACTTGTCCAACCAAAAGCAAGAGTTTGCAGTTGAAGAATCAATCACATCTGTCTTGATTGAAAATACCTCAGTAGAAGCAGCTTTAGCTATACAGACCTTGGCTCCTTGGGATGCATTCTGTATCGAATTGGCCAATTAAACCTAAAAAACTCAAGTATCAAAGATGCTTGAGTTTTTTCTAAAATAAGTGTAGAAATTTCTTAAAAAAATATTATTTTGAATTTTCTAAAAAATTGCATGAAAACCCTTGCTTTTATAAAAAAATAGGGTATAATGGTGAAAAATAGTATTTTAAAGGAGAATACCGATGAAATCGAAAAAGTTGCTCGCAGTAGCAGGGATAACGATGAGTGCAGCTCTTCTTTTAGCGGCTTGTGGAAAGACAGAGAAAAAAGCAGATGCTCCTACAACATTTTCATACGTATATGCCATTGATCCATCAACATTGGACTATAGCGTTACTAGTAAAAGTTCAACATCAGACGTCATCGCTAACTTGGTCGACGGACTCTTGGAAAATGACAAATACGGAAACTTGATTCCATCTCTTGCTGAAGACTGGTCGGTTTCACAAGACGGTTTGACCTATACTTACAAACTACGTAAAGGTGTCAAATGGTATACTTCTGAAGGTGAAGAGTACGCCGAGGTCAAGGCTCAAGACTTTGTGACTGGTTTGAAACATGCTGCTGATGGTAAGTCAGATGGCTTAAGTCTGATCCAAGATTCTATCAAAGGTTTAGCAGAATATGTCAGTGGGGAAAGCAATGACTTTTCAACAGTTGGAGTTAAAGCAATTGACGACTACACTGTTCAATACACCTTGAATCAACCAGAAAGCTTCTGGAATTCCAAGGTAACAACAGCGACTATGCTCCCAGTTAATGAAGAATTCCTGAATTCTCAAGGTAAAGATTATGGTGCAGCAACACCTTCAGGTATTCTCTATAATGGACCATATATTTTGAAGAACTTCACTTCAAAATCAGTGATCGAGTACGAAAAAAATCCAAATTATTGGGATAAAGACAATGTTAAGATTGACCACGTCAAACTTACTTTCTATGATGGATCTGACCAAGAATCATTGATTCGTAGTTTCTCATCAGGAGCCTATACAACAGCTCGTCTCTTCCCAACAAGTTCAAACTTTGATTCAACTAAGCAAGAATACGGGGATAAGATTGTCTATAGTCCGCAAGAAGCGACCAGCTATTACTTTACTTTCAACGTGAATCGTCAGTCTTACAATAAAACTGCAAAGACGGATGAAGCACAAAAAACTTCTACAAAAGAAGCGGTTCTCAATAAAAACTTCCGCCAGGCAATCAACTTTGCTCTTGACCGTCATTCTTACTCTGCACAGATGAATGGTGAAGAAGGTGCAGACAAGATTATTCGTACCAGCCTTGTGCCTTACGACTATGTTCAGGTTGGTGAAAAGACCTTCGGTGAATTGGCTCAAGAACAACTGGTAACATACGGAGACCAGTGGAAAGATGTAGCTTTGACAGATGGTAAAGACACTATTTACAATCCAACAAAAGCAAAAGCTGCCTTTGAAAAAGCCAAGTCAGAATTGCAAGCTAAAGGTGTAACTTTCCCAATCCATTTGGATATTCCAGTTGAACAGACAGATGTCATTGCTGTTCAACAAACCAACTCCCTCAAACAATCTGTCGAAGCAGCGCTTGGAACTGAAAATGTCGTTATCGATGTGCTTCAAATGACAGATAATGAGAAAATGAGTATTACTTCTCAAGCTAAGGTTCCTTCTCAAAAAGACTATGACTTGAATGGAACTGGTTGGGGACCAGACTATCAAGATCCAGCTACCTATCTAAATATCTTGGATGCTAAGAAGGGTTCTGCCCTTAAACACTTGGGTATCACAAAAGGTAAAGATCCAGAAGTCATGGCTCAAGTTGGACTTGATGAGTACAAGAAACTCTTGGATGATGCAGCATCAGAAACAACCGACCTTAACAAACGCTATGAAAAATATGCTAAAGCACAGGCTTGGGTATCTGATAGCTCACTTCTCATTCCTGTAGCATCTTCAGGAGGTTCTCCGACCGTGAGTCGTACAGTACCATTTTCGAAAGCCTACTCTCAAGTTGGTATCAAGGGAGATCCGTTTGTATTTAAAGGTTTAGAGTTGCAAAATGATATTGTAACCACTAAAGAATACGAAGAAGCTCTTAAGAAATGGCAAAAAGAGAAACTTGAAACAAACGCTAAATATCAAAAAGAGTTAGCGAACCACGTTAAATAATCTTAAACAACGATGAAAGAAATCTTGATTTTATGCGGGATTTCTTTCTTTTTTTCATATAATGACGAGAGGGCAAATAATTAAATAACTTTACTTTTGGGGTGAAATTTGATAAAATAGACTTATGTCATAAAACCTAACATATAAGGAGAAAATGAATCATGAAACTCAAAAAACGACTGATTGGAGCGGGGTTGACGCTTGCTGCGGCGGTCTTATTGACAGCGTGTGGGAAGTCAGCATCAGATGTTAAAACCTACTCGTCAACATTTGGTGCCGATCCAACAACCTTCAACTACCTGTTGGACTACTCTGGTGATAATACCGCTGTTGTAACCAACTTGGTAGACGGTTTGCTTGAAAACGACAATTATGGAAATCTCATTCCTGCTCTTGCAGAAGATTGGAGTGTTTCAAAGGATGGTTTGACTTACACTTATAAACTTCGTCAAGATGCAAAATGGTTCACTGCTGACGGGGAAGAATACGCCCCAATTAAAGCACAAGATTTCGTCACAGGTATCAAGTATGCAGCTGATAACAAGAGTCAAGCTCTCGATTTGATTCAGAACTCAATTAAGGGATTAGATGATTATGTGACAGGCGCAAATACTGACTTTTCAAATGTTGGTGTGAAAGCTGTAGATGATTACACTGTCCAATACACTTTGACACGTCCAGAACCATTCTGGAACTCTAAAACAACTAATAGTATCCTCTTTCCAGTCAATGAAGAGTTCTTGACTTCTAAAGGTAAAGAATTTGGGGAATTGAAACCAGACAGCATTCTCTACAGTGGTCCTTATTTGTTAAAAGATTTCACATCAAAATCATCACTTGAGTACATGAAGAACCCTCATTACTATGATCAAGAAAAAGTGACGATTGAAAGAGTTAAGTTGGCTTATGTTGATGGTTCTGACCAAGATATGACGATCCGTAATTTCGAAAGCGGAGCCTACTCGTCTGCTGGTGTCTATCCAAATAGTTCAAACTTTGCTAAGACAAAGGAAAAATACAAGGACAACATCGTCTATAGCTTGCAGGATGCGACTTCTTGGTACTATAATTTTAACGTTAATCGCCAAACATACAATCATACAGCTAAGACTAGTGATGAGCAAAAACAAGCTACCCAAGCTGCGATTTTAAATAAAAATTTCCGCCAAGCAATCAACTTCGCCATTGACCGTACAGCTTATTCGGCTCAGTCTAATGGAGAAGAAGCAGCTAAAAACACTCTTCGTAACACACTTGTGCCACCAACTTTCGTGCAAGTAGGTGACAAGACTTTTGGTGAGACAGTTTCATCTAAGTTGGTAAACTATGGTACACAGTGGTCAAATATGAATCTTGAAGACGCTCAAGACGGCTACTTCAATAAAGAAAAAGCACAAGCTCAGTTTGCAGAGGCTAAAAAAGAACTAGAAGCACAAGGTGTGACATTCCCAATCCATTTGGACTTGCCTGTAGACCAAGTTAATAAAACCTTGCTTCCAAAGATTCATTCGCTTAAACAATCTGTCGAATCAACTCTTGGGGCAGAAAATGTAGTGATTGATGTCGTTCAAATTTCAACAGAAGATTATGCCAATGCGACATTTCAAGCGCCAACTACAGCTGATCATGACTATGACTTGAACTTGGATGGTTGGTCTGCAGACTACCAAGATCCATCGACTTATCTCAATCCTTTCAACGCTGAGGATGGATTCTATCTCAAGATTTTAGGACTTGATCCAAGTAAGGATACTGATAAGATTACAAGTATCGGATTGAACCAATATACTCAAAAATTGAAAGCGGCAGATGCAGAAAATACAGACGTATCCAAACGTTATGAAAATTATGCAGATGCACAAGCTTGGCTGATTGATAGTTCGCTATTGCTCCCTGTAAATTCAAACGGTGGTGGAGCTTCAGTAACACGTGTGACACCATTTACACGAGGTTACTCACTTGTCGGAATCAAAGGTACTGGAAGTAACTACAAGTACATGAAATTGCAAACCGAAGTCGTAACAACTGCTCAATTTGATGAAGCTAAAGCCAAATGGGAACAAGAACGTAAAAACTCAGTCGAAAAGAGTCAAAAAGAATTCGAAAGTCACGTTAAATAATTAAAAAATAGAGCTCTTTAAGAGCTCTATTTTTATTTTAGTTGTTTTTTGAAAACATAAAATGTAGTAAAGGCGCTAATAAATATACACTCACTAAATACATTTTCAAAATAAAACGTTTCCTTGACTAATGTAGATAGCCTTTAGAGATACTTTGTGATATAATTAAATTAAAATGTTTTGAAGAGGTGTTCCATGAAAAGTAGACGCATAAAAAAAAGTAAATCTAGTAAATTTCAGCAGAGTTTAAACATAGGTTTGTTACTAATCTATGCTGTTCTAGCTTCTTTTTTATTGTTTTTGATTTTTAAATATCAGATTTTAGCGGTCAGCTATTTTAATATTATCTTGGCAGTAGTTTTAGTGCTCATAGCATTATTATCCCTCTTGTTGATCGTTAAGCGCAAAGCTAAGGTCTTCACCTTGATAGTCCTATTGCTCTCGGTTTTATTTAGCTCTGTAGCTTTAGTAGCTGTAAATCGATTTGTTGGACTCGCCAATCAATTTAATGCAACTTCAAATTATTCAAGCTACTCTATGAGTGTGGCAGTGCTAGCAGATAGTGAAATCGATAACGTTTCTCAACTTTCTAGTGTAACTGCTCCAACAGGAACAGATGCTGAGAATATTCAAAAATTGATAGATGACATTAAAACAACTCAAAACAAGGAATTGACAGTTGAGGAAGCTTCTTCTTACCTGGCGGCCTATAAGAGTTTGTTAGATGGAGAAACCAAAGCAATTGTTTTAAACGGTGTTTATGAAAATCTGATTGAGCAGGAATATCCCGACCACGCTAAGAAGATCAAGAAAATCTATACCAAGGACTTGACTAAGAAAGTGGAAGCACCTAAGGTAGCTACAGGAAATTCTTTCAATGTCTACATCAGCGGGATTGATACATATGGTCCTATCAGTTCTGTTTCGCGCTCAGATGTCAATATCATCATGACAGTGAATCAAGATACTAAGAAGATTCTCTTGACGACAACTCCTCGAGATGCCTATGTCCCTATTGCAGATGGTGGAAACAACCAAAACGATAAGTTGACGCATGCGGGTATCTATGGAGTAGATGCTTCTATCCATACCTTAGAAAATCTTTATGGTATCGACTTGAACTATTATGCCCGTCTCAATTTCACTTCTTTCTTGAAGTTGATTGACCTTCTTGGAGGCGTTGACGTATATAATGACCAAGAGTTTACTGCTCATACAAACGGCAAGCACTACCCGGTTGGAAATATTCACCTTGATTCAGAAATGGCTTTAGGTTTTGTCCGTGAACGTTACTCTTTGACAAATGGTGATGGAGATCGCGGTCGTAACCAACAAAAAGTCATTACAGCCATTATTCAGAAGATGACTTCGGCAGAAGCCTTGAAAAATTACGATGCCATCATTCAAGGTTTGCAGGATTCAGTTCAGACCAATATGCCACCAGAAACAATGGTAAGTCTTGTCAATACTCAGTTGGCAAGCGGAGGGAAATATACAGTAACCAATCAAGATCTGAAAGGAACTGGTCGTATGGGTCTTCCGTCTTACGCTATGCCAGATAGCAATCTTTACATGTTAGAAATCGACCCAACTAGCTTGGAAGCTGTTAAAACGGCTATTAAAGATACCATGGAAGGAAAATAAGATGATTGATATTCATTCACATATTGTTTTCGATGTTGACGATGGACCTAAAAATAGAGCTGAGAGCAAGGCTCTCTTAGAGGAAGCTTACGCACAAGGTGTTCGAACCATTGTTTCCACCTCTCATCGCAGAAAAGGAATGTTTGAAACACCAGAAGACAAAATTGCAGCTAATTTTAGCGAAGTTAAACAGTTGGCTCAAGAAATCGCACCGGATTTGAACATCGTGTACGGAGCTGAGATTTATTTTTCAAGTGATGTTTTAGAGAAACTTGAACAAAACATCATCCCAAAACTCAATGGCACTCGTTATGCCTTGATTGAGTTTAGCATGAATACACCCTACAGAGATATTCATAGCGCCTTGACCAAAGTTCTCATGTTAGGGATTACACCTGTGGTTGCTCATATTGAGCGCTATCACACCTTGGAAAACGATGAGAAAAAAGTAAGAGAACTCATCAATATGGGCTGCTATATGCAGATTAATAGTTCGAGCGTCTTAAAGCCACGGCTTTTCGGAGATACCTACAAGTTTATGAAAAAGCGTGCTAGGTATTTCTTGGACAAGGACTTAGTCCATGTAGTGGCTAGCGATATGCACAATTTGGATAATCGCCCACCGTATATGAGAGAAGCTTATGAACTCATCGCTAAAAAATACGGAGCAGGAAAAGCTCGTGAACTTTTTGAAACAAACCCATCAAACATTATAAATGACCAAATAATTTAGGAGAAATGATGAAAGAACAAGAAAAATTTGAAATTGATGTATTTCAATTGGTAAAAGTGCTATGGAAACGAAAATTCCTCATTGTCTTAGCTGCGCTAGTAGCAGGTCTAGCAGCTTTTGCTTATAGCTCATTTGTGATCCAGCCACAGTATACTAGTACCACTCGTATCTACGTAGTCAATCGTAACCAAGCAGATAAGCCAGGTTTGACCAACCAAGACTTGCAGGCAGGTTCATACTTGGTAAAAGACTACCGAGAGATCATCCTTTCTCAGGATGTTCTTGAAAAAGTGGTGGCTGATCAAAGCTTAGCTATGGATGCCAAAACTCTTGGAAGAAAAGTTTCAGTAACAGTTCCTGCAGATACGCGTATCGTATCCATCTCGGTTCGAGATGGTAAACCTGAGGAAGCGAGTCGTATCGCCAATGCACTCAGAGAAGTAGCTGCTCAGAAAATCATTTCTGTAACAAGAGTGTCGGATGTAACCACACTTGAGGAAGCAAGACCAGCGACATCGCCATCTTCACCAAACATTCGTCGCAATACAATGATGGCCACTATAGCAGGTGTAGGATTCGTCACGGTTATCGTGCTTTTAGTTGAATTGTTGGATGATCGAGTGAAGCGTCCAGAAGATATCGAAGAAGTGATGCACATCTCACTTTTAGGTGTTATTCCAAATCTTGAGAAATTAAAATAAAGAGGGAAATATGGCAAAGTTAGAATTATCAGAACAACGATTACACTCTGTAAAAAAAGCTGAGGAGTATTATAACGCATTACGGACCAATATCCAGTTGAGTGGAGATGGTCTCAAAGTGATTGCCCTTTCTTCAGTTAGACCTGGAGAAGGGAAGTCGACTACTTCAACCAACATAGCTTGGGCATTCGCACGTGCAGGCTATAAGACACTCCTTATCGATGCCGATATTCGTAATTCGGTCATGTCAGGTGTCTTTAAATCTAGAGAAAAAATTACAGGTTTGACAGACTACTTATCAGGAACCAAAGATTTATCTCATGGTTTGTGTGAAACAAACGTAGAAAACTTGTTTGTCATTCAATCAGGAGCTGTTTCACCAAACCCGACTGCTCTTCTTCAAAGTGACAAATTTGAAGCAATGATTGAGACTTTACGCAAATACTTTGACTATATCATTGTGGATACAGCCCCTATAGGTGTTGTCATTGATGCGGCTATTATCGTACAAAAATGCGACGCCTCTATCCTGGTAACTGAAGCTTCTGCAACAAAACGGAGAGAAGTTCAAAAAGCTAAAGACCAGTTAGAGCAAACAGGAACACCATTCTTAGGAGTTATTCTGAATAAATTTAATATTCAGCTTGAAAAATATGGTTCTTACGGATCATATGGGAACTACGGTTCCTATGGGAAAAAATAAGAAAAAGTAAATATTAAAAAGAAGATTATATGAAAAGTAGGTGAAGTTTAAGTGGAGATTAGTGAAGTCTTATACAAAAGTTTTAAGCAACTTGCAGACTTTTTTATTGGATTGGTTGGAACTGTTGTATTAGCCTTTCCAGCTTCCTTGATTATTTTCATCATATATAAAGCTAAAGGATATAAGGGTAGCATTTTCTTTACTCAGTATCGAGTAGGTTTGAATGGGAAAAAATTTAAAATTATTAAGTTTCGTTCAATGGTTGAAAATGCTGAAGAAATTCTCTTGGCCAATAAAGAGTTACATCAAAAATATATTGACAATAGCTACAAATTGCCTCCTAACGAAGATCCACGCTTAACGATTATTGGGAATTTCATTAGAAAAACGAGTATTGATGAATTTCCTCAGTTTATAAATGTTTTGCGAGGTGAGATGAGCTTTATAGGACCTAGGCCAATCCTTGATAAGGAGTTAGAAGAATATTCCGAAGAGGAACAGAAACTTCTGCTTTCAGTGAAGCCAGGGATAACAGGTATGTGGCAAGTTTCTGGGAGAAGTGAAGTCTATTATCCTGAACGTTGCGAGATGGAATTATATTATCCTAGAAATCAATCTTTCAAATTGGATGTAAAGATATTTTTATTAACCATTAAGCAAGTTTTGCTAGGAAAAGGGGCTCATTAAAGAACAGATAAGTTTTTTAGGATTTTATAATCTGTTGATGAGTTCAAAATGAAAATGATACGAAATCAAATACTGGTAGTCATGTTTTAGAATTTGGAAAGGGTGTTTTACCATTTTAAAATGGTGAAATATGCTTCCAGAGTTATATGATCTGAGTAGTCTAATAGAGGCATGGCAAAAGAGTCAACTAGTTTCTTAGGTGAACTCTGTGAAACTAGGATGCTAGTGTTTGGTTTCTTTTTTAGCGCAAACAGTTCAATCTAAATGAAGGGGGTTAAAATGACAAAGAATTATAAAATTATCGTGGCAACACACAAGCAATTTACCATGCCTGCTGATACTGATCTTTACCTACCTATCCATGTTGGTAGTGAAGGGAAAGAAAAGTTAGGATACCAATGTGATAATGAAGGAGACAATATTTCAAGTTTGAACCCCTATTATTGCGAATTAACTGGACTTTATTGGGCGTGGAAAAATTTAGAATGTGACTATCTTGGTTTGGTACACTATCGTCGCTATTTCACGGCAAAACGTCACTCATATAGTGAAACGATTGATATGAATGATATTATCCTGTCTAAATCAGAACTGCAAGATTTGTTGGCTGAAAGTGATGTAATCGTTCCAAAAAAACGGAAATACTACATTGAAACGCTATACTCACACTATGCACATACGCATGATGCCAATCATTTAGACGTAACACGCCAGATTGTTAGCGAGTTGAGACCGGACTATATCGATGCTTTTGATCAGGTCATGAAACAACGCAGTGGCTATATGTTCAATATGTTTATCATGTCCAAAGAAAATGTAGCAGCCTACTGTGAATGGTTGTTCCCGATTATTGATGAGCTCTATAAGAGATTGGATATTACAGACTATTCTGCTTTTGATGCTAGATTGTTTGGTCGTATCAGTGAACGCTTGTTCAATGTTTGGTTGGCAAAACAAGATTTGCGGGTAAAAGAGATACCGTTTATCTATATGGAGAAAATTGACTTGATTCAAAAAGGAAAATCCTTCCTACAAGCAAAATTCTTCGGGAAAAAATATGGACAGAGTTTTTAGATAGGGATAAAAGAATAAGGATGAAATTAGTAGTAAAAATAAAATCTTTGCCAGAGCTCTTGGCTCTTGTTGCTTTAGGAATATTTTTAACGGTTTCGATATTAAATGTAACTTTTTATGCTCGATATCTGCCTGGAACAGTTTATAAATTAGCGATAGCTTTTTCAATCTTTCTTTTGCTCCTAAAAGAGTCTTTTAAGAGCAAATATGATTATAGAGCTCTCATTGGATTATTTGCAACAATTTTAATTTATCTTATCGTGGGGAAAATGACAGCTCTCAGTTCAGAACTTTCTGTAACTATATTATTTATTTATGCTTTACGAGATGTTCCCTTTAAGAAGGTGGCGCAAACTTCTTTAGTCGTTAGTATGTTCTTGTTGTTGTTTGTTATCATCAGCGCAAAATTAGGAATCATAACGAATTATATAGAAGTTTCTGGCTCTCGAGTACGAACTTATCTAGGGTTTCGTTACGCATTATTCCCATCTATTTTGCTAATGAATATAGTCGCTATTGTGTTTTATTTAAAGCAAAATAAAATCCAATATTGGCAATGGCTGCTGTTAGCTCTATCAGTTTATTGGGTATATGATCAAACGGATTCTCGTTTAACATTTTATAGTTCCTGTGTACTTTTGGCATGCAGTTTGCTAATAAAGTGGTTTCCAGAACTATTCTCTAAACTAGGACATGTGTTTAAGGTTTTTAAACTGACCTTTATCGTAAATGCAATTATTAGTTTTTGGGTCTCTGTTATCTATCTCAATTCAAGTCATTCTTTTATCAATGACCTTCTTTTTAAAGTAAACCGTATGTTAGGTGGTCGTATATACTTGGCAAACAAATCTTTAAACCTGTATGGTTTTGGATTCCTTGGACGACCGGTTGAATGGTACGGTAACGGTCTGACTATTGAGGGAATCAGAAACTATCAGACATATCTGTATGTGGACAATTTGTATGTCCAAGTTTTACAAAAATTTGGCTTACTCATCCTGGGATTGATGCTCTCAGTCCTAACTTTGACTTTGTCTAAAGTTATTAAAAGTCGTCAATGGGTTCTTGCTTTTATTTTGATAATGATGAGTTTTCATTCCATGATTGATGATTTGAATTTCTATCTTCATTACAATATTTTTTGGATTTTGGTAGGCGCTTTAATCTACCCGGATTATCAGTTTTCTGATGAAGGCGATGAACAGTTAAAATAACATTCATTTGAAAAAACGTATAGTGAAATGGTAAGAAGTATTTAACAAGAACTTAAAAGAGCATAGACTGGGAAGACGGTTTTATTTCGATTTATATAGGAGGAAAGTATGTCGGATATCAAAATCATTCAAGATAAGATTTTATCTATTTTGAAAGAGTTTATTAATATTTGCGAAGAAAATAACCTAACCTACTATGCTCTAGGTGGAACCTTGCTAGGAGCGGTACGTCATAAAGGATTCATACCTTGGGATGATGACATCGATATCGGTATGCCGAGAGAGGATTACGAAAAGTTTAAAAAAATAGCTTCAAATGTCTTGCCAGAAAACTACAAGTTTTTAAGCGAAGATACATTAAACTATAAAAAGGCTTTCTCTGTGATTCGAGATGATTCTACAAAAATCATCATGAATTATAGTAAAGAAGAATTGGTAGAAAGTTTGTGGATAGACATTTTCCCGCTAGATGGTATGCCTTCTAATGCTTTAAAGAAAAAAATTCATTCTTTAAGATACTTGTATGCAAGGATGATGGTTCAACTCTCGCAATTCAATAGTTTGGTGAATCAGAAAAAAGAAAATCGACCATTCATTGAAAAGATAATTATTGCTTTTGCGAATGCTGTTAATATTGAGAAGATTATTTCCTTTACCTGGGCACAGAAAAAATATTTACAAACGATAAAAAAATATTCGTTTGATGAAGCTTACGCAGGAAATTTTACGGGAGCTTACAAATTAAAAGAGATAGTACCGAGTGATTACTTTGGAGAACCAGTCCTATTACAGTTTGAAGATCTTAAACTTTGTTGTCCTTGTAAATACAAGGAATATCTAACAGCCATTTACGGAGCGGATTATATGCAATTGCCACCAGAAGACAAAAGGACTCTTCACCACTACGAGATTATCTCACTGGGTGAAAATGAAGGGGAAGTGTAGTTTAAAGATGAAAAAAATCGCTTTAGTGAAATGGAGTATCGATAGAACAGATGGAGGACTGAAAGTAGCAACCAGCCTTGCAAATGAGTTATCAACTATGTATGAAGTTCATCTTCTCTCAATGATTTCTACAGAAAACAATTTCTTCTCGCTGAAACAATCGGTTCGATATCAAAATTTATCATCAAAGAAAATATCAATGAGTAAAAATTTTCTCAAAGCGGTCAAGTTATTGAGAAACTATCTGAAAGAAGAGAACATTGATATTGTTTTTGGAATCGGAATGAGTATGAATACAGTTGGTGTAGCAAGCACAATTGGTTTGAGAACAAAATTTGTTTCCTGCGACCATACAAATTCTATAGTAGATATTGATACTAAAGTTAAGAAGATACAAAGGTATATTGGAGCGAAATTTGCTGACAAACTCGTGACCCTTACTCAAGAAGACCGTAAAAATTATATAAAAAAATACGGTGTTTCTGATGAAAGAATTTGCTACATCTATAATTGGAAAGAGGCTGCTCTTTCAGATGTATCTTACAATAAAAAATCAACTAAAATTGTGACGGTTGGCCGTTTTGACTATCAAAAAGGATATGATTATCTTGTTCAAGTCGCGAAAAAAGTGTTAGCGAAAAGGTCTGACTGGACTTGGGAAATCTACGGTTCCGGAAATCAAGATGAAGTGGACAAAATCAGAAATTTAATCAACGAAAATGATTTACAGGATAAGTTAGTCATAAAAGGACTCGAAAAAAATCAGGATTTGATTTATGGAGATAAAGGGATTTATGTCATGACTTCTCGCTATGAAGGTCTCCCTCTAGTCCTGCTGGAAGCACAACAATACAATCTTCCTATAGTTAGCTTTAGTTGTCCGACAGGACCGAACGAAATTGTTGAAGATGGAGTTAATGGCTATCTGGTTGAGTGTTATGATACGGACAAGTTGAGCCAAAAATTGCTTGAACTGATGGAAAATGAAGTTTTGAGACAGTCTTTCTCAGAACATGCAAAAGACAATATGGATAAATTCGATAAAGATAAAATTCTCAAGCAGTGGATTGAACTAATTGAGACGATTTAGGAGATATGATGAAGGATTGTTTGTTAACAATTGTAATGCCTAGTTATAATATTCAGGACTACGTTTCAAAAGGACTGGAGTCTTTCCAACAAGTGCAATCAGATTATAAAAATAAATTTGAAGTATTGGTTGTTAACGATGGAAGTACAGACGATACTGCTAAAGTAGCAGAAGAAATATTAGCCCAAGATTCGTTGCTGGATGGCCGTGTAATTACAAAAGAAAACGGTGGTCATGGTTCAACTATCAATCGCGGTATTCAAGAAGCAAAGGGAAAATTTTTTAAAGTGATTGATGGAGATGACTGGGTTATTCCATCAGAATTTGAGAAGTTTTTAGATACTCTTGAAACTGTTGATGTGGATATGGTGATTACAGACTTTACAGAGCAGCATGTCTATAACAATACTACAGTACGAAATGACCTCGTAGACAAGTATGAAATTGGCAAAAAACACATGGGAATTCCGGATGTTCGCATCCCGATGCACTCGGTTACTTATAAGACATCAATCTTGTCGGAAAACAAGATTCGTTTAAGTGAAAAAACATTTTATGTTGATATTCAATACACACTTTTTCCTTTGGAGTATGTTCATAGTTTCAGTTATTGGAATTATGATATTTATCAATACTACATAGGTAGACCAGAGCAAAGTATGAATATCGAGAGTATGAAGCGTAATGTTCGTCACCATTTGACTGTTACAAATTCAGTTCTAGATTATTTTACAAAAATTGAAAGTGACCCCGTTTTAAACCGAGTAGTTTCTGAAACCTTAGATTATCTCATCAGTTTGCAGGTTGATTTGTCTTGGATGGTTAATGATTCCGAAACACTCTTGAAAGAACTATATAGCAAAATTGAGAAAAGTGCATATGACTATATTCCTAGGAAAAAGTTTGACAGATTGTCTTATTTGAACTATAAGACCAAGTTTGCAATGGCCTTAATACTTAATCCAATTTTGAAGAAATACTCTAAAAAGAAAGAAAAAGAGAGAGGGGTTTAGGATGTTTATTAGCATCGTTGTTCCGGTATATAATATTGCCGACTATTTGCACTATGCGATAGATAGCCTGCTGAAACAAACCTATCAAAATTTTGAAGTGATCCTTGTCAATGACGGTTCAACAGATGATTCTCCTCGATTGTGTGAAGATTACGCCCGAGAATATGAAAATATCCATGTTTTTCACAAGGGAAATGGAGGCTTATCTGATGCGCGTAACTTTGGAGTTACAAAAGCCAACTCAGATTGGATTTTCTTTTTAGATCCAGATGATTACCTTGAAGACTACACGCTTGAATTAATAGTAAAAATACAAGAAATACATCAAGCAGACTTGATTTCAACAAAGGTCAAAGCAACTTCAAAGTATGATGATTATAGTTCTCATCATCTTAAACAGTCAGACTATGAAAGCTTGAGTGTGATTACAAAGGAGAAGGCCTTGGAACTAATGTTGGACGACAAAGTTGCAACGGTTTCTGCCTGTGCTAAGCTTTATAAAAAAAGCATATTGGAACGCGTCCCTTTTCCAGTTGGGAAAATCTATGAGGATTTTTATGTTGTTGGAGAGCACCTTGCCTTGGCTGAAAGAATCGTGATAAGCCCGCTTGAAACCTACAATTACTATCGTAGGGAAGGGAGTATAGTTCGTTCAACATTTACTGAAAAAAGATATGATTTCTTTAAAGCTGTTGCAAAAAATGAGGAAGTTGTTAAAAGAGAGTACATTCAGAGCCCGGAATTAAAGCAAGCTTTGCAAGCTAAAAAATTATTAGGTGGTTTTGTAGTGATTGGTGCAAAAGCTGACTCAGGCTTAAAAGATTTTTCAAAAGATAAAGAGTTGTTGAAAGTCGAAATGAGTGAGTTGCTAAAAAATAGTAAGCTATCATGGAAAGTAAAACTAAAATACCTTATTTTTATGTTTAGCCCTAAATTGTATTTGTTGCTACGATAGTATCGTGCATAAAACCAATTTAATTTGCAACAAATATCAAAAAATTGTAGGAAAGAGGAAATATGATAGAAGCTTTTAGAATAATTGCCCATTATAAGTCTGTTCGGTCACAATTTCTAATTTCACAGATTGATTATAAATAGGACGGATTGACATGAAAGTATTAAAAAACTACGCCTACAATCTTTCTTATCAATTGTTGGTGATTATACTCCCGATTATTACGACTCCCTATGTGACACGGGTCTTTTCTTCGGATGATTTAGGGACGTACGGATACTTTAATTCCATTGTCACCTACTTTATTCTATTAGCGACGTTGGGAGTTGCTAACTATGGAACCAAGGTCATTTCAGGGCATCGTAAGGAAATCGAAAAAAACTTTTGGGGAATCTATTCTCTGCAATTAGGTGCAACCCTTCTTTCTCTAACCTTGTATGGCCTTCTTTGCCTGGCTCTTCCCTTTATGCAAAATCCGGTAGCCTACATTCTAGGCTTGAGTTTAGTTTCTAAAGGTTTGGATATCTCTTGGCTCTTTCAAGGGTTGGAGGATTTTCGAAAGATTACTGTTCGAAACATTACGGTTAAAATCGTTGGGGTTACCTCTATCTTTCTCTTTGTCAAATCTGCAAATGATCTTTACCTCTATGTTTTTTTGCTAACCATATTTGAGCTTTTGGGGCAACTAAGTATGTGGTTGCCTGCTCGAGAGTTTATCGGTAGACCTCATTTTGACATAGAATATGCTAGGCATCATTTGAAACCCGTCATCTTATTGTTCCTTCCGCAAGTGGCGATTTCCTTGTATGTAACGCTAGATCGTACCATGCTTGGAGCCTTAGCTTCTACAAAAGATGTAGGGATTTATGACCAGGCTCTAAAGTTGGTAAATATCCTTCTGACCTTGGTAACTTCCTTGGGGAGTGTTATGCTACCTCGTGTTGCGCATTTATTAGCCACAGGTGATCATAAAGCAGTCAATAAGATGCATGAAATGTCCTTCCTTATTTATAATTTAGTCATTTTTCCAATGATGGCAGGAATCTTGATTGTCAATGATGATTTTGTTCAATTTTTCCTTGGTCAAGATTTTCAGGATGCACGCTATGCAATTGCTATTATGATCTTCCGTATGTTCTTCATCGGTTGGACCAATATTATGGGAATTCAGATATTGATCCCTCATAACCGAAATAAAGAATTCATGATTTCAACAACGGCTCCTGCAATTATCAGTGTAGGATTAAACTTATTATTCCTTCCTAAGCTAGGTTATATCGGAGCAGCTATTGTCTCTGTCTTGACAGAGGCTCTAGTGTGGGCGATTCAATTATACTTTACCCGCAGATACCTAAAAGAAGTTCCTATTATTGGATCTATGACAAAAATTATTCTAGCATCAGCTATCATGTATGGCATTTTGCTAGGTTCAAAAACAGTTATACATTTTTCGCCAACCCTAAATGTTCTAGTTTTTGCAGTGCTTGGCGGAATCATTTATCTTTTTGCAATTCTATCTCTGAAAGTGGTAGATGTAAAAGAATTAAAACAAATCATTGGGAAAAAATAGAATGCATAAAACTCGGAATATTAATTTAGATTTAATAAAAGTGCTTGCATGTATTGGAGTTGTTCTACTTCATACAACGATGGTTGGATTTAAAGAAACAGGTTCTTGGAATCTTTTGGCATATTTATATTATTTAGGTACCTACTCTATTCCCCTATTTTTTATGGTCAATGGTTATTTATTGTTAGGAAAGAAGGAGATAACTTATCCCTACATACTTCAGAAAGTCAAATGGATTTTAACAATAGTATCATTATGGACCATTATCGTTTGGCTTTTTAAAAGAGACTTTACAGTTAATCCAATTAAAAAAATTATAGGTTCTCTGTTACAAAAAGGGTATTTCTCCCAGTTTTGGTTTTTTGGTGCACTAATACTTATCTATTTGTGTTTGCCAATTTTAAGAAAATTTCTAAATTCAAAAAGAAGCTATCTATATATACTATCTTCATTGGTTACTATTGGTTTGGTCTTTGAGTTGGCAAATATGGTATTTCAAATGCCCTTGCAGTCATATGTTATACAAACCTTTAGGTTATGGACGTGGTTTTTCTACTACATTTTGGGAGGTTTGATAGCACAATTTGATAAAGAGTTTATAAAAAAAGGCTTTAGGAGATGGATGAAAATAGCTGCAGTACTGTTGATGTTAATTTCTCCATTAATTCTATTTTTCTTAGCAAAGACCATTTACCATAATCTTTTTGCGGAATATTTTTATGATATTTTATTTGTAAAAATTGTCAGTTTAGGAATTTTCCTGACGGTATTAACACTCTCTTTGGAAGAAAACAAAAGTAACTGGATTGTTACACTTTCCAATCAAACAATGGGAGTTTTTATAGTACATACTTACGTTATCAAAGTGTTAGAAAAGTTACTTGGTTTTAGTTATACAGGTGCATATTTGCTTTTTCCAATACTCACTTTGTGTGTAAGTTTAATTGTTGTTAGTTTATTAATGAAAATTCCTTATTTCAATCGAATCGTCAAATTATAAAAAGGAGAATAAAATGTACGACTATCTGATCGTTGGTGCAGGATTGTCTGGAGCAATCTTTGCACATGAAGCTACAAAACGTGGAAAAAAAGTAAAAGTGATTGACAAACGTGATCACATCGGTGGAAATATCTACTGTGAAAATGTTGAAGACATCAATGTCCACAAGTATGGTGCCCACATTTTCCATACTTCTAACAAAAAAGTGTGGGACTATGTGAACCAGTTCGCTGAATTCAATAACTATATCAACTCACCAGTGGCTAACTACAAGGGCAGCCTCTACAATCTTCCTTTCAACATGAATACCTTCTACGCTATGTGGGGAACTAAGACACCACAAGAAGTCAAGGACAAGATTGCAGAACAAACGGCGGATATGAAGGATGTTGAGCCAAAGAACCTTGAAGAACAAGCCATCAAGTTGATTGGTCCGGATATCTATGAAAAATTAATCAAGGGCTATACAGAAAAGCAATGGGGACGTTCAGCAACAGAACTTCCACCATTTATCATCAAGCGCCTCCCAGTGCGTTTGACCTTTGATAACAACTACTTTAATGACCGTTACCAAGGAATTCCAATCGGTGGCTACAACGTCATCATCGAAAACATGTTGGGCGATGTAGAAGTAGAACTTGGGGTTGATTTCTTTGCTAATCGTGAAGAGCTGGAAAGCTCAGCGGAAAAAGTTGTCTTTACAGGTATGATTGACCAGTACTTTGACTACAAACATGGGGAGTTAGAATACCGCAGCCTTCGATTCGAGCACGAAGTCTTGGATGAGGAAAATCATCAAGGGAATGCTGTGGTCAACTATACAGAGCGTGAGATTCCTTATACTCGTATCATTGAGCACAAGCATTTCGAGTATGGTACACAACCTAAGACGGTTATCACTCGTGAGTACCCTGCTGATTGGAAACGTGGAGACGAACCATATTACCCAATCAACGATGAAAAGAACAACGCTATGTTTGCTAAGTATCAAGAAGAAGCAGCCAAAAATGACAAGGTCATCTTCTGTGGCCGCCTAGCAGACTATAAATACTACGACATGCATGTGGTCATTGAACGTGCTCTTGAGGTAGTAGAGAAAGAATTTTCATAAAAAGAAGCTAGTTTCTAGCTTCTTTTTTCTTTTTTAGGAAGATAAAAATGAACGATAATATCATGCAAAAAGGGGAGCGTATAGCCTAGTGTATTTTGATATCACCCCTTGCTTTGAAAATGAATAGGAAAATAATTGCAAATGGATATATCAGTTTTGGAAAAAATAGGGATTTTCATAGCCATTTTTCAGTTTTTCTGACATTTTTACACTGTTTTTCATAGAAAAAATTAAAAAGAGGGACTTGTAATGGAATATTAAAATAAATTTAATGAAAAACCTTCGATAAAATCACAAAAAATTAGGCACGAATCGGATTTTTGTGATATAATATTCTGTGAATAGCTATGCCTTCTTGTAGCTGTTAAAAAAATCAAAGTGTGAAACTTGGAAGATAGAGAGGACGCAATGTAATGACTAGAAATGGTTTCTTTACAGGCTTAGATATTGGAACAAGCTCAATTAAAGTGTTAGTTGCTGAGCTTGTAGATGGTGAAGTAAATGTAATCGGTGTTAGCAACGCCAAAAGTAAAGGTGTCAAGGATGGGATTATCGTTGACATCGAAGCTGCAGCAACGGCTATCAAATCTGCTATTTCTCAAGCAGAAGAAAAAGCAGGGATTTCAATCAAATCAGTAAACGTTGGGCTTCCAGCAAACTTGTTGCAAGTGGAACCAACTCAAGGAATGATTCCTGTAACATCAGATACAAAAGAAATTACAGATCAAGATGTTGAGAATGTTGTCAAATCAGCTTTGACTAAGAGCATGACACCTGATCGTGAAGTGATTACGTTTGTGCCAGAAGAATTTGTAGTAGACGGTTTCCAAGGTATTCGTGACCCTCGTGGTATGATGGGTGTTCGTTTGGAAATGCGTGGGCTTCTCTATACAGGTCCAAGAACCATTCTTCACAACCTTCGTAAAACTGTAGAACGTGTTGGAGTTCAAGTTGATAACGTGATTATTTCACCGCTTGCAATTGTAAACTCTGTTCTTAACGAAGGCGAACGTGAGTTTGGAGCGACTGTTATTGATATGGGTGGTGGCCAAACAAGTGTTGCTACTATCCGTAATCAAGAACTACAATACACAAATGTTTACCAAGAAGGTGGCGACTACGTCACTAAAGACATTTCAAAAGTTCTTAAAACTTCTAAGAAGATTGCAGAAGGTTTGAAGCTTAACTACGGTGAAGCTTATCCGCAACTTGCAAGCAAAGAAACTTTCCAAGTTGAAGTGATTGGTGAAGTAGAACCTGTTGAAGTTACAGAAGAATACTTGGCTCAAATTATTTCAGCTAGATTGAAACACATCTTTGAACAAATCAAACAAGATTTGGAAAGAAGACATTTGTTGGACTTGCCGGGAGGTATTGCTCTGATTGGTGGGAATGCTATTCTACCAGGTATCGTTGAGCTTGCCCAAGAAGTACTTGGAGTTCGTGTGAAACTTTATGTTCCAAACCAAGTAGGTATCCGCAATCCTGCATTTGCTCATGTGATTAGTTTGTCAGAATTTGCTGGAAGTCTTACAGAAGTGAATGTTTTAGCTCAAAGAGCTATCAGAGGAGACCAAGTTCTACGTCAACAACCAATTGATTTCAGAACTTCAAGTCAGGAAAAACCTGCAGCTTCTCAACGTTCAGTGTTTGGTACAACTTCAACTGAATCAGCAGAACCAACTTATACTGCTGAATCAGCAACTCCAAATCAATCAGAAGAAAAACCAAAATTGACTGACCGATTCCGTAGCTTAATCGGAAGCATGTTTGATGAATAGGATAGAGGAATAAAATATGACATTTTCATTTGATACAGCAGCAGCACAAGGTGCAGTAATTAAAGTAATTGGTGTCGGTGGTGGCGGTGGAAACGCCATTAACCGCATGGTTGACGAAGGCGTTTCAGGTGTTGAGTTCATCGCAGCCAACACAGATGTGCAAGCCTTGAGCAGTACAAAAGCTGAAACAGTTATCCAACTTGGTCCAAAATTAACTCGCGGACTTGGTGCTGGAGGACAGCCTGAAGTTGGTCGTAAGGCTGCTGAAGAAAGCGAAGAAGCAATTACTGAAGCTATCAGTGGTGCAGATATGGTCTTCATCACTGCTGGTATGGGTGGTGGTTCTGGTACAGGTGCTGCACCAGTTATCGCTCGTATCGCTAAAGGTTTAGGTGCTTTGACTGTCGGTGTTGTGACACGTCCATTCGGTTTCGAAGGAAGCAAACGTGGTCAATTCGCAGTCCAAGGGATCAACGAACTACGTGAACATGTTGATACTCTCTTGATTATCTCAAACAACAACTTATTAGAAATTGTTGACAAGAAAACTCCACTTCTTGAAGCTTTGTCTGAAGCAGATAACGTTCTTCGTCAAGGTGTTCAAGGGATTACAGATTTGATTACAAATCCTGGTTTGATCAACTTGGACTTCGCAGACGTGAAGACAGTAATGGCAAACAAAGGAAATGCCCTTATGGGTATCGGTATCGGTAGCGGAGAAGAGCGTGTTATCGAAGCAGCTCGTAAAGCTATCTACTCACCACTTCTTGAAACAACTATTGATGGAGCGGAAGATGTTATCGTTAACGTAACTGGTGGTTTGGATATGACTTTGATTGAAGCGGAAGAAGCTTCTGAAATCGTCAATCAAGCTGCTGGACATGGCGTAAATATCTGGCTCGGTACTTCTATTGATGAATCAATGAAAGATGAAATCCGTGTAACTGTTGTTGCAACTGGAGTTCGTCAAGATGCAGTCGAAAAAGTTGTAGCGCCACAACCAAGACAAGCGTCATTCCGTGAACCAGTAAAATCTGGACATACACACACTTATGACCGTCATTTTGATTTGGCAGAAACAGCTGAACTTCCAACTCCTTCACAACGTCACACTGAAGCGCCTAAAGCATCAGCTTTTGGTGACTGGGACTTGAGACGTGATTCAATTGTTCGTCAAGGTGAATCAGTCGTATCTCCAGTTGAGCGTTTTGAAGCACCAGCTTCTGACGAAGATGAGTTGGAAACACCACCATTCTTTAAAAACCGTTAATAGAGATGGATTTAAAAGAAAATACAAATCAGGTATTTCAACAGGTTACAAAAGCAATTCAAGAAACCGGCCGTGAAGACGGCTCGGTTTCTGTAATTGCCGTAACAAAATATGTTGATATTGCAACTGCAGCAAATTTGATTGACCAAGGAGTCAAACACATCGGTGAAAACCGTGTCGACAAATTTCTTGAAAAGTATCATGCTTTAAGTGATAAAGATGTTACTTGGCACTTGATTGGTAGCTTGCAAAGAAGAAAAGTCAAGGATATCATTCCTTATGTTGATTATTTTCACGCTTTAGATTCTTTGAAATTAGCCCAAGAGATTCAAAAACGTGCCGATAGAACAGTTAAATGTTTTTTGCAGGTCAATATTTCTGGAGAGGAAAGCAAGCATGGTTTTTCAAAAGAGGATCTATTGACAGTCTTGCCAGACTTGTCTAGCTTGGATCAAATCGAGTATGTTGGTCTCATGACCATGGCTCCCTTTGAGGCCCAAACAGAAGAGTTGCAAAAAATCTTTAAAGAAACGCAAGAGTTGCAACAATACATTCGTGAACAACAATTCCCCAATATGCCAATGACAGAACTAAGTATGGGAATGAGTCGTGACTACAAAGAAGCGATTCAGTGTGGCTCAACTTTTGTTCGAATTGGTACAGCATTTTTTAAATAGGAAATAATCATGTCATTAAAAGATAAATTTGATAAATTTATAGATTACTTTACAGAAGATGGAGATGAAGTTGCTTCAGAAGTTGTAGCTGCACAACCTGAACGTTCACTAGCTTCGGTTCCTCAAAAAAGAGAATTACCACAGCAAACTGCTGCTCAAGAATCTTCTTCAGCCGAAGCAAAAGAGAAAAATATTACAAAACTTCATGCCCGTCAGCAACAACTAGCAATTGAAAGCCATCGCTCTACTGAAAAAGTAACCATCGATGTTCGTTACCCACGCCGTTACGAAGATGCAACAGATATTGTTGATTTGTTGGCTGGAAATGAAAGTATCTTGATTGACTTCCAATATATGACAGAAGTTCAAGCTCGTCGTTGTTTGGATTACTTGGATGGGGCACGTCATGTCCTTGCTGGTGAGTTAAGAAAAGTAGCGAACACAATGTATCTTTTGACACCTGTTGGTGTTGTGGTAAACATTGAAGATATTCGTTTACCTGAAGAAGCTCAAAGCGAAGAATACGACTTTGACATGAAGAGAAATAGAGTACGTTAATGTTTCTAATAATTCGTTTTATCCAAAATGCTACAGATATCTATTCACTGATACTTGTAGCTTTTGCTCTATTATCATGGTTTCCAAATGCCTATAACACACAGTTGGGGAAATTTTTAGAGACTTTGTGTAAACCAATTCTTGAGCCTCTAAAACGTCTACCTCTTCAAATCGCAGGTTTGGATTTCTCTGTTTGGATAGCCCTAATTCTCTTACGCATGATTAGTCGCTATCTCATCAATTTGCTGGTCGTGTTATGAGCAAAGAACTTTACCAACATTTCGCAACGGAGGATATTCCATTCATCGATAAGGGCTTGGAATGGTTGAGTCAAGTCGAGGAGCACTATGCACCGATTTTATCTCCTTTTATAAATCCTCACCAAGTATTTATCTTGGAAACTTTGGGAAATAATAGAGGGATAAAAGTCTTCTCTAGTACGAGTTATATCTCTTCGGAATACGCTAGGGTTATTTTAGCGCCTGATTACTTCACGCCAAGTTTGGAAGATTTTGAAATGACCTTGCTTGAGATCGTGTATCCCAGCAAGTTTCAGCAACTGACCCATTCAAAGATATTGGGTACAGTTCTCAATCGACTAGGTATTGACCGGAAGTTATTCGGAGACATTCTGGTGACAGAAGATAAAGCCCAAATTATTGTCGATCGAAGATTTACCACTCTTTTCCAGGATGGAATTCAAAAGATTTCCAAGTTGCCTGTAAGTTTAGTAGAACGTCCTTTTTCAGATATAATAGAATCCAAAGATGACTATCAAGAAAAAGAAGTCTTGGTTTCAAGTCTTCGTCTGGATACCTTCTTATCTAGCATATTGAAATTATCTCGTTCCCAAACTTCGGCTTTGGTTGAAAAAAAGTTGGTTCAAGTCAACTATCATATAGTTGAAAAATCGGACTATCCGGTAAAAATTGGTGATTTAATCAGCGTCAGACGCTTTGGTCGAATTATCTTACTCAAAGAAAATGGTCAAACCAAGAAGGATAAGAAAAAATTAACAGTCCAGCTACTATTAAGCAAGTGAGAAAAATATGTCAATTACACCACAAGAAATTAGTGATAAAGCTTTCTCAAGATCATTCAGAGGCTACAATCAGGAAGAAGTTGATTTATTTCTAGATAAGATTTATTTTGAATTAGAGGAATTAATCCGAAACAAAGAGGAAACTGAACTCTACATCAAAAAACTAGAAGAACGTCTTTCCGACTATACGACTGATATTCCTAAGAGAACAGTAACAAACGAGCAAGAACCAGAAACAATTAATGATTCTATTTTTTATTAAATAAGTGAGGAAAAATATGCCAATTACATCGTTAGAAATTAAGGATAAAACCTTTGGTGTTCAGTTTAGAGGTTTTAACCGTGAAGAAGTTGATGAATTTTTAGATATTGTTGTTCGTGACTATGAAGACTTAGTTCGTAGTAATCATGAAAAAGATCAGCACATTAAAAATTTAGAAGACCGTCTATCTTATTTTGATGAAATTAAAGATTCATTGAGTCAGTCAGTATTGATTGCTCAAGACACAGCTGAACGTGTGAAACAAGCTGCGAATGACCGTTCTAATAACATCATTAAGCAGGCTGAGCAAGATGCTCAACGCTTGCTTGATGAAGCAAAATACAAAGCCAATGAAATTTTGCGACAAGCAACAGATAATGCTAAAAAAGTTGCTGTAGAAACTGAAGAGTTAAAGAACAAGAGTCGCGTCTTCCACCAACGTTTGAAATCAACAATCGAAAGTCAGTTGGCTATTGTTGATTCATCAGATTGGGAAGAAATTTTGCGTCCGACTGCAACTTATCTTCAAACTAGCGACGAAGCATTCAAGGAAGTCGTCCAAGAGGTTCTAGGTGAAGATGTATCTTCATATCATGATGAAGAACCAATTGACATGACTCGTCAATTTTCTCCAGAAGAAGTTGCAGAACTTCAAGCGCGTATTGAAGCAGCTAACAAGGAATTGTTAGAAGCAGAACAAGCTGCTGAAGAGTCAACTGAAACTGAAGTTGAAGTTCAGCCAGTTGCTGAAACTCCTGTTGAACCAGTACATGAGGAAGGACCTCAAGATGATGCTGACACTCAACAAGAGTCAGTTCTAATTTTATAAGAATCTCATTAGAGAACAAGAATTTATCAAACACATTTCTAGCGAGTAGGAGATGGTGGAAGTCCTACAATCCCTGTTGGTAAATTTATCCTCTCTTAGTATCAAATCTGAAAATAGTAAGATTTGACGTTGCCCACGTTACGGGAAAAGAGGGAAAGAGACTAGGTCTTTTTCCGAACAAAGGTGGTACCACGATTTTCGTCCTTTTTGCGAGTCGTGGTTTTTATATTGTCAATTTACATTAAAGGAGTACTAATGAAACTTAAAGAAACCCTCAATCTTGGAAAAACAGAATTTCCAATGCGTGCCGGTCTTCCGACCAAAGAGCCAGTTTGGCAAAAGGAATGGGATGAAGCTAAACTTTATCAACGTCGTCAAGAATTAAATGAAGGAAAACCGCATTTCACGCTTCATGATGGCCCTCCATACGCTAACGGGAACATCCACGTAGGACATGCCATGAACAAGATTTCAAAAGATATCATTGTTCGTTCTAAGTCTATGTCAGGATTTTACGCACCTTACATCCCAGGTTGGGATACTCATGGTTTGCCAATTGAGCAAGTTTTGGCAAAACAAGGTGTTAAACGCAAAGAGATGGACCTTGTTGAATACTTGAAACTTTGCCGTGAATACGCTCTGTCTCAAGTAGATAAACAACGCGAAGACTTTAAACGTTTGGGTGTTTCTGGTGACTGGGAAAATCCATATGTAACACTAACTCCTGACTATGAAGCAGCGCAAATCCGTGTCTTCGGTGAAATGGCTAATAAAGGCTACATCTACCGTGGAGCGAAGCCCGTTTATTGGTCTTGGTCATCTGAGTCTGCGCTTGCCGAAGCGGAAATTGAATACCATGACTTGGTTTCAACATCACTTTACTATGCCAACAAAGTCAAAGATGGCAAAGGTGTTCTAGATACTGATACTTATATCGTCGTTTGGACAACAACTCCATTCACCATCACGGCTTCACGTGGTTTGACTGTTGGTGCGGATATTGATTACGTCTTGGTTCAACCAGCTGGCGAATCTCGTAAGTTTGTGGTTGCTTCAGAATTGTTGAACAGCTTGTCTGAGAAATTCGGTTGGTCTGATGTTCAGGTTTTGGCAACTTACCGTGGTTCAGAATTGAACCAAATTGTGACAGAACACCCGTGGGATACAGAAGTAGATGAACTCGTTATCCTTGGTGACCACGTTACAACAGATTCTGGTACTGGTATCGTCCATATAGCTCCTGGTTTTGGTGAGGATGACTACAATGTCGGTGTTGCCAATGGGCTTGAAGTTGCTGTGACTGTTAACGAACGCGGGATCATGATGGCCAATGCAGGTGCAGAGTTCGAAGGTCAATTCTACGACAAGGTTGTGCCAACGGTTATTGAAAAACTTGGTGATCTACTTCTTGCTCAAGAAGAAATCTCTCACTCCTACCCATTTGACTGGCGTACGAAAAAACCAATCATCTGGCGTGCAGTGCCTCAATGGTTTGCTTCTGTATCTAAATTCCGCCAAGAAATCTTAGACGAAATTGAAAAAGTCAAGTTCCACTCAGAGTGGGGTAAAGTCCGTCTTTACAACATGATTCGTGACCGTGGTGACTGGGTGATCTCTCGTCAACGTGCTTGGGGAGTTCCTCTTCCAATCTTCTATGCAGAAGATGGCACACCAATCATGACAGCTGAAACCATCGAGCATGTAGCTCAACTCTTTGAAGAACATGGTTCAATCATCTGGTGGGAACGTGATGCTAAAGACCTCTTGCCAGAAGGATTTACCCATCCAGGTTCACCAAATGGCGAGTTCAAGAAAGAAACAGACATCATGGACGTTTGGTTTGACTCAGGTTCATCATGGAATGGTGTAGTGGTTAACCGTCCAGAACTCAAATATCCAGCAGATCTTTATCTTGAAGGTTCAGACCAATACCGTGGTTGGTTCAACTCATCACTCATCACATCTGTTGCCAACCATGGTGTAGCACCATACAAACAAATCTTGTCACAAGGTTTTGCCCTTGACGGTAAAGGTGAGAAGATGTCTAAATCTCTTGGAAATACCATTGCCCCAAGCGACGTTGAAAAACAATTTGGTGCAGAAATCTTGCGTCTCTGGGTAACCAGTGTAGACTCAAGTAACGACGTACGTATCTCTATGGATATCTTGAGCCAAGTCTCTGAAACTTACCGTAAGATCCGTAACACCCTTCGTTTCTTGATTGCTAACACATCTGACTTTAACCCAGCTGAGGATTCAGTCGCTTACGAAGAACTTCGTTCTGTTGATAAGTACATGACTATCCGCTTTAACCAACTTGTTAAGACTATTCGTGACGCTTATGCTGACTTTGAATTCTTGACAATCTATAAAGCTCTAGTGAACTTTATCAACGTTGATTTGTCTGCTTTCTATCTTGACTTTGCCAAAGATGTTGTCTATATCGAAGGTGCAAAATCTCTCGAACGCCGTCAGATGCAAACAGTCTTCTATGACATCCTTGTGAAAATTACCAAACTCTTGACACCAATTCTTCCACACACTGCTGAAGAAATCTGGTCATATCTCGAGTTTGAAACAGAAGACTTTGTTCAATTATCAGAATTACCTGAAGCACAAACATTTGCCAACCAAGAGGAAATCTTGGATACATGGTCAGCCTTTATGGACTTCCGTGGACAAGCTCAAAAGGCTTTGGAAGAAGCACGTAATGAAAAAGTGATTGGTAAATCTCTTGAAGCTCATTTGACAGTTTATCCTAATGAAGTAGTGAAGACTCTTCTTGGAGCTGTTGATAGCAATGTAGCCCAACTCTTGATCGTCTCTAAATTGACCATCGCTGAAGGTCCAGCTCCAGAAGGTGCAGTTAACTTTGAAGATGTGGCCTTCACGGTTGAGCGTGCGGCTGGTGAAGTTTGTGATCGTTGCCGTCGTATCGATCCAAGTACAGCAGAACGTAGCTACCATGCAACAATCTGTAATCACTGTGCAAGCATCGTTGAAGAAAACTTTGCGGATGCAGTAGCAGAAGGATTTGAAGCTAAATAATCTAACAAAAATACAGGGTCTTCCTGTATTTTTTTAAAAAATAAAAACTTTAATAAAAATATGGTATAATATACCTTATTAAAATAAAAGGAGATATTTATGAAGACAAAAACACTAGCACAAGTAGATGGCTTTATTGGTATTATTGCAGGAGCTATTTTAGCTTTCTTACCAATTTTTATGGTATTTCTTGCAGCCATTTCTGAAGACGAAGATGCTGCAGGGCTAATTTTGGGCATTATTTTCATTGTGTTCTCTTTAGTGAAAATTGCAACCCTCATTCTTGGAATCCTTTCACTTGTCTACTATAAGGATGACAATCGTATTTCACTAGCACCATCGATTCTATTTATCGTAGGTTCTGTAGTTGCCTTGATTCCTTTCCTTGGATGGATTGGTGGAATTGTCCTTGTGATTGGTGGGGCTCTGTACCTAGCAAGCTTGAAACAATTTAGAATTGAAGAATAAATTATTTTTTAGGGAAGAGTCCATTAGCTCTTCTCTTTTTCGTTGATTTAAACTAGCTTTTTTGTGAAAAATTGTGTAAAATAGAATAGATAAACGAGGGCAACCTCGAAAAATAAAAGGAGAATCCAACTAATGGTAAAATTGGTTTTCGCTCGCCACGGTGAGTCTGAATGGAACAAAGCTAACCTTTTCACAGGATGGGCTGACGTAGATCTTTCTGAAAAAGGTACTCAACAAGCTATCGATGCTGGTAAATTGATCAAAGAAGCTGGTATTGAATTTGACCAAGCTTACACTTCAGTATTGAAACGTGCAATCAAAACAACTAACCTTGCACTTGAAGCATCTGACCAACTTTGGGTTCCAGTTGAAAAATCATGGCGCTTGAACGAACGTCACTACGGTGGTTTGACTGGTAAAAACAAAGCTGAAGCTGCTGAACAATTTGGTGATGAGCAAGTTCACATCTGGCGTCGTTCATACGATGTATTGCCTCCAGCAATGCCTCGTGATGATGAGCACTCAGCTCACACAGACCGTCGTTACGCTTCACTTGATGACTCAGTAATTCCAGATGCTGAAAACTTGAAAGTGACTTTGGAACGCGCTCTTCCATTCTGGGAAGATAAAATCGCTCCAGCACTTAAAGATGGTAAAAACGTATTCGTAGGTGCACACGGTAACTCAATCCGCGCCCTTGTAAAACACATCAAACAATTGTCAGACGACGAAATCATGGATGTGGAAATCCCTAACTTCCCACCATTGGTATTCGAATTTGACGAAAAATTGAACGTAGTTTCTGAATACTACCTTGGTAAATAATGTAAAATAGAGTCTAGGATTATTCCTAGGCTTTTTTATTTTAAAATAGGAAAATGCAGAGTGCAATTTAACTTGTCAAAGACAAGGATTCTTGTTATAATAGATAGGATGGAGGCGCTATGGCACTTAAAAAAGCAAGTTTAGCCTGTGCGGTTTGTGGTTCAAGAAACTACTCAATTAAAATTAGTGGGAATCCAAAACCGACTCGCTTAGAAGTAAATAAATTTTGTAAACATTGTGGTAAATACACAACACATCGAGAAACGAGATAGGAGATAAGAATGGGTTTTATTAAGGATATCTTTACACTTCTTAAAGATACAACTTGGCCAACTCGAAAACAAAGTTGGGTAGATTTCAAATCTATCATGGAATACACTGCCTTCTTTGTTGTCATCATTTATATTTTTGACCAGTTAATCGTTAGCGGATTGATCCGATTCATTAACATTTTTTAAGATAGTATAAATAGGCTGAAAGAAGTTTACCATTAAGAAAGGAAAAAAGATGGATAGTTTTGATAAAGGATGGTTTGTCCTACAAACATATTCTGGTTATGAAAATAAAGTAAAAGAAAATCTCTTGCAACGTGCACAAACATACAATATGTTGGATAATATCCTACGTGTGGAAATTCCAACTCAAACTGTGCAAGTTGAAAAAAATGGGAAGAAAAAAGAAGTTGAAGAAAATCGCTTCCCAGGATATGTCCTTGTGGAAATGGTTATGACTGATGAAGCTTGGTTTGTAGTTCGTAACACACCAAACGTTACGGGATTTGTCGGCTCACACGGAAACAGATCTAAACCAACTCCGCTTTTGGAACAAGAAATCAGAGATATCTTGGTATCAATGGGACAAACGGTTCAAGAATTCGATATCAATGTTGAAGTTGGTCAAACAGTTCGAATCATAGATGGTGCCTTTGCTGATTACACAGGAAAAATTACTGAAATTGATAATAACAAAGTGAAAATGATTATTTCAATGTTTGGTAATGATACAGTAGCAGAAGTAAACTTGAATCAAATTGCTGAATTGTAATCTCAGCAACTCATATACTTGTGAATCTAGAATCCTGTCAACTAATTTTTAAAAAACTAGTTGACAAGATTCTAAAAGTGGGTATAATAGAAAGAGTTAAAAAGCTCAGGGTCCGTTGGTCAAGGGGTTAAGACACCGCCTTTTCACGGCGGTAACACGGGTTCGAATCCCGTACGGACTATGGGTGTATCGCGGTTGATGGAAATAGGAATTAAAAAAAGTTAAAAAAACCTGTT
>NZ_CBCOON010000009.1:0-63980 GCF_965111625.1 Streptococcus sp. Marseille-Q6504
TGGTAACGATCGTACCGGTTCGATTCCGGTCCTCGGCATATATTGAAGAGCACCCTTAGCTCAACTGGATAGAGTACCTGACTACGAATCAGGCGGTTAGAGGTTCGACTCCTCTAGGGTGCATTAAACATTTAACTCGGGAAGTAGCTCAGCTTGGTAGAGTACTTGGTTTGGGACCAAGGTGTCGCAGGTTCGAATCCTGTCTTCCCGATTGGTCAATACTTAAATTGAGGCAATTGCCTTTTTTTTTATTTTTATATTTGATTTTGATTATTATTATCTGCAATTCTACATTTCATTTTTTTAAATATTTTGTTATCTTTTCATGTCAAAACTAATAAATGTGTAAAGAATTATCTTATCGATAGTTCTTTTTTTTAAAATTTGGTATCCTAGACATATGAAAAGAATCAAAATTGATGTTGTAGTTGTTCCTTTAAGTGGTCATTTGTACCCAACAATGAATTTATTAATCCCCTTACTTAATAACCCTCGATATGATATTCGCTTGTTCACTGGTCCTCAAAAAAAAGCTGTTGCTGAGTCTGCAGGTTTTCATGTAGTTCCTATACTAGATAATTACATTGAGGATTTTGAACGGGCAGCTAATAATGATCAGCAATTAGGGATATTATCAGCTTATCAACAACTTTCTTCTAGTATTGATTTAATTAATCTAGTTTCAGATCAATTATTGGAAGAGTGGCAAAAGAATCGCCCTGATATCGTCATTGCTGATTTTATAACCTTGTCAGGTGGTTTAGTAGCTAATCAACTTGGAATTCCGTGGATATCAACTATGGCTACCCAGTTTGCGATTGAAACGACAGATGGTCCTCCTTGTTTCTTTGGTGGAATGGGAAGTCCCAAGAATGCCAGGCAAGTTTCAGTACAATTTTTAGGTAGAACAGCAACTCGTTTAGTAAAACGTATTGTATCTTTCCTGCTTCGTGATCGCTTAAAAAGATATCATTTTAAATTGTATAATCAACTCGGTCATGAGACCATTTATTCTCCATATTCAATTCTTGGTATTGGTATGAAAGAAGTAGAATTAAAAAAGGGATTTCCAAAACACTACAAGTGGGTTGGTCCTTCTGGTGCTTCAGTTGAGGCAGGAGAGGATTATCCTTTAGATTTGTCTCCTTTTATGGAGCGAAAGAAAGTTTTGATGACTTGTGGTACACAACTTGCTTGGGCTAAAGAAAACCTTATCTATCAAGCTAAGCAACTTGCAAAAGCTCATCCTGATTGTCACTTTTTTGTAACTCGTGGTGTAGGTGGAGAGGCCTTCCAATGTGAAAAACTCATGGAGAACCTTTCCGTAGTTTCTTATCTACCTTATAAGGAGTACATTCCCCAGATGGATTACGTGATTCATCACGGGGGGGCAGGGATTTTTTATCAATGTATCATTTATGGTAAACCAGCTTTGATATTGCCTCATGATTATGACCAATTTGATTATGCCGTTCGTGGGGTTGAAGCCGGTGTTGCTTTCTCAGCTAAAAGAGATAATAGCAAGGCCATTGGACAAGCCTTTGAGGAGCTGTTAGCTAAAGAAAATTGGCCAGAATTAGAGACTTTACGCCAAGCAGCACAGTCTTATCATCCGACGGAAATCTTAGAGAGAGAAATTCTTCGTCTGCTAGAAGATAAGGAGAAGAAAAAATGAAAACAGTTTTAGTAACTGGAGCGACAGGTTTCTTGGGTAAATATGTTGTAGATGAATTAGTCGAGCATGGCTATCAGGTTCGAGCTTTTGGTAGAAACAGTAAGGTTGGTTGCTCTTTAGAGAATTCTTCGGTCAGTTTTTTTCAGGGTGATTTGACTAAAGCTGATGATGTGCTAGAGGCTTGTAAGGGGATGGATCTGGTCGTTCATGCGGGAGCCCTGTCAACCGTTTGGGGCCCTTGGGAAGATTTTTATCAGGCTAATGTTTTAGGAACTAAATATGTTCTCGAGGCATGTCGCCAAACAGGTACTCAACGTTTAGTCTATGTATCCTCACCAAGCATCTATGCTGCTCCTAAGGATCAGCTGGCTATCAAAGAAAGTGATGCTCCAGAGGAAAACAATCTCAATAACTATATCCGTAGCAAATTGGCTTCGGAGAAACTCTTTAAAGACTATCCAGATGTTCCGAGTATCATCTTGAGACCTCGGGGCCTGTTTGGGATTGGGGACACTAGCATCTTGCCACGGGTGATCAATCTGAGTCAAAAACTAGGAATTCCTTTGATTGGGGATGGGCGTCAGCTCATGGACATGACTTGTGTGGAAAATGTTGCTTTGGCAATTCGTTTAGCATTAGAAGCTCCAGAAGCAAAAGGAGACATCTATAACATTACTAATGGCGAACCAAGAGCTTTTAGAGATTTGTTGGAGGAAAGTTTGACAGGCTTGGGTTATCCAATCAAATATAGAAAGATTCCAGCAACTCTATTATCGGGAATTGCCAGTAGTTTAGAATTTCTTTACAAGACTCTGAATCTGAAAGGCGAACCAGCCCTGACACGCTACACCTATTACCTGCTTCGCTATAGTCAGACTCTTGATATTAGTAAGGCTGAGAAGGAGCTGGGTTATCATCCGAAAATTAGTATTTCAGAAGGGATTGAGCAATATGTCCAAGATTATCGAAAGCATTGAGTATTTCCCAGCAGGATATTGTACTAGTTATGCTGGTTTGTTATTTAAGGGTGTCAAGAATAGAAAGATGACTTTTCCAGCAGGTGTCTTTTTAATCAAGCATAGGGAAAAGGGGTATCTGCTTTATGATACCGGCTATCACTATGATATTAAGAGGAAACTTCGTTATAGCTTTTATCGTCTAGGGACGCCAGTTCAAATGACGGACAAGGATCAGATTTCACATTTATTGAAAGCTAAAGGAATTAAGCCAGAAGAAATTAACTATGTCTTGCTATCTCATCTACATCCAGATCATCTGGGAGGGGCTAGCTTCTTTCCTAATGCAAACTTTATCCTGACTCAGGAAGTGTATGATGTTTATAAGAAACCAAAACTAAAAGATTTAATTTTTAAAGAATTTTTACCAAGTACTTTTGAGGAAAGGTTGACAGTTATTAAGGCAGATCAGCAAAACTCTAACTTTTCTTATCGTCTAACTAAGGATCTTTTTGGAGACGGAAGTATCCTTGTAGCTTCGATAGATGGGCATGCTAAGGGGCAAGCTTGTCTCTTTATTCCAGATTATCATCTCTTTATCGCAGCAGATCTTTGTTGGGGAATAGACCTTTTACCCTATACGAAACAGATGCATCTGATTCCTTCCTTGGTGCAAGATAGTAAGGATGACTATATCAAAGGAACGGAGCTCTTGGAAGAGGTTTTAAAGGATGGAATAGAAGTGCTAGTTAGCCATGACCCTGTAGAAAGGATTGAGCGGATCTTGTATGAAAAAAATAACCTTTCTTAAAACTTTTTTCCAAACTCGTTGGCTTCATAACTTTAGATCTCGAGAAGCATTAGAAAACTATCAGAAAAAGCAGCTGGCTGCCTATATGGACTTTCTCAAGCGTGAGTCCCCTTATTTTAAAAATGGTGTACCTAGTGACTTTGACCATATGGATAAGGCTTTTATGATGACGCATTTCAATGATCTTAATACTCAAGGTGTAGATCGAGACGAGGCCTTGGCTTTGGCTATCGAAAGTGAAAAGACCAGGAATTTTACAGAGCTTAAGGGAGAAATAGCTGTTGGGTTGTCTTCTGGAACATCTGGACACCGGGGACTCTTTATCACAACTGAAAAAGAGAGAAGTATGTGGGCAGCAGCTATCTTGGCAAAGATGTTGCCCAAGGGCCAACTTTTTGGGCACCGCATAGCCTTTTTCCTCAGAGCGGATAATGAATTGTATCAGACCATCAATACGGCACTCATTCGTTTAGAATACTTTGATATTTTCAAGAATACAGATGAGCATATCGAGCGTCTCAATAGTTATCAACCGACTATTGTAGTGGCACCTGCTTCTATGTTGATTGAATTGAGCAAGCGTCTAAAAGATGGGGAGTTAGTCATTCACCCACAAAAAATCGTTTCGGTGGCTGAAATATTGGAAGATAGTGATAAAGAGCGAATTTTGAGCGCTTTTGAGTTGCCGATTATTGACCAAGTATATCAAGCAACAGAAGGGTTCTTAGCTTGTACTTGCTCTGCTGGGAATCTTCATCTCAATGAAGACATCATTTTTGTGGAAAAGCACTACTTAGATAACCGACGTTTTTATCCAGTGATTACGGACTTTAAACGAAGCAGTCAGCCTGTTTATCGCTACCAGCTCAACGATATTTTGGTTGAAAATCCAGAACCGTGTCCATGTGGATCTCATTACACAAGGATTGACAAGGTCGAAGGTCGATCTGATGACATCTTTTACTTTGAGGGGCTAGATGGAGGTCAAGTAACGATTTATCCTGACTTTATCAGACGTTGTATTCTCTTTGTGGAGAATGTCGGAGATTACCAAGTCAAACAACATTCTGAGAAGTTAGTGGAAGTTTGTCTGAGTCGAAGGGACGAGCAAGTAGAAATAGCAATCACAGAGCAATTCAGACTCTTAGCTCAACAGAAAAAGTTTAAAGCACCTGAAATACGATTTTCAGATTATCATTGGGATACAAGCCGTAAGCTCAAGCGTATCCAACGTTTATGAAAGGACAAAAGATTATGACAGAAGTAAAAAGACATGTAGAAATTGCAGGCTATGGAGTTTGCCTTCCAAAAAACACAGTGCAATTTAAAGACCAAACGCGTTACCGTGTCGTAGAAAATGAAGAAACACAGCTAGATTTGGCAGAAGCGTCTATCCAACGTGCACTTGAAAATGCAAACTTAAGTATGAAAGACATTGATTGCCTTGTATCAGCTAGTGCGGTTGGTGTTCAACCTATCCGTGTACAGCTGCTTTGATTCATGAGCGCGTGGCAAAAGGGCTCTCTATACCAGCTATGGATATCAACACGACTTGTACAAGTTTTATTTCAGCTCTTTCGACTATGTCACATTTGATTGAAGCTGGAGAATACCATCGTGTTTTGATTGTTTCCAGTGAAGTCGGTAGCTTGGGTCTCAATCCGAAGCAAAAAGAAAGTTATGAACTCTTTGGTGATGGGGCGGCAGCCTTTATTTTCCAAGCAAGTGACAAGGATAAGGGAGTGATTGCAAGTCTTCAACGCACTTGGTCGGAGGGAGCTCACGATACTGAAATCCGTGGAGGTTTGACTTCATATCAACCAAAAGAGTACTCTGAAGAAACGAAGACGAATTTCATGTTTGATATGAAAGGGAAGAAAATCCTCTTGCTTTCTGCTCGTGTCATTCCAGAAATGTTCCAAGAATTCCAAGAGAAATCTGGTATTTCTAAAGATGCTGTAGACTATATTATTCCACACCAAGCTAGCCGAGCATTACCACTTGTTATGGATAAACTAGGAGTTAGCAAAGACAAGTACCTTAATATCGTTAGTGATTATGGGAATATGGTTTCCGTTGCGGTACCTTTTGGCTTGGCCTATGCACTCGATCATGGCTATGTGAAGGAAGGAGATACCATCTTCTTGATGGGGACTGCAGCTGGTATGACTGTCAATATGTTGGCTTTAAAATTGTAAAATAAAAGCAGGCACCTATAAGTGGCCTGCTTTTTAAATTAATTTTAAACGTAGAACTATCGGCCTATACAGAAAAAGCTTGCTAACTTTTATGAAACTAAGTATACTAGAAGGTAACAAGCGTTTTCAGATGTTGAATCAGGGAGTAGACTTAGAAATTGAGAGGGAAATATGGGAATCAGAAAATTTCGCTTATTAATGTCCAAGTATGGCTTTAGTATTGCGATTATCCTTATAGAATTAGTTCTTGTTTTTGGAATTATTCTTTACATGATCCAGATTGCTCCAATTATTTGGGTGACTCTTGTATTTTTGATTAGCGTAGCAACCGTTATAGCTATTGTCAATCGTTCGATGTCACCTGAAAGCAAAGTGACTTGGTTGATTGTGACCTTTGTACCGGTGTTTGGTCCACTGCTTTATCTCATGTTCGGTGAGAGAAGACTATCAAAAAAAGAACTGAAACAACTCCAAGAATTGAATTCTATTGCATTTCATGAGAATAATGGGCGCCAACTCCATTTGCAACTACAGGAGACAGACAAATCAGCTTACGGAATTATCAATGCCTTGCTACATATGGATAGTAATGCAGAAGTCTATGACCAGACAGATTCACAATTTTTCGCAAGTGGTGAGGAAATGTGGCAACAGATGCTGGAGGATCTTAAAAGAGCAGAAAAGTTTATTTTTCTTGAATACTATATTGTCGATGAGGGTTTGATGTGGGATAGCATACTCGAAATTCTGGAAGAAAAGGCAGCTCAGGGAGTCGAAGTCAAGATGCTCTATGACGACATCGGTTGTATGGTAACTTTGCCTGGGGATTATACTGTTTATTTGCGTTCTAAAGGGATTGATGCTCATAAATTTAATAAGGTGATTCCTCGTATGACAGTAGCCTATAATAACCGTGACCACCGGAAAATATTAGTGATTGATGGACAAATTTCCTATACTGGAGGAATCAACCTTGCAGATGAATATATCAATCATATTGAACGTTTTGGACACTGGAAAGATAGTGGGATTCGGATTGATGGTCCGGCGACTCAAGCATTTACCAGACTATTTCTCATGAACTGGTACATCAACCGTGGGGAAATCAGTGACTTTGATCAGTATCATTTGGAAAATCAGACACGATTTGGTAGCGGTCTTTGTATCCCATACGGCAGTGGACCTAAGCCAATCTATAAAACGAAGGTAGGGAAGATTGTTTATCAAAATCTGATTAATCAAGCAGAAGATTTTGTATATATTACAACGCCTTATCTCATTATCGATTATGATTTGACAGAGGATATAAAAAATGCGGCGATGCGAGGCGTAGACGTTAGAATAGTCACACCCCATATACCGGATAAGAAACTCATTCAACTTGTAACACGGGGAGCTTATCCAGATCTTTTATCTGCGGGTGTTCGCATTTTTGAATACACACCTGGTTTTATCCATAGTAAGCAAATGATTGTTGATGATCGATTTGCGGCTGTTGGCACTATTAACTTGGATTATCGTAGCTTGGTTCATCACTATGAAAATGCAGTACTACTCTACAAAACAGAGTCAATAGCAGATATTCGCAAAGATTTTGAAGAAATTTTTGAACAATCTCAAGAAATCTTCTCGGATACCATAAATCCTACCTGGTATCAAATGATGATTAAAGAAGTAACACAGTTATTTGCACCTATGCTTTAAGTGGAAGAATTAACTGAGAATAGATGATTAGAGGAGAGGTTGGGACAAAAGTCCTAGCCTCTCAATTTTCTTTGGATTGTCGAGCAAGACGCAGTGGTTGAGTGGGCTTTACTACGCTGATTTCATCAGCTTTTACAGCCCTACTCAACTGTGCGGAGGTGGGACGACGAAATCGAATTCTAACGAATTACCGACTTCTGTCCCACTCTTTTTTCTGTAAGCAGTTTCCTTGACATCTTATTTATTTTTCGTTATCATATGTCCATATAATATATGGGAGTCTGTGTACAGTCTGAGAGGAAGTGTTAAACTTCGACCGCACCTGATCTGGATAATGCCAGCGTAGGGAACGAAACTTAGCCTAATTTTGCACCTTTTTCATATATGGAAGAGGTTTTTCTTTTTTTACAAAGGAAAACTGTAACTTAGAAGGAGGTTTTAATGAAAGCAAGCATTGCTTTACAAGTCCTGCCCTTATCACAGGGGATTGATCGTATAGCTATAATTGATAAGGTCATTGATTATCTGCAAACTCAAGGAGTGACCATGGTGGTGACACCCTTTGAAACAGTTTTAGAGGGAGAGTTTGATGAACTCATGCGTATTCTTAAAGAAGCGTTGGAGGTAGCTGGTCAAGGGGCAGACAATGTTTTTGCCAATGTCAAAATAAATGTAGGAGAGATTTTAAGCATTGATGAGAAACTTGAAAAGTATAATGAGACGGCATATTAGTCTGCTAGGATTTTTAGGTGTCTTATCCGTTTGGCAGGTGGCGGGATTCTTAAAACTCTTACCAAAGTTTATCCTGCCGACACCACTTGAGATTCTCCAGTCTTTTGTTCGTGACAGAGAATTTCTTTGGTACCATAGTTGGGCAACCTTGAGAGTAGCCTTATTAGGTTTGGTCTTGGGTGTTATGATAGCCTGTATTATGGCCGTCCTTATGGATAGTCTGAGTTGGCTCAATGACTTGATTTACCCCATGATGGTAGTTGTCCAGACCATACCGACAATTGCTATAGCTCCTATTCTAGTTTTATGGTTGGGTTATGGAATCTTGCCCAAGATTGTATTGATTATCTTGACGACAACCTTCCCTATTATCGTCAGTATTCTAGATGGATTTAGGCATTGTGACAAGGATATGCTGACCTTGTTTAGTTTGATGCGAGCAAATCCTTGGCAAATCCTGTGGCATTTTAAAATCCCTGTCAGCCTGCCCTACTTTTATGCAGGACTGAGGGTCAGTGTCTCCTATGCCTTTATCACAACAGTGGTATCTGAGTGGTTAGGAGGCTTTGAAGGACTTGGTGTCTACATGATTCAGTCCAAGAAACTGTTTCAGTATGATACCATGTTCGCGATTATTATTCTGGTATCGCTGATTAGTCTTCTGGGTATGAAGCTAGTCGATATCAGTGAAAAATATGTGATTAAATGGAAACGTTCATAGAACAATAACGTTTGAGAAAAAGAAAAGAGGAAATTAAAATGAAGAAAACATGGAAAGTGTTTTTAACGATTGTAACAGCTCTTCTAGCTGTCGTGCTTGTGGCTTGTGGCCAAGGAACTGCTTCTAAGGATAACAAAGAAGCAGAACTCAAAAAAATTGACTTTATCCTAGACTGGACGCCAAATACCAACCACACAGGACTTTATGTAGCCAAAGAAAAAGGGTATTTCAAGGAAGCTGGAGTGGACGTGGACTTGAAATTGCCACCAGAAGAAAGCTCATCAGACTTAGTAATCAATGGTAAGGCGCCATTTGCTATCTATTTCCAAGACTATATGGCTAAGAAATTGGAAAAAGGAGCAGGTATTACTGCCGTTGCAGCGATTGTAGAACACAATACATCAGGGATTATTTCTCGTAAGTCTGACAATATCAATAGTCCAAAAGACTTGGTTGGCAAGAAATACGGAACTTGGAATGACCCGACTGAGCTTGCTATGTTGAAAACCTTGGTAGAATCTCAAGGTGGAGACTTTGACAAGGTTGAAAAAGTACCAAACAACGACTCGAACTCGATCACACCGATTGCCAATGGCGTTTTTGATGCTGCCTGGATTTACTATGGTTGGGATGGAATCCTTGCTAAATCTCAAGGTGTAGATGCTAACTTTATGTATTTGAAAGACTACGTTAAAGAATTTGACTACTATTCACCAGTGATCATCGCTAACAACGACTATCTAAAAGACAACAAAGAAGAAGCTCGTAAAGTCATCCAAGCTATCAAAAAAGGCTACCAATACGCTATGGATCACCCAGAAGAAGCTGCAGATATCCTCATCAAGAATGCCCCTGAGTTAAAGGATAAACGTGACTTTGTTATCGAATCTCAAAAATACTTGTCAAAAGAATATGCAAGCGACAAGGAAAAATGGGGACAATTTGATGCTGACCGCTGGAATGCCTTCTACAAATGGGATAAAGAAAATGGTATCCTCAAGGAAGACTTGACTGATAAAGGATTCACGAACGAATTTGTAAAATAATGACAGAAATTAGACTAGAACACGTAAGCTATGCCTACGACAATGAAAAGATTTTAGAGGATATTAACCTGCAGGTGACTTCAGGTGAAGTGGTCTCTATCCTAGGCCCCAGTGGTGTAGGCAAGACCACTCTCTTTAACCTGATTGCAGGGATTTTAGAAGTCCAGTCTGGACGAATCATTCTTGACGGTGAGGAAAATCCCAAGGGGCGCGTGAGTTATATGCTCCAAAAGGATTTACTTTTGGAACACAAGACTGTCCTTGGCAATATCATTTTGCCCCTCTTGATCCAAAAGGTGGACAAGGCAGAAGCCATTGCCAAAGCAGATGAAATTCTTGCTACCTTTCAGTTGACGGCTGTAAGGGATAAGTACCCTCATGAACTCAGCGGTGGGATGCGCCAGCGTGTTGCTTTGCTTCGTACCTATCTTTTTGGGCATAAGCTCTTTCTTCTAGACGAGGCCTTTAGCGCCTTGGATGAGATGACTAAGATGGAACTTCATGCCTGGTATCTTGATATTCATAAACAGCTAGGCCTGACGACACTCATCATTACGCATAGTATAGAGGAGGCCCTCAATCTCAGTGATCGCATCTATATCTTGAAAAATCGCCCTGGTCAGATTGTTTCTGAAATCAAACTCGACTGGTCTGAAACCGAAGACAAGGAAGTTCAAAAAATTGCCTATAAACGCCAGATTTTAGAAGAATTGGGCTTAAATAATTAGAAATGAAGAGAGTTGGTGAAGTTTATTCTTTACTTGCTCTCTTTTGTCTATAAATGGAAATTCTGATAGAGAAAAGTGATATAATTGACGTATGGTGATGTGATGAAAAAAGAAGAAATTAAAAATATATAGGCGCAAATCTTGAATTCAATGTTAATGGCCGAGGTGCTTACTTTAAATCAAGTATTTGTGTAGTAGGTAATTATATGAGAAATAGAATCATTGATGTTTACAGAATTGCAAATCGTTTGGTCTCTATTACAGTTGAAAATCCAGACTTTTCTGAATTAAGAGTTAATCAATTTGTAAAAATTGGAGACAAAGAGTATAGGATAAATAGTCTCCCTTTTGTGGATTCAACCCCACCAAAATCTTTTTTTGAAATGGATACATTTACAATTGACTACACAGAGGATGAATTGATGAATAAAGTGGCAGTATTTACGCTATCGGATAGTCAATCATAGTGTGTTGCACAGAAACTATAGCAATCAATCCGTTCAATGTGTCAACATGTATTATAAATCTAAAAAATGAAGACGGTGGCTTGAAAGAATCAGGGCAAGTTGTGTGGTACTAAATGACTTGAGCGACTTTAGAATATAGGAAAAAAGCAATGATTAGACTAATTAAAATTTTCAATTCTAGTATTTTAGGATATTGGTATATTCCAGAAAATCGTGACCCAGGTTTGATTGAGATTGATGAGAGCACTGGTGAAGTTACAGTTGCTATCGAGTCAAATTATGATAAAGAACTTGGGGCACCCTATTATGCAAACAAGGCTCGTGGAGCAGTGAAGCAGATGTGGGATAGAGGAGAATTACCAAGCAAGAAATCATTTACCTGGTGGTAATTTTAAGAGATAACAAAAAGTGATTAAATGATGTTAAATAATGAACTAAATGACTACAGCAAACAAGACCCATTCGATGAAATAGATGAACCCATTTTTTCGGAGTCTAATCTTGAAGGGTACAGTGATTTTTACAAAGATAGTGAAGAGTCAAAAGTTTGGTGGATTGATAAGATAGATGTTAGAGGAGAAATATTATTCAGCTTTGATAAGAAAAAAATTTATAACCTTTTTCTTGACTATCCTCACAATATGACGGAAGAAGAAGTTAGAATTTTTGATAGAGAAAATCCTTACTGGAGAGATTTTTTCTCTCGATGATAGAATATGAACTATAGCTAAAAACTGTGAAAAACTCACACTACAAAAAACTTCGGTACATCATTAATGATACCGAAGTTTTTTTCTAGACTTTACGAAATATTTCTTAGATTTGATCATAAATAACATACTTTCAAAGGATTTGAAAGCTAGGTGTAACTTTGTTATTATAACATAATTGTAGGATAGAAAATGAAATGGGAATTGCTTGTTACCTATAGCTATTTTTAAAACTCAGTATTTTCAAGGACTTAGCCTTAAAAATTTGACTTATAGAGTCTTAAATGATAGTATAGTCAAAGATAGTCAAAGTTTAAGAAGGAGGTAGCAAGCTATGAAATTTAAAAATACATCGGACCATATTGAAGCCTATATCAAGGCGATTTTAGAACAATCTGGTATCGTAGAATTGCAACGAAGCCAGCTAGCGGATACCTTTCAAGTCGTACCTAGCCAGATCAACTATGTGATTAAGACTCGTTTTACAGAGAGTAGAGGATATCTAGTTGAGAGTAAACGTGGTGGTGGAGGCTATATTCGCATTGGTCGAATTGAATTCTCTAACCATCATGATATGCTCCGCGATTTGTTGTATTCAGTGGGTGATGAGGTGAACCAAGTCATCTTTGAAGATGTCTTAAGACTCTTAGTCGAACAAGAACTCATGACCCGCCAAGAGATGAGTCTATTATTAGCTATGGGGACAGACCGAATTCTAGGTGAGGAAGCTAATTATATTCGTGCTAATATGCTTCGTCAGTTGTTGCACGAAGTAGATAGAAAAGGAAAATAAAACGACATGAAATATTCAAAAGCATTGAGAGAATGCATCGATAGCGCCTTTCTGGTAGCGAGTCGCTTTGATGCAGATTACCTAGAGTCTTGGCATTTGCTGATTGCCATGGCCAATCATAGCTACAGTGTTGCTGGAGCAACTTTAAATGAATTCCCGTATGAGATTGATCGTTTGGAGGAAGTGGCTGTAGAATTAACAGAAGCCAACTATAACCACAAGGAAGATTACAAGGAACTCCCATTTTCCTATCGTTTGAACGTCTTGATGTTGGAGGCGGAACATGTTGCTTCGGTGGTACATGCCAAAGCATTGGGAACAGAGCATCTTCTCTACGCTATCTTGCATGATGGTAATGCCCTAGCTACTCGCATTTTGGAAAAAGCAGGATTTTCTTATGAAGATCAGAAAGATCAAGTCAAGATTGCTGGGCTTCGTCGTAGTCTTGAAGCGCGTGCTGGTTGGACAAAGGAAGATTTGAAGGCTCTGCGTCAGCGCCACAGATCAGTAGCAGATAAGCAAAATTCTATGGCAAATATAATGGGTATGCCTCAAACTCCAAGTGGTGGTTTGGAAGATTACACTCATGACCTCACAGAGCAAGCTCGTTTAGGCAAGTTGGAACCAGTCATCGGGCGTGACCAAGAAATCTCTCGTATGATTCAAATCTTGAGTCGAAAAACAAAAAATAATCCAGTTCTAGTTGGAGATGCAGGTGTTGGTAAAACAGCTCTGGCACTTGGCCTTGCACAGCGAATTGCCAACGGAAATGTGCCTGATGAGATGGCTAAGATGCGAGTCCTAGAACTTGATTTGATGAATGTGGTTGCAGGAACTCGTTTTCGTGGAGACTTTGAAGAACGTATGAACAATATTATCAAAGATATCGAGGAAGACGGTAAGGTTATCCTCTTTATCGATGAGCTTCATACCATTATGGGATCAGGAAGTGGTATTGATTCGACCTTGGATGCGGCCAATATCCTGAAACCCGCCCTAGCGCGTGGAATTCTGAGAACTGTTGGGGCAACCACTCAGGAAGAATACCAAAAACACATCGAAAAAGACGCAGCCCTTTCTCGTCGCTTTGCAAAAGTGATGATTGAAGAGCCGAGCGTGGCTGATAGTATGGCTATCTTGCGTGGCTTGAAAGAGACTTATGAGAAACACCACCATGTTCAAATTACAGATGATGCAGTCGAAACAGCTGTCAAAATGGCACATCGCTATTTGACTAGTCGTCACTTGCCAGACTCAGCCATTGATCTTTTGGATGAAGCGGCAGCAACTGTTCAAAATAAATCAAAGCACGCTAAAAAAGATGAGTCAGGTTTAACACCTGCAGATAAGGCCTTGATGGATGGCAAATGGAAGCAAGCAGCTCAGCTCATTTCAAAAGAACAGGAAGTTCCAGTCTATAAAGATCTAGTAAAAGAGTCTGATATTTTGACAACCTTGAGTCGCTTGTCAGGTATTCCAGTTCAAAAATTGACGCAAACAGATGCCAAGAAGTATCTCAATCTTGAAGCTGAACTCCACAAGCGTGTGATTGGGCAAGAACAAGCAGTATCTAGTATCAGTCGTGCCATTCGCCGAAATCAATCGGGTATTCGTAATAACAAACGTCCAATTGGTTCCTTTATGTTCCTAGGACCAACAGGTGTTGGTAAAACAGAATTGGCCAAAGCCTTGGCAGAAGTCCTCTTTGATGATGAATCTGCCCTTATCCGCTTTGACATGAGTGAATATATGGAGAAATTTGCAGCTAGCCGTCTTAACGGAGCTCCTCCAGGTTATGTAGGCTACGAAGAGGGCGGAGAGTTGACCGAGAAGGTTCGCAACAAACCATATTCAGTCTTGCTTTTTGATGAGGTAGAAAAGGCTCACCCAGACATCTTTAATGTGCTCTTGCAGGTCTTGGATGATGGTGTCTTAACGGACAGTAAGGGTCGCAAGGTTGATTTCTCAAATACCATCATTATCATGACATCAAACCTTGGTGCGACAGCTCTTCGTGATGACAAGACAGTCGGTTTTGGAGCTAAAGATATTCGTTTTGACCAAGAAAATATGGAAAAACGGATGTTCGAAGAGTTGAAAAAAGCTTATCGTCCAGAGTTTATCAACCGTATTGACGAAAAGGTGGTCTTCCACAGCTTGTCAAGTCAAGATATGCAGGAAGTGGTTAAGATTATGGTCAAACCATTGATTGCAAGCCTGACAGAAAAAGGCATCGACTTGAAACTGCAAGCATCTGCCCTTAAGCTTCTAGCTCAGAAGGGATATGATCCAGAAATGGGAGCTCGCCCACTGCGCAGAACTCTGCAAACAGAAGTAGAAGACAAACTAGCAGAGCTCCTTCTTACAGGTGAACTGAAAGAAGGTAAGACACTTAAGATTGGTGTCAAAGCTGGTCAATTGAAATTCGACATTGTATAAAACAAGAACTATGAATCTATAATTTGTAGATCCGCCCTCTTTATTGCCATCAAAAGCAGAAAGGAAGTAGAAGATGATGAATCAGATAATTCCAACCGGGATGACAGAAAAAGAGTACTTTGAAGTTCACGCTAGTCAAGCTGAATTTTTAGACTGGTATCACCAGCAAGCACTCCCTCAGTACGAAAAGCCAAGTGTGACTGTGGATATGGTAGCCTATTGCTTTGTAGAAGGGAAAATGAAACTCTTTCTGATTCGTCGTAAGGCACACCCTTTTCAAAATTGTTTAGCGCTAGTTGGTGGATTTATGGATAAAGGGGAAGATGCTGCCCATGCTTGTCAACGTGAGGTAAAAGAAGAAATCAATCTTGAGCTTCCACTGGAAAAGATTGAGCAGCTAGTGACAGTATCTACTCCTGGTCGTGATCCCAGGGGTTGGACAGTTACCATTGCCCACTTGGTGTACCTACCTAGTCGAGCTCTTGACTTAGTCCAGGCAGGAGATGATGCAAAAGAATTCGTTCTTGTAGATGTTGATTTTCACACAGGCAAGTGTTACTTGGATGGCAAAGAACTTGACGAGAAGGACTTTGCATTTGACCACTTATCCATTATTCAAGAATCCATCAGGAAAATTCAAGAAGCTATCGACTATGACCCTCGTTTCCTTTATCTACTAGAGGATGAGTTCACAGTGGATGATGGGTTAGCCCTCGTTGAGACTCTGTGCCCAGGCAAATCATGTACGAGTGATAGTTTCTTATCGAAATATGGTCATAGCATAGAGGAAGTTGGATTTAAACGGATTCCTCAGAAGGAAGTTATCACTATTTATCGATTAAAATAAAAAGTGAGGTCGGGATTTTCCCGACCTCTTTTTGTTTAAGGATGTTTATCTTTATTAGAATTGCTCATGATTCGAATGAATAAATCTTTGTATTTATATTTTAAATAATGTTCGTGTAAGTACATTAGAGACACATAGACAATCATGAAAATGGCAGTTAGGTAGAACAAATCAAATGTTGTCTGAGCGTAATGAGTAGCACCCCCATAAGAAACGAAAGCAGCTAAAATCAACCAAGGAAGATACTTGTAATAGTTTCTTAACATAAGCCTACACCTCCAATATCCTATTTCAATTTTATTATAGCCCTTCAAGAAAAAAATGCAAGCGATTACACTTGTAAAATATAGTATTTTTAGTAGGAAAAATTTCCTGTTTTTTAAATTTTTAACGAATAATAGAGATAGGAGGATTAAAAAGAACAAATATAAATAAAAACCAAAACCATATATAAATAGTTGACAAACCCTAAAATAAATATTACAATAACATTACAAAAGTATTTCATAATATTTCAAAAAGATTACACAGGAGGCACATCATGAAAACAAAACATTCAATTCGTTTACTAGCAGTAGCCGTATTGGCTTCAACTTTGCTTTTAGGAGCATGTGGTAATAAAAAAGAAGAAGCTAAAAACGACAATGTAAATAAAACAACACAAACCACGTCAAGTTCAAAGGCAAGTTCTTCAAACAAAGAAAGTAAAACTCAAGCTTCAACAAGCACCACTACTTCAGAAAAAGCTAAAGCTTCCTCTGAACAAGCTTCAAGTCCTACAACTCAGGGTCAAGAATCCAACCAAGCTGCACCAACTCCCCAAGCTCCTCAGCAACAGGAAACTCCATCTCAACCATCTTCTAATCAGCAAGCTTCACAAAGTCAATCTAATCAAGCAAGCCAGTCAACTTATGATCCAACGACTGACCGCAAATTACAAGACCAGCAGGCGGAACATAATAAACGTTACAAAGGCGTTTTAACCATGGTCGATGGTGATTTTTCAGCAGCAGCAGGAAGCTGGAAGGGTGCCAATGGCGAGACTATCACTGTCTCATCAGGAGGTCAATTTACAGTAGAAACTGCTGATGGAAAGAAAGAAAATTATTCTATTAGAGGTTACGCCTATACTCTTGATGATGGTAAATATAATGCCAAAATTGGTGGTGGAAAAATCATCCAAATTACAACAGGAGCAGATGGTACAGTTTCTAGTGTTGTCTTGATTCAACCATAGAATCTAGCGGAAAAACTTCTCTCAAAACAAATGCAAACCCGTAACTCAGTTGAAGTTACGGGTTTTTTGTTGTCTTTTATACCTTCTCTAACTGCAAGAGTTCTTCAATCTCAGCCAGAGTACTGGCTTGCGAGATGGCTCCACGGAGTTTGGCTGCACCTGAGGTACCACGGAGGTAGTGAGGGGCGAGACCACGGAATTCACGAACGGCAATGTGCTCACCTTTGAGATCAATCAAGCGTTTCAAGTGTTCGTAAGCAATCTTCATTTTGTCTTCAAAAGTCAAATCAGGCAGGATTTCTCCAGTTTCAAAGTAGTGGTTGATTTGGTTGAAGAGATAAGGATTTCCCATAGCTGCTCGACCAATCATAACGGCGTCAGCACCAACTTCCTCGATGCGCTGTTTCGCTTCTTGGACCGTACGGATGTCTCCGTTGGCGATGAAGGGAATCTTGGTTAGAGCTTGTGCAACCTTATGAAGGGTCTCTAGGTCAGCGTGACCAGTGTACATTTGTTCACGTGTACGACCGTGCATAGCGAGGGCAGAGACACCTGCGGCTTCGGCAGCTAGGGCATTCTCAACTGCTAGGGATGGGTCAGACCAGCCCGTACGCATTTTGACAGTGAGGGGGATATCAAGGACAGATTGAACCTTGTTGATGATAGAGTAAATCTTGTCTGGGTCCTTGAGCCACATAGCCCCAGCTTCGTTTTTCACGATTTTATTCACTGGGCAGCCCATGTTGATATCCACGATATCAGTCTTGGTGTTTTCTTGGATGAATTCTGCTGCGCGAGCTAGGCTATCTTCATCGCTACCAAAAAGTTGGATGGAAACAGGGTTTTCGCTCTCGTCGATATGAAGCATGTGTAAGGTTTTTTCGTTGTTGTATTGGATACCTTTGTCAGAGACCATTTCCATAACAACGAGGCCTGCACCAAGTTCTTTTGCGATAGTACGAAAGGCTGAGTTGGTCACACCAGCCATGGGTGCGAGGACCGTCCGGTTTGGAATCTCGACGTTCCCAATCATAAAAGGTGTATTAAGATTTGTCACGAATGAGTTCCTCCAGGTCGTTTTCATCAAAGTTATAAGTTGTTTGGCAGAATTGACAAGTGATTTCTGCCCCGTGGTCTTCATCCTTCATTTCCTGTAAATCTGAGCTTGGGAGGCTAGCGAGAGCATCCATAAAGCGTTCTTTGCTGCAGTCGCATTGGAAACGAATTTCTTCTTCGGACAGACGTTTGTATGATTCGTCGCCGTAGATAGCCTTGAGAAGGGCTTCAATATGGTCATCGCTTTCCAGAAGAGTTGAAATGGCTGGCATTTCTTGGATTCGTTTTTCAAAACGTGCGATTTCTTCTTCCTTTGCTCCTGGTAAAACTTGGAGCAAGAAACCACCTGCAACTTCGACCTTGTCGTCTTTGTCTAAAAGAACATTGAGGCCAACTGCTGAAGGCGTTTGTTGACTTTCTGTAAGATAGAAAGCTAGGTCTTCACCGATTTCTCCAGAGATAAGAGGCGTCATGGAATTATAGGGATTTCCAGTGCCATAGTCTGTAATCACTAGAAATTGACCGTTTCCGACAAAAGGTCCAACGAGGACTTCTCCTGTTGCAGTCTTTTTAATGTCAACTCCAGGGTTTTGAACGTAGCCTTTGACGTTACCCTTGGTATCTGCAACTGTGATAATGGCACCGAGGGAGCTAGTTCCAAGAACCTTTACGGTTAGCTTGGTATTTCCTTTTTCGTTGGCAGCGAGAATTTGGCTGGCAATTAGAGTACGACCAAGCGCTACGGTTGAGCTAGCTTGGGTTTGATGTTTTTCTTGAGCAGTGAGGACTGTTTCTGTGCTGTCAAGGACAAAAGCACGAAAAGCTCCGCTTTCTGATATAGTTTTAATAATTTTATCCATAGCTACTATTTTAGCATAAAAATGCCCAAAGAGGGAGTGGTGTGTTTGCTGTTTCTATGGAATAATGACAAGGAAATCGGCTTTAAAATAAAATGAGAAACAGATTATTTCAGCATTTGTAAGATTTATGCTATGCTTGTAGGAGAAAATGAAAGGGGTAACAAATGTATTTAGGTGATTTGATGGAAAAAGCCGAATCTGGTCAATTTTTAGTCCTTTCTTTCCTATTACAAGATTCGCAGACAACAGTCAAGGAAGTCATGGAAGAAACAGGTTTTTCAAAGGCGACCTTAACCAAGTATATCTCTCTAATTAACGAAAATGCTTTAGAAAGAGGGTTAGAGCTGACCATCCACTTGGATGATGAAAGCCTGCGTCTGTCTGTCGGTACTGCCACAAAGGGGAGAGAGATTCGGAGCTTATTTCTAGACAATGCCATTAAGTACCAAATTTTGGTTTACCTTCTCTATCACCAACAGTTCCTAGCCCATCAACTGGCTCAAGAATTAATGATTAGCGAGGCCACGTTTGGTCGCCATTTGTCTAGCTTGAATCATATTTTGTCAGAGTTTGACTTATCCATCCAAAATGGTCGTTGGCGAGGTCCAGAGCATCAGATTCGTTACTTTTATTTCTGCCTTTTCCGCAAGGTCTGGTCCAGTCAGGAGTGGGAAGGTCACATGCAGAAAGCTGAGAGAAAGCAGGATATTGCTACTCTAGAAGAAATCTGCGGTGCCAGCTTGTCTTCGGGTCAGAAATTGGACTTGGTTCTCTGGACTCATATCAGTCAACAGCGCCTTCGGGTTAACGCCTGTCAATTTCAGGTTATAGAAGAAAAAATGCGAGGGTATTTTGACAATATTTTCTACCTTCGTTTACTTGGCAAGGCTTCTTCTTTTTTTGGTGGCCAGCACATTCCTCTAGGAACTGAAGATGGGGAGATGATGATATTCTTTTCATTTCTCCTTTCTCATCGTATTTTTCCTCTTCATACTATGGAGTATATTCTTGGTTTTGGAGGGCAATTAGCCGATTTGCTGACACAAATGATCCAGGAAATGAAGAAGGAGGAGTTGCTGGGGGACTACACAGAGGACCATGTCACCTATGAACTCAGCCAGCTCTGTGGTCAAGTTTATCTCTACAAGGGCTATATCTTGCAAGATCGATACAAATATCAGATAGAGCATCGCCCCCCTTATTTGCTGATGGAGCATGACTTTCGAGATATTGCTCAGAAAATTTTTGCCTCCTTGCCAGCCTTTCATCAGGGGACGGATCTGGATAAAAAAATCCTTTGGGAATGGCTTCAGTTGTTGGAGTATATGGCAGAAAATATAGGCAAACATCTGAGAATAGGGCTAGATCTAACAGCAGGCTTCCTTGTCTTTTCGAGAATGTCGGCCCTTTTAAAACGATATTTGGAGTACAATCGTTTCATTAGCATTGAAGCCTATGACCGTACTCGTCATTATGATTTGCTGGTTACCAATAACCCTATCCATAAGAAAGAACAAACACCTATCTACTATTTGAAAAATGATTTTGACATCGAAGATTTAGCTACGATTCGTCAGATGCTATTTGCCTAAAAAACCTGAATTTTCAGGTCTTTTTTGTGAAATTCGCACAATCTCCTCACTTTTTTTTAAAATTTTAAAAAAATTGATAGACAGGAAAGCGCTTTATTTTGTATACTAGTTACTGTAAAGAGGAACCCCCTCAAGATTTTATCAGGAGGACAGCACATGTCACAAGAAAAATACATTATGGCTATTGACCAAGGAACTACCAGTTCTCGTGCCATCATTTTTAACAAAAAAGGCGAGAAGGTCAGCTCTAGCCAAAAAGAATTCACTCAAATTTTCCCTCAAGCAGGTTGGGTAGAGCACAATGCCAATGAAATTTGGAACTCTGTTCAGTCAGTTATTGCGGGTGCTTTCATCGAAAGTGGTGTGAAACCAAGTCAAATCGAGGCAATCGGGATTACCAACCAGCGTGAAACAACTGTCGTCTGGGATAAGAAAACAGGGCTCCCTATCTACAATGCTATCGTTTGGCAATCACGCCAAACTGCTCCTCTGGCTGAACAACTGAAAAGCCAAGGTTATGTGGAAAAATTCCATGAAAAGACTGGTTTGATCATCGATGCTTACTTCTCTGCGACCAAGGTTCGTTGGATTTTGGACCATGTAGAGGGCGCTCAAGAGAGAGCTGAAAAGGGTGAATTGCTCTTTGGTACCATTGATACTTGGTTGGTTTGGAAATTGACTGACGGTGCGGCTCACGTGACCGACTACTCAAATGCAGCCCGTACCATGCTTTATAACATTAAAGAACTTAAATGGGATGATGAGATTTTGGAAATTCTCAACATTCCAAAGGCTATGCTTCCAGAAGTTCGTTCTAACTCTGAGATCTACGGTAAGACAGCGCCATTCCATTTCTACGGTGGAGAAGTGCCGATATCAGGTATGGCTGGTGACCAACAGGCAGCCCTCTTTGGACAGTTGGCCTTTGAACCTGGTATGGTTAAAAATACTTATGGAACAGGTTCTTTCATCATCATGAATACTGGTGAAGAGATGCAGTTGTCTGAAAATAACCTCTTGACAACGATTGGTTACGGAATCAATGGCAAGGTTTACTATGCCTTGGAAGGTTCTATCTTCATCGCAGGAAGTGCCATTCAATGGCTTCGTGATGGACTTCGCATGGTCGAAAATTCACCAGAATCTGAAAAATACGCTCGTGATTCTCACAACAATGATGAAGTTTATGTCGTTCCAGCCTTTACAGGTCTAGGTGCTCCATACTGGAACCAAAATGCTCGCGGTTCTGTCTTTGGATTGACTCGTGGAACAAGTAAGGAAGACTTTATCAAGGCAACTCTTCAATCAATTGCTTATCAAGTGCGTGATATTATCGATACGATGCAAGTGGATGCTCAGACAGCTATACAGGTCTTGAAAGTAGACGGTGGTGCAGCTATGAACAACTTCCTCATGCAGTTCCAAGCTGACATCTTGGGAATCGATATTGCACGCGCCAAAAACTTGGAAACAACAGCTCTAGGAGCAGCCTTCCTAGCTGGTTTGTCAGTAGGGTACTGGAAAGACTTGGATGAGTTGAAACTCTTGAACGAGACAGGAGAACTCTTTGAGCCATCTATGAACGAATCTCGCAAGGAACAACTCTACAAGGGTTGGAAGAAGGCTGTGAAAGCAACCCAAGTCTTTGCGGAAGTAGACGACTAATACTGGAAGAATAAAGTGACTTAGTTAGAAAGTGTGTAAATATGGAATTTTCAAAGAAAACACGTGAATTATCAATTAAAAAAATGCAGGAACGTACCCTGGACCTCTTGATTATCGGTGGAGGAATCACAGGGGCTGGTGTAGCTTTGCAGGCGGCAGCTAGCGGTCTTGAGACTGGATTGATTGAAATGCAGGACTTCGCAGAAGGAACATCTAGCCGTTCAACAAAATTAGTTCACGGAGGTCTGCGTTACCTCAAACAATTCGACGTAGAAGTGGTGTCAGATACGGTTTCAGAACGTGCAGTGGTTCAACAAATTGCACCTCACATTCCAAAACCAGATCCAATGCTCTTGCCAGTTTACGACGAGGATGGAGCAACATTTAGCCTTTTCCGTCTCAAAGTAGCCATGGACTTGTACGACCTATTGGCAGGGGTTAACAATACGCCTGCTGCAAACAAGGTTTTGAGCAAAGAAGAAGTCTTGGAACGCCAGCCAAACTTGAAGAAAGAAGGTTTGGTAGGAGGTGGAGTTTATCTTGACTTCCGTAACAACGATGCGCGTCTCGTGATCGAAAACATCAAACGTGCCAACCAAGATGGTGCCCTCATTGCCAACCACGTGAAGGCAGAAGGCTTCCTCTTTGACGAAAGTGGTAAGATTACAGGTGTCGTGGCTCGTGATTTGTTGACAGACCAAGTCTTTGATATCAAGGCTCGTCTGGTTATCAACACGACAGGTCCTTGGAGCGACAAGGTACGCAATCTGTCTAATAAGGGAACGCAATTCTCACAAATGCGTCCAACTAAGGGAGTTCACTTGGTGGTGGACTCAAGCAAGATCAAGGTTTCACAGCCAGTTTACTTTGACACAGGTTTGGGAGATGGTCGTATGGTCTTTGTTCTCCCACGTGAAAACAAGACTTACTTTGGTACAACCGATACAGACTACACAGGTGATTTGGAACATCCAAAAGTGACGCAGGAAGATGTAGATTATCTACTTGGCATTGTCAACAACCGCTTCCCAGAAGCAAACATTACCGTTGCTGATATTGAAAGCAGCTGGGCTGGTCTTCGTCCATTGATCGCAGGCAATAGCGCTTCTGACTACAATGGTGGAAATAACGGAACCATTAGCGATGAAAGCTTCAATAACTTGATTGCGACTGTCGAGGCTTATCTATCGAAAGAAAAATCGCGTGAAGATGTTGAGTCTGCTGTCAGCAAGCTTGAAAGTAGCACATCTGAGAAACATTTGGACCCATCTGCAGTTTCACGTGGTTCGAGCTTGGACCGTGATGACAATGGCCTGTTGACCCTTGCTGGTGGTAAAATCACAGACTACCGTAAGATGGCTGAAGGGGCTATGGAGCGCGTGGTTGACATTCTCAAAGCAGAATTTGACCGCAGCTTTAAACTCATCAACTCGAAGACTTATCCTGTTTCAGGTGGAGAATTGAACCCAGCAAATGTGGACTCAGAAATTGAAGCCTTTGCTCAACTTGGAGTGTCACGTGGCTTGGATAGCAAGGAAGCTCATTACCTAGCAAATCTTTACGGTTCAAATGCACCGAAAGTCTTTGCCCTTGCTCACAGCTTGGAACAAGCGCCAGGACTCAGCTTGGCAGATACCTTGTCCCTTCACTATGCAATGCGCAATGAGTTGGCTCTGAGCCCAGTTGACTTCCTCCTTCGCCGTACCAACCACATGCTCTTTATGCGTGATAGTTTGGATAGCATTGTGGAGCCAGTTCTGGATGAAATGGGACGATTCTATGATTGGTCAGAAGAAGAAAAGGCAGCCTACCGTGCGGATGTTGAAGCAGCCCTTGCTAACAACGATCTAGCGGCATTGAAAAATTAAGAAAAACTAGAAGTGAGGGAACAAGCCTTCCTTGCCTTCCCTCTCCTTCTTTAAAATGGAGACAACGATATGATGAAAGAATTATTTGGAGAATTTTTGGGGACTTTAATCCTTATCCTCCTAGGAAATGGTGTTGTAGCAGGTGTGGTTCTTCCCAAAACCAAGAGCAACAATGCAGGTTGGATTGTGACTTCTATGGGATGGGGAATTGCTGTAGCCGTTGCGGCCTTTGTATCTGGCACGCTCAGCCCAGCCCACTTAAATCCAGCTGTGACATTTGCGATGGCCTTAAAAGGAACGCTCTCTTGGGCTTCCGTTTTCCCATACATCCTAGCTCAGTTCGCAGGGGCTATGCTGGGTCAGATTTTGGTTTGGTTGCAATTCAAACCGCATTATGAGGCAGAAGAAAATGCAGGCAATATCCTGGCAACCTTCAGTACTGGACCGGCCATCAAGGATACAGTTTCTAACTTAATCAGTGAAATCCTTGGCACCTTTGTTTTGGTATTGACAATCTTTGCTTTGGGGCTTTATGATTTTCAGGCAGGTATCGGCACCTTTGCAGTGGGGACTTTGATTGCCGGTATTAGTCTATCACTAGGTGGGACAACTGGTTGTGCCTTGAACCCAGCTCGTGACCTCGGTCCTCGCATTATGCATAGCCTTCTTCCAATTCCAAACAAGGGAGATGGGGACTGGTCTTATGCTTGGATTCCTGTTGTAGGACCTGTTATTGGTGCAGCCCTAGCAGTTCTCGTATTTTCACTTTTCTAAGATAATAAAGCCCAAATATTTATATCTCAATAAACATAACTTACCAAAAACGACCAAAATAAGGAGCGCTGCCTCACTTCATTTTGGTCGTTTTGATTTTTTTAAGTTTATATACTGGTGTTAATTATTATTTCAGCTAAAAAACAGAGTACTTCACTAGTTCATTCATCAATCTTTTAGGTCTTGAATTATATTTGTTGTGTAAATAATTTTGTCTCGTTATTGGGATTTTAGTGGTAAGAGTCATTTGTTTTTTTATTTTAGGAAATTGGATAATAGAGATATATAGTTTTTAAATTATGATATAATGAATAAAGTTAATTATCCTTGATAATATGATAGGGACTAATCCTAAAATGACAAATCAGGAGATGAGAAAAAGAGAAAAGGAGTCCATCTGGTATGAATTATTTTGAGGGGAATGAGTTTTTCCTTCTATTGTTTGTGGTTTTACTGATTGGCTTTGTTTTAAACTACTTTGGCAAGCGTAAGGATTATTATATTTTAAGTCTGTCAATTTTATTTGCAGGAGCCATCTATGGTAAGAGTAAATCCATGGTTGTTTATCTATTGGCTTTCATCATCTACCAATATGTCCTAGTTTTCATAGCACAAAGAATGGATTTAAAACGGTTAAAACCTCTAGTTATGTTATCCATTTTACCTTTAGTGGTCAATAAAGTCTTTGCCATAACCCAGCTACATTTGTTGGCTTTTATTGGGATTTCCTACATGTCCTTTAAGACCATTCAGATCATGCTAGAAATATCGGATGGTTTAATCAAAGAAAGAATCAGTGTAAAAGATTATCTGCAGTTTCTACTCTTTTTCCCTACAGTTAGTTCTGGGCCAATCGATCGTAGCAGAAGATTTCTAAAAGAGATCAATGAAGTCATGCCTAGAAAAGATTACCTAGAGTTAGCAGGTGATGGTATTTATCGCATCGTTTTAGGCCTTCTCTACAAGGTTGTTTTATCAACCTATGTTTACCAGATACTACTTGCTCTAAGCAATACTGGGACAGTTGTCTACTCAATCAAATATATGTACCTGTATACTCTCTATCTGTTCTTTGACTTTGCGGGGTATAGTTTGATGGCTGTTGGAAGCAGTAATGTTTTGGGTATTCAGACACCGATGAATTTCAATAAACCTTTCTTGAGTATTGATATCAAGGATTTCTGGACTAGATGGCACATCACCTTGTCAACATGGTTGAGAGATTTCGTATTTTCAAGAGTTTTAATGCAGGTTATCAGAAAGAAATGGTTTAAGAATAGATTACACAATGCAGCCTATGCCTATATGGTCAATATGTTGGTTATGGGATTTTGGCATGGAATTAGTGTCAGCTACATCGCTTATGGTTTTTACCATGGAATCTTGATGTCTGGATTTGAAATTTATCAAAAGAAAAGCACTTTTTATAAGAAACATAAAAATAAAACTTGGTACAAGCTAATAAGTTGGTTTGTGACCATGAATTTAGTTATGGTTGGCTTCTTTATCTTTTCAGGTGAACCTTATAAGATAATTATGGCAATTCTAAGTAGATAAAGAGATCTGCTAAAACAAGGAGATTGGACAAAACAAGATGATAAAGTTAAAAGCATTTTTACTATCGCTTGTGCTAGTAATTGCGACTCTTGCTCTTTTAAATGTGACATATGTCAAGAAGATTGACGACTATTATAAAGTCAAGGACAATAGTATTCGCTACAGCACTTCTTATGAAAAGTATAAAAGTAGAGATATTCTAACAAATAATATCACTCCCAATACACTAGTTCTAATGGGTTCCTCAGAGTTAGTTGCGACGATAAATGAAGATTACCATCCCAATAAAATTTTTAACTACAATGATTTTAACATTATGCAGATAGGAACCAGTTACTCTCAAAATATCATTCAAGCTACGACCTTGAGCTCGATTGAGGGGGCTATGAGTAAGCGAAAAGTAGCTATCGTAGAGTCTGTTCAATGGTTCGAAAAGGATGGGACTCATCAAGACGCCTTCTTAAACAAGGCCTCTCAGGAACATATTTTTCACATGCTAGATAACGAGAAAATCAGTAAGGAAACGAAAGAAAAACTAATTAATCGCATTATTGAGATTACCAAAGGAAACAAACAACAAAATGATATCTATAAAAAGTATAAAAGCTATTTTATAGAAGGAAAAGGGACAATCATTGATAAAAAACTGTTGGAGCTTGACAATGCCGTTTATTCCTTTAAGCTTAAACGAAAATTCTATGAAAATCATGCCAAATCAGACTATCCTGCACTAGGAGATAAAACGCCGGATTATGATTGGGAGGAGATGACGAAGAAGTTTGTAGAAGAAGTTAAAAAGAAAACAGATAACAATGATTATGCTGTGGATAATAACTACTACAATACCTACTTGAGAGACCGCTATGCTTCGTTGAAAGATTCTAACAAAGACTTGAGCTACATAGAGTCACCAGAGTATTCAGATATGGAGCTCTTCTTGACAGTTGCTAAGGAATTGGGAATTGAAGTTGAAGTCATTATCTTTCCTGTAAATGGTAAATGGAATGATTACACAGGTGTTTCACGAGAAATGCGTGAAGAAACTTACAAAAAAATAGAAAGTATTGCCAAAAACCACGGTGCTACGGTGTTAAACTATGGAAACAGAGAGTATGATGATTACTTTTTATTTGACGTGATGCACGTTGGAGTGAAAGGATGGATGGAAGTTGAAAAAGAACTTTACAAATTTGCAAATGAAACTAACTGACACACATCGTTTACTATTGTGGACCTTGTTTTTCTATACAGTTATTTTAAGCATCGTAATCTACTGTTTTGTGACTGATTTTTCTAACATTCAAGATTTCATCTATAGTGAATTTTAAGATTACATATTATAAAAATCTCTAGATAAAGGGGATTCTATCGATAAAGTGAGACATAAGATAAGGCTCTATAATATTTATAGCGGGGAAGTCCTCTATAGGTAGTATAGAGCCTACTTTGTTGTAGCTCCCAATATAATCTATACTGGAAAATATTAAAGCTATCATTAGAAGGTATCATATGGAATGATTTAATGATGTTTAAAGGTAGTGGAAATGGACGAAAAACAATTGAAAAAATAGTTTATAAAGTGGTATAATAGCAGAAAACTAAGTTAGTAAGAAATTGATTTTATTTTAGTTGAAAATTACAGGAATGAAAGGTTTTTCTTGATGAAACAGAGAAATGAACTCTATCTCTTTCTTGGTCGGACAGCCTTGTATTTTATCATTTTCTTGGGCCTACTTTACTTTTTTAGTTATCTCGGTCAGGTTCAAGGTAGCTTTATCTATAATGAATTTTAACTTAAAGGAGAACCCCTATTGTGTCAAATAAACCAATAGTAGATATGATTGAAACCATTGAGCATTATGCTCAAAAGCAGCCTAATTTTCCGGTATACAATGTCCTTGGAGAAGAGCATACCTATGGCCAATTGAAGGCTGATTCAGATAGCTTAGCAGCCCATATTGACCAGATGGAACTTCCTGAAAAGTCACCTGTTGTGGTCTTTGGTGGCCAAGAATATGAAATGTTAGCAACCTTTGTGGCCTTGACCAAATCTGGCCATGCCTATATCCCAATTGACAGCCATTCTGCCTTGGAGCGCGTGTCTGCCATTGTTGAAGTAGCAGAGCCAAGCTTAATCATCGCCATCAAAGAGTTTCCAATTGAGAACCCAGCTGCTCCAATCATGTCCTTGGAGCAAGTGCGTGAAGCTTATGCGGCTCAACATGCCTATGATTTGCAACATCCGGTCAAAGGGGATGATAACTACTACATCATCTTTACTTCAGGGACGACCGGGAAGCCAAAAGGGGTGCAGATTTCACATGATAATTTGCTCAGCTTCACCAACTGGATGATCACAGATAAGGAGTTTGCAACGCCAGAACGTCCGCAAATGTTGGCGCAACCGCCCTATTCCTTTGACTTGTCTGTCATGTATTGGGCACCAACTTTGGCTCTTGGAGGCACGCTTTTTGCCCTCCCATCAGCCATTACTCAAGACTTCAAACAACTCTTTGCAACTATCTTTTCTCTTCCGATTGCTATCTGGACTTCGACACCATCTTTTGCAGATATGGCCATGCTGTCTGAAGATTTCAATGCTGAAAAGATGCCAGGAATCACCCATTTCTACTTTGATGGGGAAGAGTTGACCGTGAAAACAGCTCAGAAATTGCGCGAACGTTTCCCAAATGCGCGCATCATCAATGCTTACGGGCCAACAGAAGCAACAGTTGCTTTGTCGGCAGTTGCTATCACAGATGAGATGCTAGCGACACTTAAACGCTTGCCAATTGGTTATACCAAAGAAGATTCTCCAACCTTCATCATTGATGAGGAAGGAAACAAATTGCCGAATGGTGAGCAAGGTGAGATCATCGTGTCTGGACCGGCTGTTTCAAAAGGTTATATGAATAATCCTGAGAAAACAGCAGAAGCTTTCTTCGAATTTGAAGGTCTGCCAGCCTACCATACGGGAGATGTCGGAACCATGACGGATGAAGGCCTTCTTCTCTATGGTGGTCGGATGGACTTCCAAATCAAGTTTAACGGCTACCGTATTGAGCTAGAAGATGTTTCTCAAAACTTGAACAAGTCTCAGTACATCGACTCGGCTGTTGCAGTGCCACGCTACAACAAAGATCACAAGGTTCAAAATCTCTTGGCCTATGTCATCTTAAAAGATGGGGTCAAGGAACAATTTGAGCGCGAGATTGATATTACCAAAGCGATTAAGGAAGATTTGGAGCACATCATGATGTCTTATATGATGCCTTCGAAATTCCTCTACCGTGACAGCTTGCCGCTAACTCCAAATGGGAAAATCGACATCAAAGGGTTGATTAGTGAGGTTAATAATAGATGATGGAGCTTATTAAACAGCTTCCTCATATTGAGCCTTATGGAAATCCGCAGTACTTTTTGTATGTGATTACTGCTATTTTGCCAATCTTTATCGGTCTTTTTTTCAAAAAACGTTTTGGCTGGTATGAAATATTGGTTAGTCTTTTCTTTATAGTCACTATGTTGACGGGAGGCAAGACCAATCAATTAGCTGCCTTAGGAATCTATCTAATTTGGCAAATGGTACTGGTTCTTTTTTACAAGCAATATCGAAAAGTCCGAGATGGTAAATGGATTTTCTACCTAGTAAGTTTATTATCATTGCTTCCCATCATCTTTGTCAAGGTGCAACCAGCTATTAATGGCACACAGTCTCTACTAGGATTTGTAGGAATCTCCTATTTAACCTTTCGTTCGGTAGGAATCATCATCGAACTTAGAGATGGAGTCATAAAGGATTTGAAAATATGGGAATATTTGCGTTTTCTTCTCTTTATGCCGACATTTTCAAGTGGTCCTATTGATCGTTTCAAACGTTTTAATGAAAATTATAAGACGATACCAGAGCGCGATGAGTTGCTAGATATGCTAGCCGAGTCCGTTCGGTATATCATGTGGGGATTTCTGTATAAATTTATCCTAGCCCATATTTTAGGCGAAATCTTATTACCTCCTTTAAAGAATTTAGCTTTACAAACAGGTGGCGTCTTTAACTATTATGTAGTGGCCATCATGTACACATTTGGTTTTGAACTCTTCTTTGATTTTGCAGGTTACTCTATGTTTGCTATAGCTATTTCAAATCTGATGGGAATTCGTAGTCCGATTAACTTCAACAAACCTTTCTTGTCAAGGGATTTGAAGGATTTTTGGAATCGTTGGCACATGAGTTTATCCTTCTGGTTCCGTGATTTTGTCTTTATGCGCATGGTCATGGTGATGACGAGAAAGAAGCTTTTTAAGAATCGAAATGTGACTTCAAGTATTGCCTATATCCTAAACATGCTCCTCATGGGCTTCTGGCATGGGATAACATGGTTTTATATCGCTTACGGACTCTTTCATGGGATAGGCTTAGTGATGAATGATGCCTGGGTTCGAAAGAAAAAAACGCTCAATAAAGAACGAAAAAAAGCAGGGCGACCTCCCTTGCTTGAGAATCGTTGGGCTCAGTTGCTTGGCATTGTGATAACCTTCCATGTCGTAATGGTTTCATTCTTAATCTTTTCTGGATTTTTGAATGATTTATGGTTTAAAAAATAAAAGGAATTAAAAAATGGATATCAAATCAGAAGTTATTGAAATAATCGATGAATTATTTATGGAAGATGTTTCTGACATGATGGATGAAGATCTTTTCGATGCAGGTGTCTTGGATAGCATGGGAACGGTTGAATTGATCGTGGAAATCGAAAATCGCTTTGATATTCGTGTCCCGGTTACAGAATTTGGCCGTGATGACTGGAATACAGCCAATAAAATCGTGGCAGGAATTACGGAGTTAAAGAATGCTTAAACGCCTGTGGTTAATCTTTGGGCCTATCTTTGTAGCGGGATTATTGGTTTTTCTTCTTATCTGTTTCTATCCAAGTAGCAAGAACCATAATCTTATGGAGGAAAAATACTCTGCAGCCTCTATAAGTGCAGAAAGCTTCAAGGAGAGAAGCCAAAAAGTGAGAGCTCTAACAGACCCTAATATGCGTTTTGTCCCTTTCTTTGGGTCGAGTGAATGGATTCGTTTTGATAGTATGCATCCAGGAGTGTTGGCTGAAAAGTATAATCGCTCCTACCGTCCGTATTTTATGGGGCAGGCAGGAGCAGCTTCTCTTAGCCAGTACTTTGGGATGCAACAAATCACATCTGAACTTGAAAATAAACAAGCGGTGTTTGTGATCTCTCCACAGTGGTTTACAAAGGAAGATCAAGATCCAGTTACTTTTCAAACTTATTTTAACAATGATCAGTTAACTGCCTTCTTGGAAAATCAATCTGGGGATGTGGCCACTCAGTATGCGGCTAATAGACTCTTGAAGCAGAATCCAAGCGTACCTATGAAGGGGATTGTTGAAAAACTGGCTAAGAATGAACAGTTGTCAGACTTTGATCATTCAATAATTACAGCTTCTGCAGAATTCAATGAAAGACAAGCAGCCCTTTTTGGTCAATTCTCCATCCGAGGCCGATTAAAGTATAAAGATCATATTGAAAAATATTTGAGTAGTCTCCCAGATCAGTTTTCGTATGAAGAATTGGAAAATATTGCACGTAAGGATGCAGAAGAAAACACGACCAATAATGATTTGGGAATGGAGAACCACTTTTACAATACTCAACTAAAGAAGGATTTGAAAAAGTGGGAAGGGTATCAAAAAAATTACAACTTCCTCCAGTCAAGGGAATACAATGATTTACAGCTGGTGCTTGATCAATTTGCCAAATCTAAGGTCAATGTGATCTTTGTCTTTCAACCTGTCAATAAAAAATGGATGAATTATACAGGATTAAGTGAGGAAATGTATCAACACTCTGTCGAAAAAATTCGTTACCAGTTGGAGAGTCAAGGTTTCACCAATATTGCTGATTTTTCAAAAAACGGTGATGAACCTTATTTTGTCAAGGATACGATTCATATCGGTTGGTTAGGCTGGCTGGCGTTTGATAAGGTTGTAAATCCTTTTTTAAGTAATCCAACAACAGCACATAGTTACCAAATGAATGACCGCTTCTTTAGCCAAGATTGGGCGGATTACGATGGGAACATCAAAGATTTTCAATAAAATGAGCTAAAAGTTTGGGATTTTAATCCAAGCTTTTTTGTTTAAATGGCGAATATTTAAGATGCAAATAGGTCAAAAGTTTCAAAATTTTTAGAAATAGCGTATAATATAAAAGATAAAAAGAAAAGAAAGGGATCTCAAAATGAAGAAACAGTTCTTATTACCCATCCTATCTACAGCTTTATTAGCTCCAGCCTTCTTAGCAGGACAAGTATACGCTGAAGAAGCAACAACTCCTGCAGAAAGTTCAGCTGTCGCAGCAACTCCAGCTCCGTCGGCGACTCCAGCTCCTGTTGAGAGCCCTGCGGTACCGGAAACTTCGACAACTTCAGAAGCGATTGCACCTGCAGAAGCTCCGTCAGCTCCTGCTGAATCTCCTAAAAGCGAAGAAAAGGACACTGTTATCTTACACACCAATGATGTCCATGGTCGTATTGTAGAGGAAAAGGGAGTCATTGGAGACGCTAAGTTGGCTACAGTCATTGAACAAGAGCGTGCAAAAACCAACCAGACCACCTTGGTGGTAGATGCTGGTGATGCTTTCCAGGGTCTTCCTATCTCAAACTCATCAAAAGGTGAAGCACGTGCTAAGATTCTTAACGAGATGGATTATGATGCCATGGCTGTAGGAAATCACGAGTTTGATTTCGGACTTGATGAAGCTAAAAAATACAAAGAAATTTTGAAATTCCCCTTGTTAAGCTCAAATACTTATGTAGATGGAGCTCGTCTCTTCCAAGCTTCTACGATTGTTGACAAGAATAAGGATATTGAAGGCGATGAGTTTGTAGTGATAGGTGTGACAACGCCGGAAACAGCAACGAAAACTCACCCTAAAAATGTTAAAGGAGTAACCTTTACTGAGCCAATCGAAGAGGTTAATAGGGTCGTTGAAGAAGTTCAAGCCAAGGCTAAGGCGGAAGGTAAGGATTATAAGCATTATGTAGTCTTAGCCCACTTGGGTGTTGATACAACAACGCCAGTAGCTTGGCGTGGCTCAACACTAGCAGAAGCCCTGTCTAAGAACCCTCTTTTGAAGGGGAAACGTGTAACAGTCATTGATGGCCACTCTCATACAGTAGAATCAACTACTTACGGAGATAATGTGACTTACAACCAAACTGGAAGTTATCTCCATAACGTTGGTAAAATTACTTATAAATCTCGTCAGCTTTTGGGCAATCCAACTCAGATTACTGCTGCTGAAGCCAAAAAATTAGAAGCAAATCCAAAAGTTGCTAGTTTAGTTAAAGATATTAAGGCAAAGTATGATGCAGAAAATGCAGTTGAGGTTGTGTCTAACAGTCCTGTTGAACTAAACGGAGACCGTGAAAATGTTCGTGTTCGTGAAACGAATCTCGGAAATGTCGTCGCAGATTCTCTCTACCAGTATGGTCAAACAGGATTTAGTCATCCAACAGATATCGCTGTGACAAATGGTGGTGGCTTACGTGAGACAATTGCTAAAGACAAACCAATTACAAAAGGAAATGTCATTGCTGTATTACCATTCGGTAACACCATCTCTCAAATTCAAGTAACCGGTCAACAAGTTCTGGATATGTTTGAAAAATCACTCGGATCTATTTTGCAGGTGGATAAAGCAGGAAAAACTGTCTTAGACGAAAATGGTCAACCATTGCTAGAACCAAGTGGTGGATTTTTACAAGTCTCTGGTGTCAAAGTATACTATGACACAAATCTACCTTCTGGGAAACGTATTTTAGCTGTTCAGGTTAAGAATCGTACGACTGGTCTTTACGATAGATTAGACTTAGCCAAAATCTACTATCTAACAACAAACGACTTCTTGGCTGCTGGTGGTGACGGTTATACCATGCTTGGTGGTGCTAGAGAAGAAGGTCCTTCAATGGATGCTGCCTTTGAAGACTATCTCAAAACAGCTGATTTGACTCAGTATGAAAAAGTAAATCCAAATTCACGCACGATTTCTGTGGACTCAAAAACATTTAAACTTCCTGAAGAAGGTAAAGAGCAAGATCCAGCTAAACCAGTAGAAGACCAAGCAACAAAACCGACTCAACCTTCTACTGTAAAAGTTGATTATAAGGTTGCAGATGAGTTTGCTAAGAAACCAGTAGTCTCAGAGAAAGTACTTCCAAATACAGGTAGTGAGCAATCTATCTTCATGATGCTACTTGGTGTGATTCTTGGAGCGACAGCCCTCTGGACTAGCCGTAAACAAGAAAAATAATTCTAAAGGATGAAAACATCTCAGGTGTTTTCATCTTTTTTCTTGATTCTTTTTTGGTTTATGATATAATTAACCAGTAAAGAATCTGCGGTGTTCTATATTGTTTTAGGAAAAAGATAACTAGGAAAGGAGAAGTTCATGAGACAATTAGCAACAGACATTGATCATTTTTTAAATGAAGTGATCCTGAAAGCTGAAAACCAGCATGAAATCCTTATTGGCCATTGTACCAGTAACGTAGCTTTGACCAATACTCAGGAGCATATTCTTATGCTTTTATCAGAGGAGTCGCTAACCAACTCTGATTTGGCGCGCCGTCTCAATGTCAGTCAAGCAGCCGTTACCAAGGCTATAAAATCTTTGATTAAAGAGGGGATGTTGGAGACATCCAAGGATCCCAAGGATGCTCGAGTGATTTTCTATCAATTGACAGGCCTAGCTCGACCGATTGCTGAGGAACATCACCATCATCATGAGCACACGCTCTCGACTTATGAACAAGTTGCCACTCAATTCTCGGCTGAGGAGCAAAAAATTATCCAGCGGTTTTTAACTGCTTTAGTAGGAGAAATCAAGTAATGAGATACATCACAGTAGAGGATTTGTCCTTCTATTATGACAAGGAACCTGTGCTTGAGCATATCAATTACAGTGTTGATAGTGGGGAATTTGTCACGCTCACTGGAGAAAATGGAGCTGCCAAGACGACTCTAATTAAGGCTAGTCTGGGTATTTTGCAACCAAGATTTGGCAAAGTTACCATTTCAAAGACCAACACTCGTGGAACGAAATTAAGAATTGCCTACCTTCCTCAACAGATTGCAAGTTTTAATGCAGGCTTTCCGAGCACTGTTTATGAATTTGTAAAATCAGGTCGTTATCCAAGAAAAGGTTGGTTCCGTCGTTTGAATGCCCATGATGAGGAACATATCAAGGCTAGTTTAAACTCTGTTGGTATGTGGGAACATCGGGATAAACGCATAGGCTCCCTCTCTGGTGGGCAAAAGCAGAGAGCTGTTATCGCACGTATGTTTGCTTCGGATCCAGATATCTTTATCTTGGATGAGCCGACGACAGGGATGGATGCGGGAACCAAGGATGAGTTTTATGAACTCATGCATCACAGCGCCCACCATCATGGCAAGGCTGTTTTGATGATTACTCACGATCCTGAAGAAGTCAAGGACTATGCAGATCGCAATATTCACCTGGTCCGAGACCAAGATTCGCCATGGCGTTGCTTCAATGTCCATGAAAGTGACCAGGAGGTGGAGCATGCTTAATCTATTGTCTTATGATTTTATGCAGCGAGCCTTTTTGGCAGTTATTGCCATGAGTCTCTTTTCACCAGTTCTGGGGACCTTCCTTATCTTGCGTCGTCAGAGTCTTATGAGTGATACTCTGAGTCACGTCTCGCTTTCGGGGGTTGCCTTTGGCTTGGTTTTAGGAATTTCTCCGACCATTTCAACCATTGTGATTGTCTTGATTGCGGCGGTCTTCCTTGAATACCTACGTACGGTTTATAAAAGCTTTATGGAGATTGGGACAGCCATTCTCATGTCTACAGGACTTGCAGTTTCACTTATTGTCATGAGTAAGGGTAAGAGCTCTAGCTCTATGAGTCTGGACCAATACCTTTTTGGTTCTATTGTGACTATTAGTCAAGAGCAGGTCATTGGGCTCTTTGTTATTGCAGCAGTTGTTTTAATCCTGACCTTCCTCTTTTTAAGACCCATGTATATTCTAACTTTTGACGAGGATACAGCTTTTGTTGATGGTCTTCCAGTGCGTACTATGTCTATTCTCTTTAACATGGTAACGGGTGTGGCTATTGCCCTCATGATCCCAGCTGCGGGAGCACTTTTGGTATCGACTATCATGGTTTTACCAGCAAGTATTGCTTTGCGTCTAGGTAAAAACTTTAGTTCAGTGATGATACTTGCTAGTGTTATTGGTTTTCTAGGCATGGTTGCGGGGCTTTATATTTCCTATTATGCAGAGACACCACCAAGTGCAAGTATCACTCTTATCTTTGTAGTTGTCTTCTTAGGAGTCAGCTTACTCAAACGTTTTATCAAATAGGAGAAGTAAATGAAAAAACTAAGCCTACTTTTGGCAAGTCTTGTGACCTTATTCTTAGTTGCTTGTTCCAATCAAAAACAAGCAGACGGGAAATTAAATATCGTTACAACTTTCTACCCTGTCTATGAATTTACCAAGCAAGTAGCAGGGGATACAGCCAATGTCGAACTTTTAATCGGGGCTGGAACAGAGCCACATGAATATGAACCATCACCTAAGGCAGTCGCTAAAATCCAAGATGCTGATGCCTTTGTTTATGAGAATGAAAATATGGAAACTTGGGTTCCTAAACTTTTAGAATCTCTAGATGCAAAAAAAGTAAAAACCATTAAAGCTACTGGAGATATGTTGCTTCTTCCAGGAAGTGAAGAAGAGGAGGACCGTGACCATGGTGAAGAAGGTCATCATCACGAGTATGACCCTCATGTATGGTTGTCTCCTGCGCGTGCAATCAAACTTGTAGAACATATCCGTGATAGTCTTTCAGCTGACTATCCAGATAAGAAGACGACTTTTGAAAAAAATGCAGCAGCCTATATCGAAAAACTACAAGCCTTGGACAAGGCCTATACTGAAGGGCTTTCTAATGCAAAACAAAAGAGTTTTGTGACTCAACACGCAGCCTTCCGTTATCTAGCCTTGGATTACGGACTCAATCAAGTCTCTATCTCTGGACTTTCGCCAGATGCGGAGCCATCAGCAAGCCGTTTGGCAGAATTGACCGAGTACATCAAGAAAAATAAAATCTCTTATATCTACTTTGAAGAAAATGCCTCGCAAGCCCTGGCTAATACTCTCTCAAAAGAAACAGGAGTGAAGTTAGATGTTCTGAATCCTCTTGAAAGCTTGACCGAAGAGGACATGAAGGCTGGAGAAAACTATGTCTCTATCATGGAGAAAAACCTCAAGGCACTCAAGCAGACAACTGATCAGGCAGGAGCAGAGATTGAACCAGAAAAGGCAGAGGAAACTAAAACCGTTCAAAATGGCTACTTTGAGGACGCAGATGTCAAGGACCGCACCTTGAGTGACTATGCAGGTAACTGGCAGTCTGTCTATCCTTTCCTTGAAGATGGAACTTTTGATCAAGTCTTTGACTACAAGGCTAAGTTGACTGGCAAGATGACCAAGGATGAGTATAAGGCCTACTATCAAAAAGGTTACCAAACAGATGTGACCAAGATCAACATCACGGATAACACTATGGAATTCATCCAAGGTGGCCAAAGCAAGAAATTCACCTACAAGTATGTCGGCAAGAAAATCTTGACTTATAAGAAAGGTAATCGTGGCGTGCGCTTCCTCTTTGAAGCGACAGATGCAGATGCTGGACTGTTCAAGTACGTTCAGTTTAGTGACCACAATATCGCCCCAGTTAAGGCAGAACATTTCCATATCTTCTTTGGAGGCACCAGCCAAGAAGCCCTCTTTGAAGAGATGGACAACTGGCCAACCTACTATCCAGATGGCTTATCAGGTCAAGAGATTGCTCAAGAAATGTTGGCTCATTAAATCCAAACAATCCTTCCTATATGGGGAGGATTTTTCTTGTTTTATCAGCGTTGAGCATCTGGATTGACATTGGCTGATAAGGGAGTACAATAGATGTAATAAAAATAGTTACAACAAAGAGAGGGTTTCTATGGTTTACCAATATAATAGTCAGATTTATTTGGCTGAAGTAGCTTTAAATGTTAAGGACTTAGAAAGTCAGATAGCATTTTATCATCAGTTGCTTGGGTTGGAGATTTTGAATCAATCGGAAAATCAAGTTCTTTTAGGTGCCGGTGGGAAACCGCTAGTTCGGCTAATTAAGACGGATGACATTAGCAATCCTAAGCAAAGTTATGGTCTTTATCATATGGCACTTCTTTTGCCGACTCGTGAAGATTTGGCTAATGTTTTTAAACACTTATTAGACTTAAAGATTCCATTAGTTGGTGGAGCTGATCATGGCTATAGTGAGGCTGTCTGCCTAGAAGACCTGGAGGGTAATGGCATAGAACTTTACAGAGACAAGCCTGAGGCAGAATGGGATATTCGTGAGGATGGCCGTATTATTGGGGTCACAGAAGAGTTGTCTGCCCAAGATATCTGCCAACTAGGAAAAGAAATCGATCCTTTTGCAATTGCAAGTGGCACTAGCATGGGGCATGTTCACCTATCTGTAAAAAATAGTCGAGAAGCGAGTGTGTTCTACCAAGAGTCTCTTGGTCTTGAGGATAAATTCACGATTCCACATGCCAGTTGGATCGCATCAGGGGCTTATCACCATCATCTAGCTGTAAATGAATGGGGTGGCAAAAACTTAGCTCGACGTAAGCATGGAATGGTGGGGCTAGCCTACTATGTGGTTGAAGTTGAGAACAAAGAGGAATTATTAAAAGTATTTGCTCAATCTCAAACTGGCAAGGCGATAACTCAGTGGATTTCTTCGGCAGAGTTCAGCATGACTGATAAAGACGGTATCGTTACGCGAGTTAGAGTAGGAAATTAGAATAGAGTGGTTCGGCCTAGATTATTACTAGTTTGAACCACTCTTTTTCTATTCAGTTTTTTCGAGAATGAAAAATTGAAGCTCTTACATTGATAGTGTTGCAAAAGATTCAAAAAAGGATAGAAGGAATAGAAGGATTATGATACAATTATCTTATTATTAGGAGGATTATAACTGTGGAAAAAGTATTAGGAAATATTTTTGAAAAACGAAAGCAATTTTTATCGTATGGTCTCGGCGCATATTTAATAGTTATTTTACTGAATTTATTGCACTATGCTCCGCGAGATCTTTTTCTAAGTCTAAATTCGGGACCTGTTTTTGACAAAATCTTAGTCTTTCTTATAGCAGCTGTATTCATTGGGGTAGTGGAAATAAAGTCATCCCTCAATATTCGTAGGATTAATATTCTTATTTCATGCCTAGCCTTATTTTTTGCTGTCTATAAAAGTATTTCATTTTTCCTGGCGCTAGGTTTACTACTTTTGGATGTGGTTCTCTTTGTGTTTTTTAAGTTCAAAGGTGAAACCTTATCTTTTTTATATTTGTTTACGGTAGTAGGGACACTCCCCCGGTTGTTAACCCTGGTTGATTCTAATTTTAATGATACGGCGCTTGGTTTTCATGCCGTTGATTTAACGACTACAAGATTTTATACATTAATTTGGCCAGTCGTTTTAGCAGTGATTGTTTCTGCTGTACTGATTTTGCTTTTTGTACAGTTACCAGTAAAGGAGTTTTTAGAAAAGCATAAGAAAATAGTATGGTGGGCAGTCTTGTCTCTTAGCATTATTTATGTTTTGTATCTCTGTGTCGTTGTCTACTATAAAGTCAAGACAATTGAAGTAACTACCTTTGACATTGGTATTTTTTCTCAAATGTTTGAGCGTATGAATACAGATTGGACTCCGATTACAACATTGGAGAGAGACAGAGTGCTTTCCCATTTTGCGGTACACGTGTCACCAATCTTTTATGTAATGCTTCCCTTTTATAAATTATTCCCATACGTAGAGACGTTAGACATTTTACAGGTTTTAGTTGCTTTTTCTGCAATTATTCCTCTGAAACTACTGCTTCCTAAATTCAAACTTTCTAAACTAACAAATATATTGACGGTAGCATGGTTTGTTTTATTCCCAGTTATTACAACTGCAGGTGGAACCCATCTTCATGAGAATTGTTTCCTAACTGCGTTGATTTTCTGGTTATTCTATTTCATTGTTTCCGAGCAAAAACTGGGTATTATAGGTTCGACTTTGCTGCTTTTGTTAGTAAAGGAAGATGCCTTTATCTATGTTATTAGTATTGGCACCTACTTCCTTTTACAAAAACGTTTCACCTTATCAAAAACAACAAAAGTACGGATACTGTTAGCAGATATCGTTTTACCGATTGTTTATTTCATGTTTGCGATGTATCTCTTGAGTGCTTATGGTGAAGGAGGTATGGTCTCTCGTTTCGATACCTACCTACAGAATGGTGAGAGTGGATTGCTCATGGTCTTGAAAAATCTCTTGACCCATCCAGAATATGTGATCAGTACAATTTTCACCGCGAAAAGATTGGGCTATTTGTTCTTAATGCTTGCTCCACTTTGTTTCCTACCTCTTGTACAACGTAGTTGGGAAAATTATTTATTGGCTCTACCACTTGTTGTCATTAATTTGTTGCCAAACTGGCCTTATCAGTATGATATTGGTTTTCAATATAGTTATGGTAGTGCAGCACTGCTTTTTCTAATGGCTCTACTCTCTTTAGAAGACCTTCAAATTCATAAGATTTTGCAAGAAAAATTAATTGTTCTTACAGTTACGATAGGTATCGTTGTATCTGGGATACTCTTACACCAGTTGACGCATAAATGGAATTTTAATATTGGTTATTATCATCAGAATAAACAAAATTTTGATAATATCAAGTATACTTTAGAAAGTCTGCCGTCTGAATCTTCAGTTGTCGCCGAACATCCATACACACCAATTCTTAGAAAACATCAAAAATTATATGACATTTTCTATCACAACGGTCAGAAAGTGGACTCATCTATTGATTTTGTAGTGATTCCAAGAAAGAGTAAGGATACGAGTGAACTCTATGTCGAGCTGGTCAAACAATATGAACAGCTTGGCTACAAGGAAAGCAGTTATTCTTCGGATGAAATTTTTATCCTAGAAAAACCACAGTAAGGTTGATGTATGAAAATCACCTTTTCTGAAAACAAGCCACAACTATACTAAAGCAAGAAAAATCCTTCAAAGGACTTGAAAAATTAGAGAAAATCGGGTATAATATGAGTAATCATTTGTCGTAGGTTTTGTCTGAAATATTGTCCGGACAAGGCTCACAGCAGTTAAATCTCCTGAAAAAAGTCAGATTTAACTGCTCTTTTTGTGCTTTTTTTCGGTATTTTTTGCATCTGTAACAGAGATTTAAAGATTCTGAAAAATTAGTCAAGGGGGATAAGTTGATAGGGGTTTTAGAACCATTAAACGATAATTATTAGCTTAGGCGACTAAGCTTGGAATTTTATTTACAAAGGAGAATCATCTTGGCAGGACATGACGTTCAATACGGGAAACATCGTACCCGTCGTAGTTTTTCAAGAATCAAAGAAGTTCTTGACTTACCAAATTTGATTGAAATTCAAACTGATTCATTTAAAGATTTCCTAGACCATGGTCTGAAGGAAGTGTTTGAAGATGTATTGCCAATTTCAAACTTCACAGAAACAATGGAGTTGGAATTTGTTGGCTACGAAATCAAAGAACCTAAATACACGCTTGAAGAAGCTCGCATTCATGATGCTAGTTATTCAGCACCAATCTTTGTAACTTTCCGCTTGATTAACAAAGAAACTGGCGAAATCAAAACTCAAGAAGTCTTCTTTGGTGATTTCCCAATCATGACTGAGATGGGTACTTTTATCATCAACGGTGGTGAACGTATTATCGTATCACAGTTGGTGCGTTCTCCAGGTGTTTACTTTAATGATAAAGTAGACAAAAACGGTAAAGTGGGCTACGGTTCAACTGTTATCCCTAACCGTGGAGCTTGGTTGGAACTGGAAAGTGACTCAAAAGACATCGCCTACACTCGTATCGACCGTACTCGTAAAATTCCATTTACGACCTTGGTTCGTGCGCTTGGTTTCTCAGGTGATGACGAAATCTTTGATATCTTTGGTGACAGCGAGTTGGTTCGCAACACTGTTGAAAAAGATATCCATAAAAACCCAATGGACTCTCGTACAGACGAAGCTTTGAAAGAAATTTATGAGCGTCTTCGCCCAGGTGAACCAAAAACTGCTGAGAGTTCACGTACCTTACTTGTGGCTCGTTTCTTCGACCCACGTCGTTATGACTTGGCAGCCGTTGGACGTTACAAGATTAACAAGAAATTAAATATTAAAACTCGTTTGCTCAACCAAACAATTGCTGAACCATTGGTAGACCCAGAAACTGGTGAAATCTTAGTTGAAAAGGGTACTGTTATGACTCGCGATGTCATCGAAAGTATCGAAAATCACTTGGATGGCGATTTGAACAAGATTGTCTACACTCCAAATGACTCAGCTGTTTTGACAGAACCAGTTGTTCTTCAAAAATTCAAGGTTGTGGCACCAACTGATCCAGACCGTGTTGTAACAATCATCGGAAATGCAAATCCAGATGATAAAGTTCGCACTATCACTCCGGCAGATATCCTTGCTGAAATGAGCTACTTCCTTAACTTGGCTGAAGGTATCGGTCGTATCGATGATATCGACCACCTCGGAAACCGTCGTATTCGTGCTGTTGGTGAATTGCTTGCCAACCAAGTACGTCTTGGACTTTCACGTATGGAACGTAATGTTCGTGAACGTATGTCTGTTCAAGATAACGAAGTATTGACACCTCAACAAATCATTAACATCCGTCCAGTGACTGCAGCGATCAAAGAATTCTTTGGTCCTTCACAATTGTCACAGTTCATGGACCAACACAACCCACTTTCTGAGTTGTCTCACAAACGTCGTTTGTCTGCCTTAGGGCCTGGTGGTTTGACACGTGACCGCGCTGGATATGAAGTGCGTGACGTGCACTACACTCACTATGGTCGTATGTGTCCAATCGAAACACCTGAAGGACCAAACATCGGTTTGATCAACAACTTGTCTTCATACGGGCACCTCAACAAGTATGGTTTCATTCAAACACCATACCGTAAAGTTGACCGTGCAACTGGTAAAGTTACCAACGAAATTGTTTGGTTGACTGCCGATGAAGAAGATGAATACACAGTAGCTCAGGCTAACTCTAAATTGAACGCAGATGGAACTTTTGCTGAAAAAGTTGTCATGGGACGTCACCAAGGGGTTAACCAAGAATATCCAGCATCAAGCGTTGATTATATGGACGTTTCTCCTAAACAGGTAGTTGCCGTTGCGACAGCATGTATTCCTTTCTTGGAAAACGATGACTCCAACCGTGCCCTCATGGGAGCCAACATGCAACGTCAGGCTGTTCCGTTGATCGATCCTAAAGCGCCTTTCGTTGGTACTGGTATGGAATACCAAGCAGCCCATGATTCAGGAGCTGCAGTTATTGCACAACATGGTGGTAAGGTTACCTATGCGGATGCGGACAAAGTAGAAGTTCGTCGTGAAGATGGTTCCCTTGATGTTTACCACATCCAAAAATTCCGTCGTTCAAACTCAGGTACTGCTTATAACCAACGTACCCTTGTTCGAGTTGGCGATGTCATCGAAAAAGGTGACTTTATCGCTGATGGACCTTCTATGGAAAAAGGTGAAATGGCGCTTGGACAAAACCCAATCGTTGCCTACATGACATGGGAAGGTTACAACTTCGAGGATGCCGTTATCATGAGCGAACGCTTGGTGAAAGACGATGTTTACACATCTGTTCACCTCGAAGAATACGAATCAGAAACTCGCGATACAAAGCTTGGGCCTGAAGAAATCACTCGTGAAATTCCAAACGTTGGTGAAGATGCCCTTAAAGACCTCGACGAAATGGGTATCATCCGTATCGGTGCTGAGGTTAAAGAAGGGGATATCCTTGTAGGTAAAGTCACACCTAAGGGTGAAAAAGACCTTTCTGCTGAAGAGCGTCTCTTGCACGCTATCTTCGGTGACAAATCTCGTGAAGTGCGTGATACTTCCCTTCGTGTACCACACGGTGCCGATGGTGTCGTTCGTGATGTTAAAATCTTTACACGTGCAAACGGTGATGAATTGCAATCTGGTGTTAACATGCTAGTTCGCGTATACATCGCACAAAAACGTAAGATTAAGGTCGGAGATAAGATGGCCGGACGTCACGGAAACAAAGGGGTTGTCTCTCGTATCGTTCCTGTAGAAGACATGCCTTACCTTCCAGACGGAACTCCAGTCGATATCATGTTGAACCCTCTTGGGGTGCCATCACGTATGAATATCGGTCAGGTTATGGAGCTTCACCTTGGTATGGCGGCTCGTACTCTTGGCATCCACATCGCAACGCCAGTCTTTGACGGAGCAAGTTCTGAAGATCTTTGGGATACTGTCAAAGAAGCAGGTATGGATAGCGATGCTAAGACTATCCTATACGACGGACGTACTGGTGAACCATTTGATAACCGTGTGTCAGTTGGTGTCATGTACATGATCAAACTCCACCACATGGTTGATGATAAATTGCACGCTCGTTCAGTCGGACCTTACTCAACCGTTACACAACAACCACTCGGAGGTAAAGCTCAGTTTGGTGGACAACGTTTCGGTGAGATGGAGGTTTGGGCGCTTGAAGCCTATGGTGCGTCAAATGTCCTTCAAGAAATCTTGACTTACAAGTCTGACGATATCAACGGACGTTTGAAAGCTTATGAAGCTATTACAAAAGGAAAACCAATTCCAAAACCAGGTGTTCCAGAATCATTCCGAGTTCTTGTGAAAGAATTGCAATCTCTTGGTCTTGACATGCGTGTTCTTGACGAAGACGATCAAGAAGTGGAACTTCGTGACCTTGATGAAGGAATGGACGAAGATGTCATCCACGTAGATGACCTTGAAAAAGCCCGCGAAAGAGCAGCTCAGGAGGCTAAAGCAGCCTTTGAAGCAGAAGAAAATGCAAAAGCGGAAACAACAGAAGAAGCTGCTGAACAAGAATAAGCAGTTCACTTATAATAGAAAGGGAAGAAATAGTGGTTGATGTAAATCGTTTTAAAAGTATGCAAATCACACTAGCTTCTCCAAGCAAAGTCCGTTCATGGTCTTATGGAGAAGTCAAAAAACCTGAAACAATCAATTACCGTACGTTGAAACCAGAACGTGAAGGACTATTTGACGAAGTGATCTTTGGTCCTACAAAAGACTGGGAATGTGCTTGTGGTAAATACAAACGCATTCGTTACAGAGGGATTGTTTGTGACCGTTGTGGTGTTGAAGTAACGCGTACAAAAGTTCGTCGTGAACGTATGGGACACATCGAGTTAAAAGCTCCTGTATCTCATATCTGGTATTTCAAGGGGATTCCAAGCCGTATGGGCTTGACCCTTGACATGAGTCCTCGTGCCCTCGAGGAAGTTATCTACTTCGCAGCTTATGTGGTAATTGATCCTAAGGATACTCCACTTGAGCACAAGTCTATCATGACAGAGCGTGAATACCGTGAACGCTTGCGTGAGTTTGGTCATGGTTCATTCGTTGCCAAAATGGGTGCCGAAGCGATCCAAGACCTCTTGAAACAAGTAGATCTTGAAAAAGAAATTGCTGAACTCAAAGAAGAGTTAAAAACAGCTACTGGACAAAAACGTGTCAAAGCTATCCGCCGTTTGGATGTTTTGGATGCTTTTCACAAGTCTGGGAACAAGCCTGAATGGATGGTTCTTAACATCCTTCCAGTTATTCCACCAGATCTTCGTCCAATGTTGCAGTTGGATGGTGGCCGTTTTGCCTCATCTGACTTGAACGACCTTTACCGTCGTGTTATCAACCGTAACAATCGTTTGGCTCGTTTGCTTGAGTTGAACGCGCCAGGTATCATCGTTCAAAATGAGAAGCGTATGCTTCAAGAAGCGGTTGACGCTTTGATTGACAATGGCCGTCGTGGTCGTCCGATCACAGGGCCAGGTAGCCGTCCGCTTAAATCATTGAGCCATATGCTCAAAGGGAAACAAGGACGCTTCCGTCAAAACTTGCTCGGTAAACGTGTTGACTTCTCAGGACGTTCCGTTATCGCCGTTGGTCCAACTCTTAAGATGTACCAATGTGGTGTGCCACGTGAAATGGCAATCGAGCTCTTTAAACCATTCGTTATGCGTGAAATCGTTGCGCGCGATATCGTTCAAAACGTTAAAGCGGCTAAACGCTTGGTAGAACGTGGAGATGAACGTATCTGGGATATCCTCGAAGAAGTTATCAAAGAACACCCAGTACTTTTGAACCGCGCACCTACCCTTCACCGTTTAGGTATCCAAGCCTTTGAACCTGTCTTAATTGACGGTAAAGCCCTTCGCTTGCACCCGCTTGTCTGCGAAGCCTACAATGCCGACTTTGACGGTGACCAAATGGCCATCCACGTACCTCTTTCAGAAGAAGCCCAAGCAGAAGCTCGTATCTTGATGCTTGCTGCTGAGCATATCTTGAATCCTAAAGATGGTAAACCAGTTGTTACTCCATCTCAGGACATGGTTTTGGGTAACTACTACTTGACTATGGAAGAAGCTGGTCGTGAAGGCGAAGGTATGGTCTTCAAGGACCGTGACGAAGCTGTCATGGCTTACCGTAATGGTTATGTTCACCTCCACTCACGTGTTGGTATCGCAACAGATAGCCTTAACAAACCATGGACAGAAGAGCAAAAACACAAAATCTTGCTTACAACTGTAGGTAAAATCCTCTTCAACGATATCATGCCAGAAGGACTACCTTACTTGCAAGAGCCAACAAATGCTAACTTGACAGAAGGTGTTCCGGCTAAGTACTTCTTGCCATTAGGTGGAAATATCAAGGAAGCTATTGAAGGACTTGAACTCAACCCACCATTCAAGAAGAAAAACCTTGGAAATATCATCGCTGAAATCTTCAAACGTTTCCGTACGACAGAAACATCTGCCCTACTTGACCGTATGAAGAACCTCGGTTACCACCATTCAACTCTTGCAGGTTTGACAGTGGGTATTGCTGATATTCCAGTCGTTGAAGACAAGGCTGAAATCATCGAAGAATCACACAAACGTGTAGAACAAATCACAAAACAATTCCGTCGTGGTATGATTACAGATGACGAACGCTACAATGCTGTTACAGCTGAATGGCGTGCTGCCCGTGAAAAACTTGAGAAACGTTTGGTTGCCAACCAAGATCCTAAGAACCCTATCGTTATGATGATGGACTCTGGAGCCCGTGGTAACATCTCAAACTTCTCACAGCTTGCCGGTATGCGTGGTCTGATGGCTGCTCCGAATGGACGTATCATGGAATTGCCAATCCTTTCAAACTTCCGCGAAGGTTTGTCAGTACTCGAAATGTTCTTCTCAACTCACGGTGCCCGTAAAGGTATGACCGATACGGCCCTTAAGACAGCCGACTCAGGTTACTTGACTCGTCGTTTGGTTGACGTTGCCCAAGACGTTATCATTCGTGAGGATGACTGTGGAACTGACCGTGGTCTCTTGATCCGTTCTATTACTGAAGGTAAAGAGATGATTGAGTCTCTCGAAGAACGTCTCAATGGTCGTTACACTAAGAAAACTGTTAAACACCCAGAAACTGGTGCAGTTATCATCGGTCCAAATGAATTGATTACAGAAGACAAGGCTCGTGAAATCGTCAATGCTGGTGTTGAAGAAGTGACTATCCGCTCTGTATTTACATGTAACACTCGTCATGGTGTCTGCCGTCACTGTTATGGTATCAACTTGGCGACTGGTGATGCGGTTGAGGTTGGTGAAGCAGTTGGTACAATCGCTGCCCAATCTATCGGGGAACCTGGTACACAGCTTACAATGCGTACCTTCCACACGGGTGGGGTTGCCTCAAATACCGATATCACTCAGGGTCTTCCTCGTGTCCAAGAAATCTTTGAAGCCCGCAATCCTAAAGGGGAAGCGGTTATCACAGAAGTCAAAGGGGAAGTTACAGCAATCGAAGAAGATGCTTCAACTCGTACCAAGAAAGTCTTCGTTAAAGGCGAAACTGGAGAAGGCGAATACGTGGTACCATTTACAGCCCGTATGCGTGTAGAGGTTGGAGATCAAATCTCTCGTGGTGCAGCATTGACAGAGGGTTCTATCCAACCCAAACGTCTCCTTGCTGTACGTGATGTCTTGTCAGTTGAAACTTACCTCCTCGGTGAAGTACAAAAAGTTTACCGTAGCCAAGGGGTAGAAATCGGTGACAAACACATCGAGGTAATGGTTCGTCAAATGATCCGCAAAGTTCGTGTCATGGATCCAGGGGATACAGACCTTCTCATGGGTACTCTCATGGATATCAACGACTTTACAGATGCCAACAAAGATGTTCTTATCGCAGGTGGTGTTCCAGCAACTGGTCGCCCAGTCCTTATGGGAATCACCAAAGCCTCACTTGAAACAAATAGTTTCTTGTCAGCAGCTTCCTTCCAGGAAACAACTCGTGTCCTTACAGACGCAGCTATCCGTGGTAAGAAAGACCATCTCCTTGGACTTAAAGAAAATGTTATCATCGGTAAGATCATCCCAGCTGGTACTGGTATGGCTCGCTACCGTAACCTTGAACCGCAAGCAGTCAACGAAGAGTCCCTCCTTGCAGATTCACAAGAAGAGCAAGTAGATGCCCAAGTCGAGACTGTTGAAACAAGTGAATAAACCGATTTATCCAAAAGAGGGTCTTCCCTCTTTTGGTGTGTGTTGGTCATGAAAGTGTAATGTATATTTTCTTGGAAAAATAGTAAAAAAATGGAATAAATGTATATTGATTTCAACTTTCAAAACAATGAGCATAATGCTTGGTTTTTAAGTACAATAGTGCTAAAATAGGAGCGTTGCATGTTTAGGATTTTGTAAAAACAATGCATAAACTATAACAATATATACATTCCCGAAAGGGTATTGGAGGTAAAACATGAAAAATGATCTGTTTAACGACCGAATTAGTCGATTCTCGATCCGTAAGCTTCATGTAGGAGTTTGCTCGGTCTTACTCGGAACGTTGGTAATGCTCGGAACTGCTACAGGTGTCGGAGCTGATGAAGTAACTGAAGAAAAACAAGCTGACGGAGTTGCAGCTACAACAGAAGTAGACAAAGCTGAAGCTCCTGTAACTACAGAAGCAGCACCTGCTAAAGAAGTAACTTATAAAGCAGAAGCAGCACCTGCAGTTTCTACTGAAGTAAAACCTGAGCTAAATAGCGAAAAATTGGCAACTTACGTTGCTGAAATTGAAGCAAACGTGGCAAATGGTAAATACAGCAACAAGACAGACGAGAGCGTTGAAATTCTTAAGGTAGGTCTTGCTAATGCTAAAAATGCACTTACTTCTGCTACAAGCCAAGCTGAACTTGACGCAGCTTACCAATCACTTGTAACTATTGTCAATTCTAAACTTAAAAACAAAGAAAAAGCTGTAACCGAAGAAAAAGTAGCAGCTACTGAAAAGACAGAAGCCACTACAGGTAAACCTGCAGAAAACACTAAGCCAGCTGAAGGTACTAACGCAATCGCAAATACAGGGAAAAACGACCCTCGTAATGGTAAAGAGATTGACAAGAATACTGCCTTCCGTGCAGATGCTGCAACAGCTACTGGAATTGGTGCAGACGTTGAAGACGCAACTTCAACTCCAAAAGTTGAAAAACCAGGCTTTACAACAGATCTTGATGCCAAATCTATGACTAGCCAGATTACTTGGTTGGACTTTGGTGATGTAGCCAACTGGACAGGAGCGAAAATAATCAAAGTCGCTAAAAATGAACTGAAACCAGATGAGCTAACAGAGAGCTTGGCTCTTCAAGTTGGGGCTACCTATACCAAGGAAATCATGCCTGGTTATGTTGTTACGGTAAAAGTCAAATCCTTGAAACCATTCCAAGCGACTGAAATCTATAAAAAACGGATGGAAGAGCAAGGAGCTACAGAAGCCGAAAAAGCGACCTATGATCCAAATGCAAAAAATGGCTATGTAAAGGGTGTTACTTCACCAATTGCTAGACAATATTTTAATGATGGCAAAGAAGCCGACGTTATTGCTGATGCCCAAACTCGTTGGAGTGAAATCAAAAAGGAAAATGTTGATACCAAAGCCAAGAAGACTACCATGGGTTCTGCATATAATGGTGGGAATATTGGAGTTCAGTTTGAAATCTCTGCAACCTTCCGTGGCAAGAAAGTTAAGCCAGCTGTTGTTATGGCTGATGGCGAGGAAGCCAATGTTGGTGAATTTGTTATGTTCACTACCAACGGACAAGGTTGGCAGCACATTGGGGAATGGAAGAAATCTACCAAACCAACCACCTCAGTAACTTATGAACCACAAGATGTTGAGAACCTTTTGGGACCTAAACCTAAATACAGTAGTCAAAATCTACCTCAACTTCGTAATTCTACTGAAGTTGGACCAGAAAAGAAACCAGTAGCTTGGAAATACTTTGGAAATCCTGACAAGGTTACAGGAGGTTTAGGAACCGGCATCTTTGGACCAAACATTTCTCAAGGGGATAGAACAGTTCCACTCGTGATGACGCGTGGAGCATCTGAAGTGGGACTTTACATCGCTTCAGCTGGTAAACAGTCTGCTATGCTAGGGTTCTTCCCACTTGATGAAGGGGATGCTCCTGAGTCATATGGTAAGGCAGTTCATACCATTGCAACTGTAGACGGTGTTACTGGAGGTAAAGTAAATCAACCGTATATTGGTAATGTGAGCCCAGATATGGATGAGAATACGACTCTCGACTGGTTCGGTGATGATAACTCAACCACGGCCGATGAAGGAATTAACCAATTGCTTCCGGATGAACTCAAAGGGACAACCAATGAGATGATCAAGATGGACCGTACACGCCCAGGTAACTACAAGATGTCACTTCAAGCCCATTTGGATGGAGCTTCAGAAGCTTATATCTATGGTTGGGTAGACTTTAACCAAAACGGTACCTTTGATGAAGATGAGCGCTCTGAACTTGCAAAAGTGACCCAAGATGGCACAGTTGAGTTGACCTTCGCAAAAAGCAAGACTTATATCGACCCTAGCGTTAACGAACTAGGTGCTCGTGTCCGTATTGCCAAGAAAGATACTGAGATTGAAAGCCCAACTGGTATGGCCTTTTCAGGGGAAGTAGAAGACTTCAAGACTCAAATTACCCACCCACCAAAAGGGGAATTTAAGGAAACTTCTGGTCCTCAAGCTACTAAACAAACAGCAACAGTAACCTTTACAGCACGTGGAGAGCACAAGTATCAACGTAACTCTCAGGCAGTCATCGACGAAACTGTAGAACCATACATCGTTGATAAAGATGGTAACCGTGCAACTCTTGATGCAGATGGTTACTATGTCGTTCCAGGTCAAGGTAAATACAAGATCACTGCCAACGGTAAAGACGTAGACGTTGAGTTTATCCCAGAAGATAACTTCCTAGGAACTGCAGATGGTATCTCTATCCGTCGTGTAGACAACAATGGTTACGATACGGGTTGGTCAACCAAATTCCCAGACAAAGAACCAAACATTAATGGTCAGTTGAATACTATGGATGGTCAATACGTTCCAACAGTCACTCCGATTGAAATCGAAGGGGTTGACAAGACATCGACTGATGTGCAAGGAGCGACTCAAACAGGAACACCAACCTTTAATACAACTGCAACTAACTTAAATGGGGACAAGATTGCGGTCACTCCAAGTGCAGAATATCCTGCTAAATTAGTAGATCCAGCAACTGGTCGTACTACTGATGCGACATCTGTAACAGTGGCTGGAGAAGGAACATACACGATCAATCCTTCAACAGGTGAAGTAACCTTCACCCCAGAACCAAGCTTTGTAGGAACAGCTAAAGGCATTGAAGTTACATTGTCAGCACCAGTTGGTCGAAACAAAGACGGTAAGGTTCAAAAGGAGTACGTTAAGACAGCTACAGCTAAGTACACACCAACTGTAACTCCAATTACGATCACACCAACAGATAAAGTGTCTGAGGACATCCAAAACGTTCCACAAACTCAAACTCCTACATTTGAGTTGAGCAACGATAAGACTGCGAAAATCACAAGCAAGAAATTGGTAGACCCAGCAACTGGTCAACCTACTGATGAAACTACTGTGACTGTTCCAGGAGAAGGAACTTACACAATCGATCCTACTACAGGAGCAGTAACTTTCACTCCAGAACCAGACTTTGTCGGAAAAGCTACAGGCGTTAAGGTTCAAGCAACTGCAACTATTACAAATGAGAAGGGTGAAACTTCAACAATTACTGCTGAAGCAAGCTACACACCAACTGTAAAATCAGCTGCTCCAACAGCTAAACCAGCTACATCTAAAGATATCCAAGGTGCGACTCAAACAGGTAAACCAACATTTGCAGGTACAACTGTTACTGTAAACGGTGAAGACAAAGAAATCACTATTAAAGATAACAGCTACACACTTTTGGATAAAGATGGTAATGAAGTTACAACTACAACAGCTTATGCTGAAGATGGAACAACACCAATCGGTACATTCACAATCGACCCAGCAACTGGTACTGTAACATTCACACCAACTGATAAATCTTACACAGGTAAAGTAACTCCTGTTAAGGTTCAAGCTGAAAGCTCAAATGGTATTAAGGTTGATACAACTTACACACCTGAGATTGTTCCAGTAACACCAACTGCAACACCAGCTGAAACAACAGACATCCAAGGCGCAACTCAAAAAGGTAAGCCTGAATTCAAGGGTGGAACTGTTACAGTTGATGGAGTAGAAAAAACAGTTCCAATCAACGAAGATGTTCCAGCAACATTTGAAGATGGTTCAACAACTAAGACAGTTGAAGGTGTTGGTACTTACACAGTAGCACCAGACGGAACAGTAACATTTGTTCCTGAAAAATCATTTGTTGGTACAGCTCCATCAGTTACAGTTGTTCGTGAAGATATGAATGGAACAAAAGCTTCTTCAACTTACACACCAACAGTAACACCAGTAACACCAACAGCAGAAGATGCTACTTCAACTGATAAACAAGGTCAAACACAATCAGGTAAACCAACATTCACACCAGGTAACTCAAACGTACCAATGGATGATGATGTTCCAGCAACATTCGAAGATGGTTCAACAACTAAGACTATCCCAGGTGAAGGAACATACACAGTAGCACCAGACGGAACAGTAACATTCGTACCAGAAAAATCATTCACAGGAACAGGAACAGGCGTGACTGTTAAACGTGTAGATAAGAACGGTACACCAGTAACAGCTAAGTACACTCCAACAGTAACACCAGTAACACCAACTGCAACACCAGCTGAATCAGTAGCACCTCAAGGTGTGGTTCAAACTGGTACTGTTACATTCAAAGAAGGTGACCCAGTTGCACCAATCGACAAGGATACGATTACTCTTCTTGACGAAAATGGTAAACCAGCTCCATCTGTAGTTGCTAAGTCACCAGAAGGTAAAGAAATCGGTACTTTCACAGTTGATAAAGAAACAGGTGTTGTAACATTCACACCAACTGACAAGTCATACTCAGGTGATGTTGTTCCAGTTAAGGTTCAAGCTAAAGATGCTAACGGTACCGCTGTAGAAACAACTTACACACCTAAGATTACTCCAGTAGTTCCAACAGGTGAAGATGCTACTTCAACTGACAAACAAGGTCAAACACAATCAGGTAAACCTAAGTTTACAGAAGGTAATCCAAGTGTACCAATGGATGATGATGTTCCAGCAACATTCGAAGATGGTTCAACAACTAAGACTATCCCAGGTGAAGGAACATACACAGTAGCACCAGACGGAACTGTAACCTTCGTACCAGAAAAATCATTCACAGGAACAGGAACAGGCGTGACTGTTAAACGTGTTGACAAGAACGGTACACCAGTAACAGCTAAGTACACACCAACTGTAACTCCAGTAACACCAACTGCAACACCAGCTGAATCAGTTGCACCTCAAGGTGTGGTTCAAACTGGTACTGTTACATTCAAAGAAGGTGACCCAGTTGCACCAATCGACAAGGATACCATTACTCTTCTTGACGAAAATGGTCAACCGGCGGCTTCTGTAGATGCTAAATCTCCAAGTGGTGAAGTTATTGGTACTTTCACAGTTGATAAAGAAACAGGTGTTGTAACCTTTACACCAACTGATAAGTCATACTCAGGTGAAGTAGTTCCAGTTAAAATTCAAGCTAAGGATGCTAACGGCACTCCAGCTGAAACAACATACACACCTAAGATTACTCCAGTTGTTCCAACAGCGGAACCAGCAACATCAACAGATATTCAAGGTCAAACACAAACAGGTAAGCCTAACTTTACAGAAGGTAACCCAAGTGTACCAATGGATGATGATACGCCAGCAACATTCGAAGATGGTTCAACAACTAAGGTAATTCCAGGTGAGGGAACTTACACAGTAGCCCCAGACGGAACAGTTACATTTGTACCAGAAAAATCATTCACAGGAACAGGAACAGGTGTGACTGTTAAACGTGTAGACAAGAATGGTACACCAGTTACAGCTAAGTACACCCCAACTGTAACCCCAGTAACACCAACAGCAGAACCAGCAACATCAACAGATATTCAAGGTCAAACACAAACAGGTAAGCCTAACTTTACAGAAGGTAACCCAAGTGTACCAATGGATGATGATACGCCAGCAACATTCGAAGATGGTTCAACAACTAAGGTAATTCCAGGTGAGGGAACTTACACAGTAGCCCCAGACGGAACAGTTACATTTGTACCAGAAAAATCATTCACAGGAACAGGAACAGGTGTGACTGTTAAACGTGTAGACAAGAATGGTACACCAGTTACAGCTAAGTACACCCCAACTGTAACTCCAGTAACACCAACAGCAGAACCTGTTACATCTATTGGACCAAAAGGTAAAGAACAATCTGGCAAACCAACATTCAAGGAAGGCGATAGCCGTGTGCCTATGAATGATGATGTTCCAGCTACATTTGAAGATGGTTCAACAACTAAGACTGTTGAAGGAGTCGGTACATACACAGTAGCTCCAGATGGAACAGTAACCTTTAAACCAGAACCAGAATTTACTGGAACTGCTCCATCAGTGACAGTTGTGCGTGAAGATATGAACGGAACAAAAGCTTCTGCAACATACACCCCAACTGTAACCCCAGTTACTACGTTTGTAGACAAAGATGGTAAACCAATTCCAGGTAACCCAACAGAAGACGGTGAACAACCTAAGAAAGATATCCCAGGTTACCGCTTCGTAGAGACTAAGAAACTTCCAAACGGTGACACAGAACATGTCTACGAAAAAGTGAAGACTAGTCACAAGGATAAAGACGGAAATGAAATTCCAGGATATCCAACCGAGGATGGAGAACAACCTAAGAAAGATATTCCAGGATACCGCTTCGTTGAAACTAAGAAGTTGCCAAACGGTGATACAGTACATGTCTATGAAAAGATCACAACAACTCATGTTGACGAAAATGGAAACCCAATTCCAGGATACCCAACTGAGGATGGAGAACAACCTAAGAAAGATATTCCAGGATATGAGTTTGTGAAGACTGTTGTAGATGCAAATGGTAACATCCAACACATCTACAAGAAAGTTGTAACTCCAGAAAAACCAGAAGCTCCAGTTAAACCAACTCCAGCTAAGGAAAATGCTCCTCAATTGCCAAATACTGGTACTGAAGATCATGCTAGCCTTGCTGCCCTTGGTTTAGTAGGTGTCTTGAGTGGATTTGGACTTATCGCTCGTAAAAAGAAAGAAGACTAATCAACTCTGTAGAGTAGTGGAAAAGTCACCTTTCTAATTAAAAACTAGTACATCTTTGGATGTACTAGTTTTTTTATCTCTTTGCTGCTTGTTTTAAGGATAGAACTATGCTACAATCTTGTAAAATAAACAAGGATATCAAGATATGAAAAGTGAATACCAAAAAATGATTGCGGGAGAACCCTATCGCCCGTTCGATCCAGAACTTCGTGCTCTAGCACAAACAGCACGACAAAAGCAAGCCTCCTTTAATGAAGAGGTCGACCCAGTAAAAGGTATGGAAATCATCAAAGGCTGGTTTGGCTCAACTGGTGAAAACTTCTATGTCAATACTCGTTTGGTGGTGGATTATGGTGTCAATATTCATTTGGGAGAAAATTTCTATTCCAATTGGAATCTGACAATGTTAGATGTTTGTCCTATTACCATCGGTGATAATGCCATGATTGGCCCAAATTGTCAGTTTTTAACACCTCTTCACCCTCTAGATCCGGATGAACGAAATTCAGGTTTAGAATTTGGGAAACCCATTACGATTGGTAAGAACTTCTGGGCAGGTGGTGGGGTTATTGTCCTTCCAGGTGTTACACTAGGTGATAACGTTGTTGCAGGAGCAGGAGCGGTCATTACTAAATCTTTTGGTGATAATGTAGTTCTGGCAGGCAACCCAGCACGGGTTATCAAGGAAATTCCAGTTAAAGAAAACTAAAAGAACAGCAAAATGCTGTTCTTTTTTTACCATAAACAATGAGTATTAATGAAGTTCGGATGTGGTTAAGAAAACTTTCAGAAAAAGTTTAGGCTTATTTTAGGGAAGTTCCGTAGACTAAGAGCATGTAAAATGAAAGACGAGGAAATGAGTATGAAAGCAAAAAAATGGACATTCTTATTAACGAGTATAGCAACTCTAGCACTAGTAACAGCTTGTACCCAGTCAACTTCAAATACAACAGCTAGCAATACTGCAACAACGAAAACGACATCAACTACAGAAGCTAAGAAAACTAGCTATTTTACAGACAAGGACTACGATACTTCCTACGATGAAAAATCTGCATCAACTGTGACGCTGTCTGGATCTACTGCAACTGTTTCTGGTGAAGGAGTTGCTGTGTCAGACTCTACCGTTACCATCTCTAAGTCTGGAACTTATGTGATTTCTGGACAATCTGACGGTATTCAAATCAAGATTGCAGCTGAAAAAACAGATGATGTACATATCATCCTAAACGGTGTAACCATGACCAACACCAATGCAGCTATTTCTGCAACATCAGCTGGCCACGTCTACTTAACTCTAGCAGATGGGACAAGCAATAGCCTGTCAGATTCAGCTTCTAATAGTGACGAAAAAGCTGATGCAGCCCTCTTCTCTAAAGTGGACTTAACCATCAATGGTAAAGGAACTCTCAATGTAGATGGTAAGAAAAATAATGGTATTAAAGCAAACGATACGCTTCATATCACAGGTGGGGCTTATAATATCACGGCAGTTGGGGATGCCTTTAATGTCAATGATGAATTCAACATTACCGGCACAACCATGACTATCGATGCCAAGGAAGACGGAGTTAAGGTCGACAATGATGAGGACACATCTGTAGGAACCATGTATCTCTCTGATAATACCATCACTGTTACTGCAGGGGACGATGGTATCCACGCATCAGGTGATTTAGTTATTGATAGTGGTACCTATACCGTTAAGAAATCTACCGAAGGATTAGAAGGGAAGTCAATTACTATCAACGGCGGAGACATCAACATATACTCAACAGATGATGGTGTCAATGCGGCCAACAAAAACGCCCAACAAAGTGAAATCTTCTTTACTATGAATGGTGGGAATTTGACCGTTGAAGTTGGTCAAGGGGACACGGATCCAATTGACTCAAACGGGAACATTACAGTTAATGGAGGAACCATCAAAATGACTGGTCAAACTGGTTTTGACTTTGATGGAACAGCGACTTATACAGGCGGAGACATCTATTTCAATGGTGAAAAACAAACTGAGATTGTCAATTCGATGCCTGGTGGAGGTGGACCTCAAGGGAATGGTGGCCCTGGTGGACGACCATAAAAGAAAATCTCCTTTCTCGAAAGAGAAGGGAGATTTTCTTATGTTATTAGGACGAAAAAGAATTATTCTCCGTCTTTTTTAAAGATGTTTTTTACGCCAGATACTGCACCTTCGACAGCTTCTTTTGCATCTTCAGCAACTTCTTTAGCTTTTGAAGCTACCTTTTCTGCAGCTCCTTCTGCTTGAGTTTTTGTATCGCCAGTTAGTTTACCAAAACCTTCTTTAACAGAACCTTTAGCTTGGTTGAATTTTTCTTCGATTGACATGGGGGATACCTACGTTAATTTTTTGTATTATCTAAATTACATTAGATATTAATTTAAGTATATACCCTTTTATGCTAAAAAGCAAAAAACTGATACGAAAAGCATCAGTTTGTTTTTTTAATAGGTTACAACATTCAGTTGACCTTTATCATATTCTGCGATAAAAATATTAGAAACGTCTTCGAAACCTTCTTCTTTTAATTTTTCTGTTAGCCATTCCTCAGTTTTTCCAATGGTTTCTAGGATTTCAACTTGGACAACACCATCTGTAATGACTGGGTACTTAGGATTTTCGTCACCCATTCTTACAACAATTAGCTGTCCGTTTTGCTCAATCACAGCTCTCTTGACGTCTTTTAGTTGGAAGATTCCTTGGGCGCGCAATTTAAGAGCTACATCTGCAGCTGCAAGACCTTTTGATCGACAGGCTTCAGGGTCTAACTGACCATTTTTTATGATAATAGTAGGTTTTCCGTCAATCAGATGTTTAATCAGAGAAACATTGGTATTCAGCCATTTAAGGAGCAAGATGAGAATAGTCCAGATGATGAGGATAACAATGTATTGGATGATGGTGATAGAACTATTGTAGATAACCCCACCGATAATACCCCCGAGAACAAAGTTCTGGATTTGATCTACTGCAGAACTTGGTGCTAAATTTCCTTTACCTGTTACGTTAATAACAAAAACAAGAGAAAGTAGCCCCAAGGCTAATTTAATTGCAATTGTAGCAAAAAAGCTTATCATTTTTCAACCTCCACGAGTTCCACATCTGATTTATAGAGTTCCATCTTTTCTAATAAATAGCTATCTTGGTCAGTCCCACTAATGGCACGATAAAAATTGTCACCTACTTTAATAATCGCCCCATCAGTCACTGCTGATGTGTTGACATAAACATTTTTCTTATCAACACCTAACTCTTTTGATACAATTTCGATGAAGTGCAAGGAACTACGAAATTGATTATCATTGGATTGGCTGTTTTGAAAATTCGTAATGCTAATCAATACAAAAGCAATTAAGGTCAAAATAGAAATGAGCGATAATTCACGGAACTTACTCCCTCTTTTATCTTTGAAAGCCTTAAATGCAAAGAATCCAGTCACAATCACTAAGAATGTCGACACAATAATCATGGTCCAATTCTGTTGACTAATCTGACTGAGAACATAGTCATATGAATAGAATTTCATAAGATTTCTCCCTTTTTTAAATTCAATCTATTATAAACTAATTCCTAAGCTATAGCAATTTTATTATGACGAAAAAAGCATTTAATTGTTGTTTCCTACTTAAGGTAGGTTTTTCTGATTTGACTTAGCCTCCCGTCTTGACTTTCGTTTAGCTTTTGTTATAATAGTACAAATTTAGAGGAGGTGCTTTATGATTCAAAAACATGCCATTCCTATTTTAGAATTTGATGACAATCCTCAGGCAGTCATCATGCCAAATCACGAAGGCTTAGATTTACAATTGCCAAAGAAGTGTATCTATGCATTTTTGGAGGAGGAGATTGACCGCTACGCCCAGGAAATAGGAGCAGAGTGCGTTGGCGAGTTCATTTCTGCCACCAAGACTTATCCAGTCTATGTCATCAACTACAAGGGCGAGGAGATTTGTCTTGCCCAGGCTCCCGTTGGCTCTGCTCCAGCGGCCCAGTTTATGGATTGGTTGATTGGCTACGGTGTGGAACAAATCATTTCCACTGGAACCTGTGGCGTCCTAGCCGATATAGAGGAAAATGCCTTTCTGGTTCCAGTCCGAGCCCTGCGAGATGAGGGGACCAGCTACCACTATGTAGCGCCTTCTCGTTATATGGATGTACATGTCGAAGCGATTTCTGCCATCGAGCAAGTCTTGGAACAACTAGGCATTCCTTATGAAGAGGTTATGACTTGGTCGACAGATGGTTTTTACCGAGAAACAGCTGAAAAAGTTGCCTATCGTAAGAAAGAAGGCTGTGCAGTTGTGGAGATGGAGTGCTCCGCTCTTGCGGCAGTAGCCCAGCTACGTGGAGTTGTCTGGGGAGAGTTGCTCTTTACCGCAGATTCTTTAGCCGATTTAGAAAATTATGATAGTCGCGATTGGGGTTCAGAAGCTTTTGACAAGGCCTTAGAACTCTGTCTTGAAATCGTTAGTCATATGTGACTGCTTTAACTGTTTTATGGTACAATGTAACTATGTTATTCAAATCATTTTCGGAAAAAATAAACACGACCTTGGGGCGTTTATCACCTGCTCGTCGAATTTTTTTAAGTTTTGCTTTGGTTATTCTCGCAGGCTCTCTCCTTTTGAGTCTGCCATTTGTGCAAGCAACAAGCTCCCAAGCGACCTATTTCGACCATCTCTTTACAGCAGTATCCATGGTCTGTGTGACAGGACTCTTTACTCAACCAGTAGCTACCACATATAACATCTGGGGGCAGTTAATCTGTATGTTTTTGATCCAGATTGGTGGTTTGGGTCTCATGACCTTTATAGGGGTCTTTTATATTCAAAGCAAGCAAAAGCTAAGTCTTCGTAGCCGTGAAACAATTCTGGAGAGCTTTAGTTATGGAGAAACTCAGTCTTTAATGGTTTTCATACGTTCGATTTTCTTGACGACTTTTATCGTTGAAGGACTCGGAGCCTTCCTGTTAAGTTTTCGTTTTGTTCCGGAATTTGGTTGGGGCCGAGGGATTTTTACCTCTATCTTCGTAGCTATTTCAGCTTTCTGTAATGCTGGTTTTGATAATTTTGGAAGTACAAGTTTAGTAGCTTTTCAAACTGATCCTTTGATTAATCTAGTGCTTGCTGCTTTGATCATCACAGGCGGTCTAGGGTTCATGGTTTGGTTTGACCTGGCCACGCAGTTGAGCAAGAAAAAACGTCGGCTTCGCTTCCATACCAAGTTGGTTCTCTTCTTGACAGCTGGAATTTTATTTACTGGAACAGTTTCAACCCTCTTGATAGAGTGGAACAATCCGGGAACGATTGGAAATCTCAACTTCCCAGATAAATTGCTAGTCAGTTTCTTCCAAACTGTCAGCATGCGGACGGCAGGCTTCGCTTCTATTGATTTTACTCAGGCTAGGCCTGTTACCTTGATGATCTATATTTTGCAGATGTTTCTCGGTGGGGCGCCTGGTGGAACAGCCGGGGGGCTTAAAATCACAACCTTCTTTGTATTATTAGTATTTGCACGCAGTGAGCTTTTAGGCTTGCCTCATGCCAATGTAGCTCGAAGAACAATTTTACCTCGGACAGTCCAAAAATCATTCAGTGTCTTTATTATCTTCTTGCTAACTTTCTTGCTGGGCTTGATCCTGTTAGGGGTAACAGCAGAAGGGAATCCGCGCTTTATCTACATCATGTTCGAGACAATTTCAGCGCTTGCCACGGTCGGAGTAACTGCAAATTTGACACCAGAGTTAGGCAGATTAGCTCTTAGCATTATCATGCTACTGATGTTTATCGGACGAATTGGACCACTGACGCTATTAGTTAGTTTGGCTGAGTATCAACCAGATAAGAAAGATATGATCCACTATATGAAAGCAGATATTACCATAGGATAAGAAAGGATAAACTATGTCAGATCGGACAATTGGAATTTTAGGTTTGGGAATTTTTGGGAGCAGTGTTCTCGCGGCTCTTGCTAAGCATGATGTAAATATTATAGCCATTGACGACCATGAAGAGCGAATCAATCAGTTCGAACCTGTCTTGGTACGTGGAGTTGTTGGAGATATAACAGATGAAGAGCTCTTGCTCTCAGCAGGAATTGATACCTGCGATACAGTTGTGGTGGCAACTGGGGAAAATTTAGAATCTAGTGTGCTTGCAGTCATGCATTGCAAGAGTCTAGGAGTGCCAACTGTTATTGCTAAGGTTAAAAGCCATACAGCAAAAAAAGTCCTTGAAAAAATTGGCGCAGATTCAGTCATCTCACCAGAATATGAGATGGGTCGTTCGTTGGCGCAGACTATTTTATTTAATAACAGCGTTGATGTTTTTCAGTTGGACAAAAATGTCTCGATAGTCGAGATGAAAATTCCACGGTCGTGGGCAGGTAAGAGTCTAAGTCATCTTGATCTTCGAGGACAATACAATCTCAATATTCTTGGTTTTCGTGACTATGAAAATGCTCCCTTGGATGTTCAATTTGGGCCGGATGACTTATTAAAACCTGATACCTATATCATGGCGGTGATTAATAACCAATATTTGGATACCTTATCTAAATTTAACGAAAAATAAAATAGATAGAAAATTCTCTTTACAAATGTAGTATTTCATGGTACAATAGCCTTTGTGTGAAATAGCAGCAGGAAAGCATGAAGCTCGTCAACAGGTGTCTTATAACAAGTAACCTTGGCTGTTTGGGCGAAGGGCATCTGCACGAATCAGAGCTTTCTAAGTGACTATTTCCGCCGAAATTATATCTATATTAGGAGGACATACATATGTCACGTTATACAGGACCATCTTGGAAACAAGCTCGTCGCCTTGGCCTTTCACTTACAGGTACAGGTAAAGAATTGGCACGTCGTAACTACGTACCAGGACAACACGGACCAAACAACCGTTCTAAATTGTCAGAATACGGTTTGCAATTGGCTGAAAAACAAAAACTTCGTTTCACATACGGAGTAGGTGAAAAACAATTCCGTAACTTGTTCGTACAAGCTACAAAAATCAAGGGCGGAATCCTAGGTTTCAACTTCATGCTTCTTTTGGAACGTCGTTTGGATAACGTAGTTTACCGTCTTGGTCTTGCGACTACTCGCCGTCAAGCTCGTCAATTCGTAAACCACGGTCACATCCTTGTTGACGGAAAACGTGTTGATATCCCATCATACCGCGTAACTCCAGGTCAAGTAATCTCAGTTCGCGAAAAATCATTGAAAGTTCCAGCAATCCTTGAAGCGGTAGAAGCTACTCTTGGACGTCCAGCATTCGTATCATTCGACGCTGAAAAATTGGAAGGTTCATTGACTCGTTTGCCAGAACGTGATGAAATCAACCCAGAAATCAACGAAGCGCTTATCGTTGAATTCTACAACAAAATGCTTTAAGATAAGATTCTATATTGTAAGAAGCCTACAACAGTGGGCTTTTTGCTTTGTAAAAAACAAAAAATAAGAAAAAATTATCTCAAGTTCTTGACAAGGCAGAAAAAGTAGGTATAATAGAAAGAGTTAAAAAGCTCAGGTCCGTTGGTCAAGGGGTTAAGACACCGCCTTTTCACGGCGGTAACACGGGTTCGAATCCCGTACGGACTATGGGTGTATCGCGGTTGATGGAAATAGGAATTAAAAAAAGTTAAAAAAACCTGTT
>NZ_CBCOON010000010.1:0-5062 GCF_965111625.1 Streptococcus sp. Marseille-Q6504
TACTCAAAATTGAATATCTATCAAATATCAAGAAAACCTTAAGCTTTCGTATTCTCAGTTACTTTGGATAAGTCCTCGAGCTATTAGTATTAGTCCGCTACATGTGTCGCCACACTTCCACTTCTAACCTATCTACCTGATCATCTCTCAGGGCTCTTACTGATATAAAATCATGGGAAATCTCATCTTGAGGTGGGTTTCACACTTAGATGCTTTCAGCGTTTATCCCTTCCCTACATAGCTACCCAGCGATGCCTTTGGCAAGACAACTGGTACACCAGCGGTAAGTCCACTCTGGTCCTCTCGTACTAGGAGCAGATCCTCTCAAATTTCCTACGCCCGCGACGGATAGGGACCGAACTGTCTCACGACGTTCTGAACCCAGCTCGCGTGCCGCTTTAATGGGCGAACAGCCCAACCCTTGGGACCGACTACAGCCCCAGGATGCGACGAGCCGACATCGAGGTGCCAAACCTCCCCGTCGATGTGAACTCTTGGGGGAGATAAGCCTGTTATCCCCAGGGTAGCTTTTATCCGTTGAGCGATGGCCCTTCCATACGGAACCACCGGATCACTAAGCCCGACTTTCGTCCCTGCTCGAGTTGTAGCTCTCGCAGTCAAGCTCCCTTATACCTTTACACTCTGCGAATGATTTCCAACCATTCTGAGGGAACCTTTGGGCGCCTCCGTTACCTTTTAGGAGGCGACCGCCCCAGTCAAACTGCCCGTCAGACACTGTCTCCGATAGGGATCACCTATCCGGGTTAGAGTGGCCATAACACAAGGGTAGTATCCCAACAACGTCTCCTTCGAAACTGGCGTCCCGATCTCATAGACTCCTACCTATCCTGTACATGTGGTACAGACACTCAATATCAAACTGCAGTAAAGCTCCATGGGGTCTTTCCGTCCTGTCGCGGGTAACCTGCATCTTCACAGGTACTAAAATTTCACCGAGTCTCTCGTTGAGACAGTGCCCAAATCATTACGCCTTTCGTGCGGGTCGGAACTTACCCGACAAGGAATTTCGCTACCTTAGGACCGTTATAGTTACGGCCGCCGTTTACTGGGGCTTCAATTCATACCTTCGCTTGCGCTAAGCACTCCTCTTAACCTTCCAGCACCGGGCAGGCGTCACCCCCTATACATCATCTTACGATTTAGCAGAGAGCTGTGTTTTTGATAAACAGTTGCTTGGGCCTATTCACTGCGGCTGACGTAAAGTCAGCACCCCTTCTCCCGAAGTTACGGGGTCATTTTGCCGAGTTCCTTAACGAGAGTTCTCTCGCTCACCTGAGGCTACTCGCCTCGACTACCTGTGTCGGTTTGCGGTACGGGTAGAGTATGTTTAAACGCTAGAAGCTTTTCTTGGCAGTGTGACGTCACTAACTTCGCTACTAAACTTCGCTCCCCATCACAGCTCAATGTTATAGAATTAAGCATTTAACTCAATTCACACCTCACTGCTTAGACAGACACTTCCAATCGTCTGCTTTAGTTAGCCTACTGCGTCCCTCCATCACTACATACTCTAGTACAGGAATATCAACCTGTTGTCCATCGGATACACCTTTCGGTCTCTCCTTAGGTCCCGACTAACCCAGGGCGGACGAGCCTTCCCCTGGAAACCTTAGTCTTACGGTGGACAGGATTCTCACCTGTCTTTCGCTACTCATACCGGCATTCTCACTTCTATGCGTTCCAGCGCTCCTCACGGTACACCTTCTCCACACATAGAACGCTCTCCTACCATACCTATAAAGGTATCCACAGCTTCGGTAAATTGTTTTAGCCCCGGTACATTTTCGGCGCAGGGTCACTCGACTAGTGAGCTATTACGCACTCTTTGAATGAATAGCTGCTTCTAAGCTAACATCCTAGTTGTCTGTGCAACCCCACATCCTTTTCCACTTAACAATTATTTTGGGACCTTAGCTGGTGGTCTGGGCTGTTTCCCTTTCGACTACGGATCTTAGCACTCGCAGTCTGACTGCCGACCATAATTCATTGGCATTCGGAGTTTATCTGAGATTGGTAATCCGGGATGGACCCCTCACCCAAACAGTGCTCTACCTCCAAGAATCTCTAATGTCGACGCTAGCCCTAAAGCTATTTCGGAGAGAACCAGCTATCTCCAAGTTCGTTTGGAATTTCTCCGCTACCCACAAGTCATCCAAGCACTTTTCAACGTGCCCTGGTTCGGTCCTCCAGTGCGTCTTACCGCACCTTCAACCTGCTCATGGGTAGGTCACATGGTTTCGGGTCTACGACATAATACTAAAGCGCCCTATTCAGACTCGGTTTCCCTACGGCTCCGTCTCTTCAACTTAACCTCGCATCATATCGTAACTCGCCGGTTCATTCTACAAAAGGCACGCTCTCACCCATTAACGGGCTCGAACTTGTTGTAGGCACACGGTTTCAGGTTCTATTTCACTCCCCTCCCGGGGTGCTTTTCACCTTTCCCTCACGGTACTGGTTCACTATCGGTCACTAGGGAGTATTTAGGGTTGGGAGATGGTCCTCCCAGATTCCGACGAGATTTCACGTGTCTCGCCGTACTCAGGATACTGCTAGGTACAAAGACTATTTTAAATACGAGGCTCTCACTCTCTTTGGCTGACCTTCCCATGTCATTCTTCTATAGTCTTTGAGTCCACATTGCAGTCCTACAACCCCGAAGAGTAAACTCTTCGGTTTGCCCTCCTGCCGTTTCGCTCGCCGCTACTAAGGCAATCGCTTTTGCTTTCTCTTCCTGCAGCTACTTAGATGTTTCAGTTCACTGCGTCTTCCTCCTCATATCCTTAACAGATATGGGTAACAGGTAGTACCTGTTGGGTTCCCCCATTCGGAAATCCCTGGATCATCGCTTACTTACAGCTACCCAAGGCATATCGTCGTTTGTCACGTCCTTCTTCGGCTCCTAGTGCCAAGGCATCCACCGTGCGCCCTTATTAACTTAACCTTACTTTTTTGACCTTTCAGTCATAAACTCTTATTAATACTACAGCGTTTTCGGTTTATTTTCTTGTTACTATTTGATATAGATATTCAATTTTCAATGTGCATTACTTGGTGATCTCTCACCAATGGAGCCTAGCGGGATCGAACCGCTGACCTCCTGCGTGCAAAGCAGGCGCTCTCCCAGCTGAGCTAAGGCCCCACAAGACCTCTCAAGACTAAACAAGACCAATGTGCATTCCTTATCCTTAGAAAGGAGGTGATCCAGCCGCACCTTCCGATACGGCTACCTTGTTACGACTTCACCCCAATCATCTATCCCACCTTAGGCGGCTGGCTCCAAATGGTTACCTCACCGACTTCGGGTGTTACAAACTCTCGTGGTGTGACGGGCGGTGTGTACAAGGCCCGGGAACGTATTCACCGCGGCGTGCTGATCCGCGATTACTAGCGATTCCGACTTCATGTAGGCGAGTTGCAGCCTACAATCCGAACTGAGATTGGCTTTAAGAGATTAGCTTGCCGTCACCGGCTTGCGACTCGTTGTACCAACCATTGTAGCACGTGTGTAGCCCAGGTCATAAGGGGCATGATGATTTGACGTCATCCCCACCTTCCTCCGGTTTATTACCGGCAGTCTCGCTAGAGTGCCCAACTGAATGATGGCAACTAACAATAGGGGTTGCGCTCGTTGCGGGACTTAACCCAACATCTCACGACACGAGCTGACGACAACCATGCACCACCTGTCACCTCTGTCCCGAAGGAAAACTCTATCTCTAGAGCGGTCAGAGGGATGTCAAGACCTGGTAAGGTTCTTCGCGTTGCTTCGAATTAAACCACATGCTCCACCGCTTGTGCGGGCCCCCGTCAATTCCTTTGAGTTTCAACCTTGCGGTCGTACTCCCCAGGCGGAGTGCTTAATGCGTTAGCTACGGCACTAAACCCCGGAAAGGGTCTAACACCTAGCACTCATCGTTTACGGCGTGGACTACCAGGGTATCTAATCCTGTTTGCTCCCCACGCTTTCGAGCCTCAGCGTCAGTTACAAGCCAGAGAGCCGCTTTCGCCACCGGTGTTCCTCCATATATCTACGCATTTCACCGCTACACATGGAATTCCACTCTCCCCTCTTGCACTCAAGTTAAACAGTTTCCAAAGCGTACTATGGTTAAGCCACAGCCTTTAACTTCAGACTTATCTAACCGCCTGCGCTCGCTTTACGCCCAATAAATCCGGACAACGCTCGGGACCTACGTATTACCGCGGCTGCTGGCACGTAGTTAGCCGTCCCTTTCTGGTAAGATACCGTCACAGTGTGAACTTTCCACTCTCACACTCGTTCTTCTCTTACAACAGAGCTTTACGATCCGAAAACCTTCTTCACTCACGCGGCGTTGCTCGGTCAGACTTCCGTCCATTGCCGAAGATTCCCTACTGCTGCCTCCCGTAGGAGTCTGGGCCGTGTCTCAGTCCCAGTGTGGCCGATCACCCTCTCAGGTCGGCTATGTATCGTTGCCTTGGTGAGCCGTTACCTCACCAACTAGCTAATACAACGCAGGTCCATCTGGTAGTGGTGCAATTGCACCTTTTAAGCAGCTATCATGCGATATCTACTGTTATGCGGTATTAGCTATCGTTTCCAATAGTTATCCCCCACTACCAGGCAGGTTACCTACGCGTTACTCACCCGTTCGCAACTCATCCGGAAAGAGCAAGCTCCTTCCTTCAGCGTTCTACTTGCATGTATTAGGCACGCCGCCAGCGTTCGTCCTGAGCCAGGATCAAACTCTCATTAAAAGTTTGAGTTCTCACTCATTTCTGTCACTGACAGATTTATTGTTTTTTTCATTGTTCAGTACTACAACTTAATGTTGTAGTGCCCTGCACATTGGTTCGTCTTGTTCAGTTTTCAAAGGTCTTTGTCGCGCTTACGACAACTATATTAGTATATCACAGTCACTTTTCTCTGTCAACAGGTTTTTTTAACTTTTTTTAATTCCTATTTCCATCAACCGCGATACACCCATAGTCCGTACGGGATTCGAACCCGTGTTACCGCCGTGAAAAGGCGGTGTCTTAACCCCTTGACCAACGGACC
>NZ_CBCOON010000011.1:0-510 GCF_965111625.1 Streptococcus sp. Marseille-Q6504
ATGGAAAATCTAAAGCACTTGTGAAGACAGTGACTGACGCTCCAGATACAGAGTTCAACAACACTGTGACTCCTCCGGAAGAACCTAAGTTCCAACCAGAGAAGTATGTATTGGATACAGCTAAGTTCTCAATTACTGATAACAAGCTTCTCGATGATGATTCTGAGTTGACAGACAAGTACGGAGATACCAATAAAGATCCATACGCAGATAAGACTGACAACAACGAAGCAGAAAACTTGAATACTAAGACTGTTAAGCGTGGCGCTAAATTGGTTTACCAAGTATGGCTTGATACAACTAAATTCGACGCTGACAACAAGGATAACATCCAATCAGTAAGTATTTCTGATGACTTCGATGAAACTAAGGTTGATGTAGACGCTTCAGCTATCAAGGCTTACGATTCAGTAACTGGTGCAGATGTGACAGACAAGTTCGACATTAAGGTTGAAAATGGTGTTATGACCGCAACTCTTAAATCTGGCTTCACCAAGTCACTTGGAGACG